>NZ_JAJFZS010000002.1:0-56587 GCF_020731535.1 Arthrobacter sp. zg-Y40
CACCCCCCCCCACCCACCACAACAACACCCCCCCCCCCGGGCGGCCCGCCCCCCCCCCCCCCCCCCCCACGCCGTTCGTTTGTTGCCGTTCGTTTCTACTTGCGCTGCCGGGTCCCGGTCAGCTGACTGCAGCCACCGTGAGTCCGGTTTCGGCCACCAGGCCGTCGCCATCCAGCCCGTCCGGCGCACGGTCCACCAGCACGGTGTCCCCGTCGCTGATCTTCCCGGCCAGAATGCCGCGGGCCAGCTTGTCACCGATTTCCCGCTGCACCAGGCGCCGCAGCGGACGGGCACCGTAGGCCGGATCGTAGCCGGTCAGGGCCAGCCACTCGCGGGCGGCGTCGGTCACTTCCAGCACCAGCCGGCGCTCGTGGAGGCGTGCCGCGAGCGCCCGGACCTGGATGTCCACGATCTTCGTCAGGTCTTCCAAGCTCAGCGGATCAAACAGGATGACGTCGTCGAGGCGGTTGAGGAACTCCGGCTTGAAGTTCGCGTTGACCATGGCCATCACCGACTCGCGTTTCTGCTCGTCGTTCATGCCCGGGTCCACCAGGAACTGGGAGCCGATGTTCGAGGTGAGGATCAGGATCACGTTGCGGAAGTCCACTGTGCGGCCCTGGCCGTCCGTCAGCCGCCCGTCGTCGAGCACCTGGAGCAGGATGTCGAAGACGTCCGGGTGGGCCTTTTCCACCTCATCCAGCAGGATCACGGAATAAGGCCGGCGCCGGACCGCTTCGGTCAACTGTCCGCCTTCCTCGTAGCCCACGTAGCCAGGAGGGGCACCCACCAGCCGGGACACGGCGTGCTTCTCCGAGTACTCACTCATGTCGATGCGGACCATGGCCCGTTCGTCGTCGAACAGGAAGTCCGCCAGCGCCTTGGCCAGCTCGGTCTTGCCGACGCCGGTGGGGCCCAGGAACATAAACGAACCGGTGGGCCGGTCCGGGTCGCTGACGCCGGCCCGTGAGCGGCGCACCGCGTCGGACACCGCAGCCACCGCCTTCGTCTGGCCGATCAGGCGGGAACCGAGGGCCTCTTCCATGTCCAGCAGCTTCTGCGATTCGCCCTGCAGCATCCGCCCGGCAGGGATGCCGGTCCACGCGGACACCACTTCGGCAATGTCATCCGCAGTGACCTCTTCGGACACCATCAGCTCCTGGGCTTCCTCCCCGTTTTTGCTCGCCTCCGCCTGCTGGGCGGCGTCGAGTTCCTTCTGCCGTGCGGGGATCTCGCCGTAGAGGATGCGCGAGGCTTCCGTGAGGTCGCCGTCGCGCTGTGCCTTTTCGGCCAGGCTGCGCAGCTCGTCTATCTTTGCCTTGAGGTCACCAACCCGGTTCAGGCCGGCCTTTTCCGCTTCCCAGCGGGCATTGAGCGCTGCCAGCTGTTCCTTCCGGTTCGCCATGTCCTCGCGCAGTACGGCAAGGCGTTCCATGGAAGCCTCGTCCGTCTCATTGGCCAGGGCCAGTTCCTCCATGGTCAACCGGTCCACCGCGCGGCGCAGCTCGTCGATTTCCTCCGGAGCGGAGTCGATTTCCATGCGCAGCCGGGAGGCGGCCTCATCCACCAGGTCAATGGCCTTGTCCGGTAGCTGGCGGCCCGTGATGTAGCGGTTGGACAAGGTGGCGGCGGCAACCAGTGCCGAGTCCGCAATGGCCACCTTGTGATGCGCCTCGTAGCGCTCCTTCAAGCCGCGCAGGATACCGATGGTGTCCGGAACGCTGGGCTCGCCTACGTAAACCTGCTGGAAACGGCGTTCCAGTGCGGCGTCCTTTTCAATGTTTTCGCGGTACTCGTCCAGGGTGGTGGCGCCGATCAGGCGCAGCTCCCCGCGGGCCAGCATGGGTTTGAGCATGTTGCCGGCGTCCATGGACCCTTCGGCGGCACCTGCCCCCACTACCGTGTGCAGCTCGTCGATGAAGGTGACAATCTGCCCTTCGGCATTGGAGATCTCTTCCAGCACGGCCTTGAATCGTTCTTCAAATTCGCCGCGGTACTTCGCCCCGGCCACCATGGAGCCCAGGTCGAGGGACAGCAGGGTCTTGCCGTTGAGGCTTTCCGGGACGTCGCCGGCAACCATGCGCTGGGCGAGGCCTTCGACGACGGCGGTTTTGCCCACCCCCGGCTCTCCTATCAGTACCGGATTGTTCTTGGTCCGGCGGCTGAGGACCTGGATCACGCGCCGAATTTCCGCGTCCCGGCCGATAACCGGATCCAGTTTTCCGGACCGTGCCATCTCGGTCAGGTCGGTACTGAACTTTTCCAGGGCCTGGAAGGTGTTCTCCGGATCGGCGTTGGTCACTTTACGGTCTCCTCGTACGGATGGAAGCACGGCAATCAGGGCGTCATGCCCTGCGTTGTTGTCCCGCAGCACCTTGCCCGCCGGGCCGCTGTCCAGTGACAGGCCCAGCAGCAGGTGTTCGGTGGATACAAAGGCATCTCCCAGCTGCTCCGCTTCGTGCTGAGCGGCACTGATGACCTGGAGCAGGGGCCGTGAGAACTGCGGCTGGGCCACGGAGGACCCTGAAGAGGATGGCAGCTGGTGAATGGCGTTGCTGGCCGCAGCACTCACCGTGTCGACATTCACGCCGGCGGCCTTGAGCAGGGCCACGGCCACACCCTGCCGCTGGTCCATCAGGGCTTTGAGCAGGTGGGACGGTTCGATCTGCGGGTTACCGGCAGTGTTGGCGTTCATGGCCGCAGCCGAGAGCGCCTCTTGGCTCTTGTTCGTGAATTTGGTGTCCACGGATGGCTCCTCAAAACCTCAGCAATATTCAGCCTCAGTGCTGGTCATATAACAAAGTTGAGTCTAGTTAGCTCAACTTTGAAAGTAAAGTTATCCACAGCACTCTTGGGGCGCCCGTCCCAAGGCGGCGCCGGCGTCTCCTACGGGGCGCGCTCCGCCTCAAACTCGTCGGCAGCCCGGCGCCAGCTCTCGTTCCGGGCGTCGAACAGGTCCACCAGCTCTCCTTCGATCTTCAAATCCGGCATAAGTCCCGGCGGCTTTTGCGGGATGGTGCCGCCCAGGTACTCCTCCAGCATGTCCAGGAAGAACTCCCACCCCGCCCCGCCGGTCCAGATCCCGCCGCCGGGTGCCGCGGTGGTGGCAAACCCCTTGCGGACCGAGGCGTAAAGCAGTTCTATCCGGGTCTGGCTGTCTTCGGCCGTCAGATGCAGCTCCAACTCGGCAGGGGCTGCCCCTTCCCGGATCCAGGACACGGTGAGCAGGCGGGGCGGATCACAGCGCAGGATGTCACCATGGGATCCGTCGGGCAGGCTGTAGTTTCCTCCCCTCCGCAAATCCCCCTCCGGCTGCGCCAGCCATTCAGCCACGCGGTCAGGTTCAGCCAGCGCGGACCACACCTCTCCGATGGGATGCCCGATGTCCCTGGCCATCACAACCATCAGTGCGTGGCCGGCCTGAATCTGCCGGCGGCCCAAGGACCGCTCCGTCCTTCTGAGAATCGTGTCCAAATCGGACATCCGCTCACTCCTCCGTAGAACAACCGGCACCCGATCCGGGTCCTTGCGCGGCTGTCGACGCCGCTCGGGCCGTCGGAAGGTGTCCAGTTGGAAGCGAGTTGTGTCGTTGGCCACAAGAGGGCCATTTCTCCAAAACGGTAGCAGGGAAAGCAGGCCCTGCACAGGTCGGAAAGGCTGCCCTGGCCCGGCTTCCTGGGCTTGCACCTGCCATGTCCGTGTGAGCCGGGTCAAAGGAATCGAGGCACTGCGGGCATTTTGGTAGATTCGAAAATGCCTCCGGACAGCGCGTCGCGCTGCAGCCCCCCGGGTGCCCGCCCGCTCCGTTTGGCCTGCGGACGCCTAGGTGTACGCCGCGCCGCGGCCGCCTCCGCCATCCCGTGCTGCCGGAGCGCCTGAAGCTCCGTAGCAACCCAAGGATCGATCCTCAATGAGCAATCTCGCGGAAGCGGAGAAAGCGGACACCGCTGCTCCGCGGACCCGGGTTAATACAACGGTTTTCATCGGTTCGGCCGCCGGAATTCTCGCCATTGCCCTCTGGGCCATGCTGGCCTCCGGCAATGCCGATTCCGTTATCGGTTCCATGGTGGGCTGGGTTTCGGTCAACATGGGCTGGTACTACTTCCTGGTGGTCAGCCTCGTGGTGATTTTTGTCCTGGCCACGGCCCTGACCCGCGTCGGTAAGACGAAGCTCGGCCCTGACCATTCCAGGCCGCAGTTCAGCATGTTCACATGGGCCGCCATGCTGTTCGCCGCCGGCATCGGCATTGACCTGATGTTCTTCTCGGTCTCCGAGCCGGTCTCGCAGTATCTGGCCCCGCCCGCCGGCGATCCCGGCACTGCCGAAGCGGCACGCAATGCCCTGGTACTGACCCTGTTCCATTACGGCATAACCGGCTGGGCGCTGTATGCCCTGATGGGACTGGCCTTGGGCTACTTTGCCTACCGGCACAACCTGCCGCTGAGCATCCGCTCGGCCCTGTACCCGATTTTCGGCAGGAAGATCGAAGGTCCGCTTGGCCACAGCGTGGACATTGCCGCCCTGCTGGGGACCATCTTCGGCATTGCCACCTCTCTCGGCATCGGCGTGGTGCAGTTGAACTATGGACTGAACGTCATGTTCGGACTGCCCGAAAACCTGACGGTGCAGGTTTCCCTGATTGCCTTGTCCGTCATCATGGCCACCATTTCCACCGTCTCCGGTGTGGAGAAAGGCATCCGCCGGCTCTCCGAGCTCAATGTGGTCCTCGCCGTCGGGCTGATGCTTTTCGTCCTGGTCGCCGGCAACACCAACTTCCTGCTCGACGGCATTGTCCAGAACATCGGGGATGTCCTCAGCAACTTCCCGTCCATGACCATGGACACCATGGCCTATGACCGGCCGGATGCCTGGTTGAGTTCCTGGACCCTGTTCTTCTGGGCTTGGTGGATTGCCTGGGCACCGTTCGTCGGACTCTTCCTGGCCCGGATCTCCCGGGGCCGGACCATCCGCGAATTCGTCCTCGGCACCATGATCGTGCCGTTTGCCTTCATCCTGCTGTGGATATCCATCTTCGGGAACTCCGCGCTTGACCTGGTCATGACCGGCAACACAGCGTTCGGGGAGGTGGCAATGAACCAGCCCGAACGCGCCTTCTACGGACTGCTGGAACAGTACCCCTGGGCGCCGGCGACGGCGGCCATCGCCACCTTCACCGGCCTGCTTACCCTCGCGATGCTGATGGTCGGCGGGGTGACCACGCTGCAGAACGCCACCATCATCATGGGGCTGCCGCTGTCCATCCTCCTGCTGTTCATCATGCTCGGGGTCTATAAGGCCCTGCGGGTAGAGAACACGCTGACCGACAGCTACCGGGCTTCCCTGCCGAGCATCATCGCAGGACGCGGCTTGGACGCGCGCGGCGGCCTCAGCTGGCGCCAGCGCCTCTCCCGCGTGATGACCTACCCGGGTCCGCGGCAGGCCGAACGCTTCCTGCAAACCGTCGCCCGGCCTGCCCTGCAGGAAGTCCATGACGAACTGAAGGCGCGGGGCGCCGACGTCGTGCTGTGCGAAGGAGAGGTGGCTCCGTACGGCATCCACCATCTGGACCTGCAGGTGGGCATGGCGCAGGAGCGCGGCTTCAAATACCAGATCTACCCCGTGCGGTGCGATACCCCGTCCTATGCCCACAACGCGTCAGCGGAAACCAAGTATTTCCGGATGGAGGTTTTCTCCCTCGAGGGCAGCCACGGCTATGACCTCATGGGCTATAGCAAGGAACAGGTCATCACCGACGTTTTGGACCATTACGAGACCCATCTGGAGTTCCTGCACCTGAACCGCGAGGTGCCGGGCAACACTTCCATCGCCGAGGACCAGGTTCCCAAGGACAACTGGGAAACCGACTTCGCACAGCGGCGGGAATAACAACAGGCCTGCCACATCCGCAGGTTCGGGCGGGCAGGCAGGTACCCTGTCGGGATGGGGAAAAACCGCACACCCGTTTCCGTTCTCGCCGTCGCCGCTCTGGCCCTGAGCCTTGTCTCCTGTTCGGCGGACAAGCCGTCACCGGATGACGCCGCCGCTACCCTGGCCGAGGGCCTGGGCAACCTGGATGTGTCAGGATCTGCCTTTACGGCGGGAACTCCGGACCAGATCAACAAGGAGCTTCAGACCCTGCTGGCCGACATGGGGCCCCTGCGGCCGGACGTCACCGTGGCCGGTGTCGACGAAGATCCCGATGACAAGGACACCGCGTCCGCCAAGCTTGGGTATGCCTGGGACGTGAACGGGGATTCGCGGCCGGACTGGAACTATGAAAGCATTGTCCGGCTCGAACGCGGCGAGGATGATCAGTGGCTGGTCCAGTGGGCGCCGTCGGTGCTGTTCGATTCCCTGGCCGACGGCGACCGGTTGGCCCGCGCGACCGTGCCGCCTCCCGCCCGCGGCGACATCCTGGACCGGAACGGGGCGCCGTTGATGACTTCCCGTCCGGTGCTGCGGATCGGCATCAACAAGCCCGACGTCCCGGAGGGGCAGGAGGCGTCCTCCGCCGCCGCGCTGGCCGCGCTGGTGGGACTGGACCCCGAGGCCTACACCGCGCAGGTGCAGGCGTCCGGCCCGGAAGCGTTCGTGGAGGCGCTGGTGCAGCGCGCCGAGGCGGACGGACCGGCCACGGTTCAGAGCGTTGAAGCCATCCCCGGCGCCGCAGCGCTGCCCGCGCAGCGCATCCTGGCGCCCACGCGGAGCTTTGCCCGGGCGTTGCTCGGCACCGTAGGCGAGGCCACCGCCGAGGCGATCGCGGAGTCCGAGGGCCGGCTTTCCGCGGGCGACCTGACCGGCCTTTCCGGACTCCAGCAGCAGTACGACGAGCAACTGCGGGGCAGCGACGGAGTGAGCATCACTGTCGAAAACGCGGGCGGAAGCAAGGGCGTTTTTGCCACGGACGCCCTTTCCGGCACCGATGTACAGACCACCCTCGATCCCCGCCTGCAGGAGCTGGCCGAGGCAGTCCTGGAAGGCGAGCCCTCGGCGTCGGCCCTGGTCGCCATCCAGCCTTCCACGGGCGATATCCTCACCGTGGCCAACGGGCCGGGCAGCGGAGGCCAGCAGACGGCCCTGCTGGGCCAGTATCCGCCCGGCTCCACGTTCAAGACTGCCTCTGCCCTGGCCATGCTGCGCAACGGCGTCACTCCGGAGTCCACGGTCCAGTGCCCGGCCGAACTCAACGTTGACGGGCGGAACTTCGCCAACGTCCCCGGCTACCCCGCCAACGCAACCGGAGACATCCCGCTGCGTACGGCATTCGCCAACTCGTGCAACACGGCCTTCCTGAACGCACGCGACACGGTTTCCCAGCAGGCCTTGACGGATGCGGCAGCGGATCTGGGCATCGGTGTGGACGCGGCTATCGGCACGCCCGCGTTCCTGGGATCGGTTCCGGCGGAGGCCGAGGGCACCGCCCACGCAGCGTCGCTGATCGGGCAGGGCGAAGTCCTCGTTTCGCCGCTGGCCATGGCCGTGGCCGGAGCGTCCATCAGCAAGGGCGAGCGGGTGGCACCGGCGCTGGTCCGTCCCGTCGCGGGAACAGAGGGGACAGCCCCGGCCGCATCGGCGCCTGCCGACCCGTCGGCTGGGGCGAAGGCATCGGCTGCTCCGTCAGCAAGTGAATCGGCGGCCCCCGCCCCTGCTCCCAGTAAGCTCACCGCCGCGGAAGCTGCGTCCCTGCGGGAGATGATGCGCGCCGTCGTCGCCGAGGGCGGCGTACAGATGCTGCTGGACGTGCCGGGTGATCCGGTACTGGCCAAATCAGGGACCGCGGAGTTCGGCAGCGAGGACCCGCCCCAAACCCACGCCTGGGTACTGTCCATCCAGGGTGACCTGGCCGTGGCGGTGTTCGTGGAACAGGGCGAACGGGGTTCGACGTCGGGCGGCCCGCTCATGAAGCAGTTCCTGACCGGTGCCCGGGGCTAGTACTGCCGGGACTAGTACTGCCGTTGGCTAGTACTGGCCCGGGCGGTACTCCCCCGGGCCGTACTGCCCCGGCACCGCCCGGCCCGAATAGCCGGGCTGGCGGTAGGCGTTGCCGGCGTACGGGGTGATTTGCCAGGTGTCCGTAGGCACAATGACCTTGCCCAGCGGCATCAGGGAAATGGGCAGCATCTTCAGGTTCGCGATGCCCAGCGGGATGCCCACAATGCTCACGAACATGGGGATGGCGGTCATCACGTGGCCGATGGCGATCCAGATGCCGGCCAGCAGCAGCCAGATGATGTTACCCACCATGCTCAGCGGTCCGGTAAAGCCGCCCCGGTCCACCACCGTGCGGCCGAACGGCCACAGCGCGTAGTTGGCAATGCGGAAGGACGCGATGCCGAACGGAATGGTCACGATCAGCAGGCAGCAGATCACACCGGCCAGCGCATACCCCAGCGCCAGCCAAATACCGCCGAACAGGAGCCAGATGACGTTGAGGATTGCGTGCATTCATCCATTGTTCTCCACCGGCCCGGGTTTAGCCACGGCACCGGCTCCAGCCACGCCCGCAGTTCCTACTTAGCCCCGCTGCCCTTCCTGTCCTACACTGGCGCCATGCCGACTTCCGGGGAAACCGCCGCAGACCAGCTCACCTCCAGCCAGTGCTGGGACTACATCCGGAAAGCCCGGTTCGGCCGGCTGGCCGTAGTCGTAGAGGGCCACCCGGAGATTTTTCCGGTGAACTTCGCCGTGGACCACGGCACCGTTGTGTTCCGGACCGCCGCCGGCACCAAGCTGTCCGGGGCGCTTTCGGGCAGTTCGGTGGCGTTTGAGATTGACGGCTATGACGACAATCTTTCCTCCGCCTGGAGCGTGGTGCTCAAAGGCACCGCTTCCCTGCTCGAGGACAACGCCGAGCTGATAGCTTCGGAGGAGCTTCCCCTTTTCCCCTGGCAGGCGGGCATTAAGAACGCCTTTGTCCGAGTCGATCCGGAGGTCACCTCCGGGCGCCGGTTCCTGATTTCCAACGCCGCCCGGCGCAATGTGCTGCGCGGCATGGGGCTGTACACCGAGTAGGTCTGCGCGCAAACAAAAAAGAGGTCCCGCATCCGGTGGATGCGGGACCTCTTTTCTCAGAACCCTTAGCGGGAGCGGCGCTCGTTGGAGGCCGGGGCGGTGGCGCGGCGGGGACCGGCGGCACGTGCCGGACGGCCCGATGCGCCGCCGGAACGCTGGCCGCTGCCGGCGCCTTCGGCACGCTGGCCGGTGGCGGGACGGCGGTTGCGGCCTGCAGCGGTGGCAGCACCGGCGCTGGCGCGGCGTCCTTCGGTGGCACGGGCCGGACGCTGGGTGCGGCCGCCGTCACCGGCTGCAGCGCGGTCGTTGCGTTCGCTGCGTTCCGTACGCTCGGGACGTTCGGCGGAAACCCGCCCGCGTCCGCCGTTGCCGCCGCGTCCGCCGGCGCGGGGTGCACTGGTGGAACGGGCCGCGCGCTTGCGCTGGGCATTGGCGCCGGTGGAACGGCCGCCGCCCTGCTGCGGCGACTTGGCTGCCAGCTGCGCGGCACGGACATGCGGTTCCACAACGGCCGCGCGTTCGCCGACGAGCTTGGCGATGGACGGGGAGTTGTGGCTGACCTTCTCGATGGAAACGTCGACGCCGGCAGCCTTCATCAGCTTCGACACCTCGCTCTTCTGCTCCGGGAGGGTCAGCGTGACCACGGTTCCGCTGGATCCGGCGCGGGCCGTACGGCCTGAACGGTGCAGGTAGGCCTTGTGTTCCGTGGGCGGATCAATGTGGACTACGAGCTCCACGTCGTCCACGTGGACGCCGCGGGCGGCGACGTCGGTGGCCACCAGGACCCGGACATCGCCGGAAGCGAACTCCGCCAGGTTCCGGTCCCGGGCATTCTGGGACAGGTTGCCGTGCAGGTCCACCGTGGGAATGCCGTTGTCCGTGAGGAACTGGGCCATCTTGCGGGCGTGGTGCTTGGTGCGCATGAACATGATGCGGCGGCCCTGGCCACCGGCCAGTTCCTTGACCAGCAGCTTCTTGGCCGTCTGGTCCTGGACCAGCAGCACGTGGTGCTCCATGGTGGACACCGCTGCCTGCGGCTCATCCACGGAGTGCGTCAGCGGGTTGGACAGGTAACGGCGGACCAGCTTGTCCACACCGTTGTCCAGGGTGGCGGAGAACAGCATCCGCTGGCCCTTTTCCGGAGTGCGGTCCAGCAGGCGCTGGACAACCGGCAGGAAGCCAAGGTCGGCCATGTGGTCGGCCTCGTCCAGCACGGTGATCTCGACGGACTCAAGGCTGATGACCTTCTGCTTCATCAGGTCCTCGAGGCGGCCGGGGCAGGCAATGACGATGTCGACGCCGGCCTTCAGTGCCTTTTCCTGGCGCTGCTGGGACACGCCGCCGTAGATCACGGTGGTGTTCAGGCCCAGTTCCTTGGCCAGCGGCTCAATCACGTTGTTGATCTGTGTGGCCAGTTCGCGGGTGGGTGCCAGGACCAGGCCCAGCGGGCGGTTCGGACGGCGGCGGTAAGCTGCCTCGTTCTCGGCCAGCCGGGTGACCAGCGGCAGGGAGAAGGCGAGGGTCTTGCCGGAGCCGGTGCGCCCGCGGCCCAGGACGTCGCGGCCTTTAAGGGTGTCGGGGAGGGTTTCCACCTGGATGGGGAACGCCTCGTCGATTCCGGCGGCAGCGAGGGAGGAAACAAGTGCCTTGGGCACACCAAGGGCAGCAAAAGTGGTCATAAAAGACAGGCAACTTTCGGTAAGAGGCCCCCAACGCCGTTTGGGCCGGGGGTTCGCCGAAGAAAAGTCAGACAGTGTCTACCGCGCTAACAGGCGGGACAAAAGAAAGCGTTCATCGACGCAGGCTGGACTGCTTACACACACGGCTGCAACCTTTGGCTGCGGCCGTGGCAGGACCAACATCTCCCTACAGTTTACCGTAATGCGGAAAGTTTCCTAATCGGGGCGGGCGGCAGCGGTGAAAACCGGGGCCCCGGCAGCCGATAGCATTAACGGTGATGACTACTGAACCAGCCCTGCCGCAGGCCGAGGGCACCGACCCTGACATCGACGTTGACTCCGAAACTGACGAGGACCGGCATTTCCGCTCTCCGGTCTCCTTTGTCCGGCGCGGCTCGCGCCTCCAGGGCCGCCGCCAGCAGGCCTGGGATGAACTGTCGGACCGTTTTGTGGTGGATGTGCCGCGCGAGGAAGCCGATACCTCGGTGCATCCGGAGTACGTGTTCGACGCCGCGGCGGAGTTCGGGCGCACCGCACCCCTCGTCGTCGAAATCGGGTCTGGACTCGGTGAAGCCGTCACGCACGCCGCGGAGCAGAACCCGGACAAGGACTTCCTTGCCGTGGAGGTCTACCTGCCCGGCCTGGCACAGACCCTGCAGCGCATCGGGCAGAAGGGCCTGACCAACGTGCGTGTGGTGCAGGCCAACGCCCCCGAGGTGCTGACCAGCATGCTCCCCGCCGGATCCGTGGACGAAGTATGGGTGTTTTTCCCGGACCCCTGGCACAAGACCCGCCACCACAAGCGGCGCCTCGTCAAGGAGTCCTTCGCCGAGCTGGTGGCCCGGGTCCTGGTGCCCGGCGGCACGTGGCGGCTGGCCACTGACTGGTCCGACTACGCCGTACAGATGCGCGAAGTCCTGGACGCCTCCGAACAGTTTGAGAACCTGCATACCGGCGAGCAGGCCGGCGAACAGGGTCCGCTGACCCGGGTGCACCGTGAAGGCCTCGAGAACAAGGTGCCGGAGGACGACGTCGATGAGCGCGGCGGTTGGGCTCCCCGCTTCGAGGGCCGCACCCTCACCAGCTTCGAGAACAAGGCGCACCAGGCCGGCCGGCTCATCTTCGACCTCGCCTACCGCCGGATCTAGGCCGGCACCGCAGGATTGATCGCTGCGACCGCCGCATCGTAGCGGCCTTCGGTTTCGGCAAAACGCAGGAACTTCACGGCCTCGACAAGGATTTCGTGCGCATCGGGCTGGGCCTGAAGGAGGGCCATGACCTCATCTGCGAAAGCATCCAGCGGGAGATAGTGCTCGTTCACCGAGCCGCCGGGCATCAGTTCGGTCCGGACCGCCGGCGGCACCAGTTCAATGACCTGCACGGACGTCCCGGCAAGCTGCAGCCGGAGGCCTTCGCTAAACCGGTGGATAAAGGCCTTGGTGCCGTTGTATGTCGGAGTGTTGGCCAGCGGGGTATGGGCCAGCCCGGAGGAAACGGTCATGATCACCGCATCCGGCCGGGTTTGCAGGTGCTCGATAAACGCGGCCACCAGCCGCAGCGGGCCGTTGATGTTGGTTTCCACCAGGCGCTCGGCTCCGGCGAGGAAGCTTTCGCTGCGCATGTCTTCACCGGTCATGATTCCTGCCATGGCAATCAACACGTTCAAGTCCGGGTGCCCGGCCAGCACGGTGTCGCGGGCCGCCAGGACGGAGGCCGGATCGGTGGTGTCGACGGCGACGGTGGCGAAGCCGTGTTCGACGGCCAGCAGCTCCAGGACCTCAGTCCGCCGCCCGCCGATGATGACGGTGTTGCCGGCAGCCTGCAGGCGGACGGCGAGGGCCAGGCCGATGCCGGAGGTGGCACCGGGAATGAAAATGGTGTTTCCGTTAATGTTCATGCCCCCAGTGTTGGCCCGGCCGGCGGCGGGCGGGAGAGGAGCGTTTGTCGTAGGATTCCCGGTCCCTGTATAGAACGGCTGCGGTGGCCCATGATGGATCCATGGACCGCCCCACACTTGCCGACTTCCTCAAATCCCGCCGGGATGCCCTGCGCCCCGACGACGTCGGGCTGTCCGCCGGGACCCGGCGCCGGGTGGCCGGGCTGCGGCGGGACGAGGTTGCGACGCTGGCCGGGATGTCCGTGGACTATTACACCCGGCTGGAGCAGGCCCGCGGCCCGCAGCCTTCGGAACAGCTGCTGGGATCGCTGGCCCGGGCCCTGCGGCTGAGCTACGACGAGCGGGATTACCTCTTCCGTTTGGCTGACCGTAATCCGCCGCCCCGCGCGTCCCTGGACCCTCATGTGGCCCCTGCCCTGCTGCGGGTCCTGGACCGGCTTGAGGATACGCCGGCGCTGATCCTTTCCGCGCTCGGGGAAACACTGGCGCAGAACAGGCTTTCCATGGCACTGCTGGGAGACCATTCCCGGCTCACCGGGCCCGCCCGCAGCAGCGTTTACCGTTGGTTCACCGATCCCGCTGAACGTGAGCTCTATCCGCCGGCTGACCGCGCACGGCAGGGCCGCGCCCAGGTTGCCGGGCTGCGGGTGGCAGTTTCCGCAAACTCGGCCCGTGCGCTGGAACTGGTTCGCCTGCTGCAGAAGCGCAGCCCTGAGTTCACCGAAATATGGAAGGACCGCGCCGTGGCCACCCGGTTCGCCGACCACAAACGCTGCTGCACCCGGAACTGGGCGAAATCGAGCTCGACTGCCAGACCCTGTACAGCGAAGACCAGAGCCAGGCCCTGCTGGTGCTGACTGCCGCCCCGCGCAGCGAGGCAGCGCAGAAGCTTGGCCTGCTGGCGGTGATCGGCCAGCAGCGGTTCGCCCCCGCCGGATAACCGGCCGCGAAGTACGCTCCTTCGGCGGTGCCCCGGCAGGACCGGACGGCACTGCGCCTTGACCCCGGTTTGCCCTTGCAGTACCGGCGGCGGGAAACTGGTGGTACGGATGGCAGTGAGCCCTCCGCCGGCCCAGAAGGATTTTGCACCATGCCCGAACCGAGCGACGCACGCGTCGGCCTCTATATCGACTTCGACAACATTGTCATTTCGCGCTACCAGCAACTGCACGGCCGGAACGCCTTCCAGCGCGACGGGATCCGCAATTTCGACAAGACCAACCGGGATGCAGATCCCGATATTGCCGCGAAGCTGACCGCTGCCACTGTGGACTTCAATGCGATCATCGACTTCGCCGCGTCCTTCGGCACCCTGGTGGTGAACCGGGCATACGCCGACTGGTCGGTCCCCGTCAACGCCAGCTACCAGCGGCAGCTGATGTCCCGCGCGGTGGACCTCACCCAGTTGTTCACCACCACAACGCGCGGCACCAAGAACGGTGCCGACATCCGGCTTGCCGTGGACGTGGTGGAAGACCTTTTCCGACTGCCGGACCTGACGCACATCATCATTGTGGCCGGGGATTCCGACTACATTGCCCTAGCCCAGAAGGCGAAGCGGCTGGGCCGCTTCGTGGTGGGTATCGGTGTGGCCGGTTCCACCAGCACCTCCCTGGCCGCCGCGTGCGACGAGTTCGAGGATTATGACTCCCTGCCCGGCATTGTTGCGGCTGTCGCCGCGGCACCGGGATCCGCCAAGGCCCCTGCTGCGGCAATGGACCAGACCCCCAGCAAGGCCCGCAAGCTCACTGTGGTGCCCATGTTCTCGCACACCGAAGACGCCCGCTTTGAGGAGCCGGACACCGCTGAAGACATTGACCCGCGGACCCTTGCCACCGAACTGCTTGTCCGTGCACTGAAGATCGGCCATGCCAAGGGCGACGACGAGTGGCTCAACACAGGCACGGTAAAGAACCAGATGCGGCGTATGGACCCCTCCTTCAACGAAAAGCCGCTGGGCTTCCGGTCCTTCACCGACTTCCTTTCCTCCCGCAGCGACCTGGTGGAACTGGACGACGACGGCCCGCAGCGCCTTATCCGGCTGCGGCCCGAGGCCGAAGCCCGGGAGTAGCCTGCTCCGGCGGGCTACTCCCGACGAGGACATGGACGACTGCAGGCATGTTGCCGGTCCGGCAACATGGTTTGCGGTGCACCGGTGGCCGGCGCATGCTTCAGTTATGGATTCGAACACCCCGCATCAGCCCGCCCGTCCCGCGCCGCAGCCTGCCCCTCCCCTGCCGGAACCGGCAGGCGTGGAAGAAGAGTGGGACCAGCGCTACGCGGCCAGTGAAGCCCTGTGGAGCGGGCAGCCGAACGGTGCCTTGGTCTCGGAAGCTGCTGCCCTGGCTCCGGGGCGGGTACTCGACGTCGGCTGCGGCGAAGGCGCCGACGCGCTGTGGCTGGCCGCCCGCGGCTGGGACGTGACCGCACTCGACGTTTCCTCCGTAGCCCTGGAACGGGCAGCACGGCAGGCGGAAATGCAGCGCCTGCAGGTCGCCTGGGTGCACAGCGGCCTGGTCGAAGCCCAGCTCGCCGCGGCGTCCTTCGACCTGGTGTCTGCTCAGTATCCGGCATTGCTGCGCACAGCAGATCATGCCGCGGAACAGGCCTTGCTGCAGGCGGTCGCCCCCGGTGGCCTGCTCCTGGTGGTGCACCATGCCTTGACCTCCGACACCGGGCACAGCCACGATCTGGACCAGTATGTGCTCCCGGCAGATATTGCCGCCGCCTTGGACGGGGACTGGCGGATCGAGGCGCAGGAGACCCGTCCGCGGCACGTAGCTTCCGGTGCCGGCGCCCACCACAACGAGGATGTGGTGCTTCGGGCCCGCCGGCTGCGCTGACCGCGCTAGCGCAGGTCCGGCTGCGTTGCCGGGGCTCCAAGTCCGGGGATTTGCACGCCGGCCAGGTCTTCGAGCTGGAGCCAGAGCCGCTCCGGCGATTCAACCGGGCCTGCCGTGTGCGCGTTGGGCTCCACGGCCACGGGCATTCCCCGCAGCCGCTCCTCCGGGGCGAAGTACTCTCCCCCGCGCACCGCGGGATCGGTCAGGGCGCGCACGGCGGGGTATGCCGCGGCGTCTTTCCCCTGTGCCCACGGTGTGTAGGGATTGCGCCGGTACGGTGTCGCAGCATCCCGGACACCCGCCCGTTCCGGCGTTTTGGCATCTACGCCCACCCCGGGCCGGGTGAGGACTGACGCCACCGGGAGACCCGCTGCACGCAGCCGGCGGTCGAGTTCATGGCCGAAAACCTCGGTGGCCGTCTTGGCCTTGGTATAGGCGCCAATGCCGGTCCATGGCAGGCCCCGCACGTCCTGCAGCCCGTACCGCTTGATCCCGACAAATCCCGTGGACGCATGCACCACGCGGCTCAGCCTGCCGCCGGTCTCCCCTGTGGCCGAGAGCAGGGGCAGGATGCCCGCCATCAGGCGAATGTTGGCGGCAACGTGGGTGCCCAGGAGGATCGGCAGCCCGTCACTTGTCATGGTTCGCCGGTTCATGGTCATGGCTCCACCGTTGAGGAAGATGCCGTCCAGACGGGGCAACGCGGCAATTTTGCCTACGGCTGCATCCACGGACGCGAAGGAACCCAGTTCGATCACCACCTCGGAGAGGGAGGCCTCCGGCACATAGTTCCGGATGGAGGCCTGGGCCGCGCCTAATTTGTCAGCCGATCGGGAGGCCAGGACAACGTGTGCCCCCGCTCCGGCCAGCTGCTCGGCGGCGAAATATCCTATACCCGCTGTGGCCCCGGTAATAACAAATGTGCGCCCCGTCTGGCTGGGAAGGGTGGCTGGGTTCCAGGTCATGATTGCCCTCTCGAATCTAAGTGGATCATCTATCCGCTTAGAACCTAGCACACGAAACGGATACTTCATCCGATTGAGTTACACTGGACCCATGCCACCGCTTCGTTCAGATGCCGCCCGCAGCCGATCACGGATCCTGGACGTGGCCCGCCGGCATGACCCCCAAGAGCTGCGGATGAATGACCTCGCCCGGGAGGCGGGCGTAGGGGTAGGGACGGTCTACCGCCATTTCCCGACCATGCGGGCACTGTTGGAGGCACTCACGGCCGACACCTTGGGCCGGATGCAGGAGATTTCACGCCGTGCCGCAGCTGAACCGGATCCAGGCGAAGCGCTTGCCCTCTACCTCGGCGCGGCCCTCGAACTGCAACTGGAGGACGGCGGACTCCAATCCGTCCTGCTTTCCCCGGAGGATGAAACCGAGGGGGTGCGGGCAGCAAAGGAGGAGATTTTCGCTGCATTCAAAGCTGTGCTCGCCCGGGCCAAGTCCGCGGGCATTATCCGCAGCGAACTGACCCTGCCGCAGCTCTCCCACCTGGTTTGCGGGATCGAGCATGCTGTTCGTCTGGGCACCCCGGAGGACAGGAAACCCATGCTGGCCATACTGCTCGCCGGACTGCGCCCCTAAAGAGGAGTGCTACAGGGACTGGACGTATCCGTCGTCGGCGTAGTTCCGCTGCGCTGTCTTGCCTGCGGGAAGCGCGCGCAGCCGGCTGCGGCGTTCCATCAGCGAGACCAGGCCCAGCTGCTTCACGGCAGTGGCGGCCGCCGGCGGCCGCTGTCCGCGGCTGAGGGTAACGACGTCGCCGGCCAGCCCGGCCGCAAAGACCCGGCTGTGGTCCGGGTTGCGGCGCTGGACCTCATCCAGTTCCGTGGATAGTTCCACGATCCGCTGGCGCAGCCCGGTGACCTGGTTCTGCAGTTCCATGATGCGTTTGATGCCCTCCAGGGAAACGCCCTCCTGGGACAGTTTCTGGACCTCGCGCAGCAGTTCAATGTCGCGTTGGGAGTAACGGCGTGACCGGCCGGGCGCCCGGCTGGGCCGGACAATGCCGAGCCGGTCATATTGCCGGAGGGTCTGCGGATGCATTTCCGCAAGCTCAGCGGCAACGGAGATCACAAAAATAGGCGCATTAGCATCTATGCCCATTGTTCCTCCTTGACGGCTGTTGAAATAGTAACGCGGGAAGTTCGCCCTCCGGCGACCGGCACGCTATAGCCGGGCTTTGGCTGCCAGCGAGGCTCGCGGGTCCTCGCCCTTGGTCGCTTCGGCGAACGCTTCCACGGCTTCGCGGGCATCCTTGTTCAGGTGGGACGGCACGGCGACGTCTACGGTCACCAGCAGGTCGCCGTTGCCCTTGGACGTGTGGACGCCGCGGCCCTTGACCCGCAGGGTGCGCCCGGACGGCGTTCCGGCGGGCACCTTCAGGCGGACGGTATCGGAGGTCAGCGTAGGCACCTCGACGGTCGCGCCCAGGGCGGCCTCGGGGAAGGTGACCGGCACATGGATCCGGATGTTGTTGTCTTCCCGGGTGAAAAAGTCGTGCGGGGTGACGTGCACAGTAACCATCAGGTCCCCGGGACCGGCCGCACCGGGCTGGCCCTTGCCCCGGACCCGGATCTTCTGCCCGTCCTTGACGCCGGCAGGCACCCGGACTTCGACTACTTCCCCGCTGGGTTCCCGCAGCCCGATGACGGTGCCGTTGATCGACCCGGCAAAGGAAATAGTGGTGCTGGCCGTGCGGTCCGCACCCTTGGTGGGCGGCGGGGCGCCGAACCCGCCGCCGCCGAACCCGCTGCCGCCGCCGAAGAGGTCGGCGAATTCGGGCGGAATGTTGCTGCCGCCGGCGTTGAACGTGGTGCGCCGGCCCCCGCGCGGGGATGCGCCCTGGCCGAACAGGCCGCCAAAGATGTCTTCAAAGCCCGCACCGCCGCCGGCGCCGCCGCCGGCACCAGCGGGGCCGCCGGCCGTGAACCTGGCACCGCTTCCCATTGCCCGGATGGCGTCGTACTGCTGGCGCTCCTCAGCGTCGGAAAGAACGGAGTAGGCCTCGGAAAGGTCCTTGAACATCCGCTCGGCGTCTGCATCATTCTGGTTCTGGTCCGGATGGTATTTCCGTGCCAGTTTCCGGTACGCCTTTTTAATGTCGGCGTCCGACGCATCCTTGGGAACACCCAGAATCTTGTAAAAGTCCTTATCGACCCAATCCTGACTAGCCAATTGGCGTCCCCTTCCTCATTTGCCGATCCCGCTCGTTTCGAGCACGGCCACCGGACCTGCTGCTGCCCCGGCTTGCTGCGGGACCTGCCTATGGAAATGTCCGGGGCCGCCTGCTGGCGGCCCCGGACGCGGTACTGCTTACTGTTCCGGAACCGAAACAATCACCTGCGCGGCACGCAGGACCCGGTCGCCGGACTTGTAGCCGGACCTCAGGATCTGCGTCACCGTATCGAACGTGACATCCGCACTCTGCTGCTGGATGAGCGCCTCGTGGATGTTCGGATCGAACTCCACCCCGGTCTCATCGATACGGGCCAGGCCGTAGGTCTTCAGCGTGTTCTCCAGCTTTGTGGCGATCGCGGCGAAGGGGCCCTCCGCCAGGTCGCCGTGCTGGCGTGCGGCGTCGATGTCATCCAGGACCGGCATCAGTGAATTCAGCACACCGATTACCGCCATTTCCCGGGCCACATCCCGGTCGCGTTCCACCCGCTTGCGGTAGTTCACGTACTCGGCCTGCAGGCGCAGCAGGTCGTTGCGCAGTTCCGCCGCCTCGGGCGAACCGGCGGCAGCAGGCTGCGCCGGCACGTCGGCGTTGTTGAGGATCTGCTCCGCCTGGGACAGTGCGTCGCCCCCGGCTGCCGGGGCGGAAGCCGATGCTTCCTCCCCGGTGCCGCCGTTGGCCTGCGTCTCGTCCTGGCCGGGCGTGCCCTGGCCGCTTACCGGTTCTTCGCCTTCGGGAGTGTTCCCGTGCTCGTTACCCGCCGGCATGATTACTTCTTTTCTTCGTCGTCGACAACTTCGGCGTCCACGATGTCTTCGTCATCGTTGGCGCTGCCGGCAGCGGAACCGTCACCGGCCGCACCGGCGCCCGGGGCGCCTTCAGCACCGGCAGCGGAGGCCGAAGCGTAGATGGCTTCGCCGAGCTTGGTCTGGGAAGCCTGCAGCTTCTCAAACGCGCTCTTGACCTCGTCGTCGTTGTCCGTGCCCTCAAGGGCCTTCTTCAGCGAGTCGACGTCGCCCTTGACCTCGGTCTTGACGTCTTCGGGCAGCTTGTCGTCATTGTCGGTGAGGAGCTTGTCCACCGAGTAGGCCAGCTGCTCGGCCGAGTTGCGGACGTCGGCAGCCTCGCGGCGCTTCTTGTCCTCGGCTGCGTGCTCTTCGGCCTCGCGGACCATCCGGTCAATGTCGTCCTTGGACAGCGAGGACCCGCCGGTGATGGTCATGGACTGCTCGGCGCCGGTGCCCTTGTCCTTGGCGGACACGTGCACAATGCCGTTGGCGTCGATGTCGAAGGTGACCTCAATCTGCGGGACACCGCGCGGAGCCGGCGCAATGCCGGTCAGCTCGAAGGTGCCCAGCGGCTTGTTGTCGCGGGTGAACTCGCGTTCGCCCTGGAAGACCTGGATGGCCACCGACGGCTGGTTGTCATCCGCGGTGGTGAAGGTCTCGCTGCGCTTGGTGGGGATGGCCGTGTTGCGCTCGATCAGCTTGGTCATCACTCCGCCCTTGGTCTCGATGCCCAGGGACAGCGGGGTGACGTCGATCAGCAGCACGTCCTTGCGCTCGCCCTTCAGGACACCGGCCTGCAGTGCGGCGCCAACGGCCACAACTTCGTCCGGGTTTACGCCCTTGTTCGGTTCCTTGCCGCCGGCCAGCTGCTTCACGAGCTCGGAAACGGCGGGCATACGGGTGGAACCGCCCACGAGGATGATGTGGTCAATGTCGGCAACCTTGATGCCGGCTTCAGCGATGACGTCGTTGAACGGCTTCTTGGTGCGGTCCAGCAGGTCCTTGGTCAGGTCCTGGAACTTGGCACGGGAAAGGTGCTCGTCCAGGTGGACCGGGCCTTCGGGGGTGACCGAGAGGTACTGCAGGGAGATGTTCGTGGAGGTGGCCGAGGAGAGTTCCTTCTTGGCCTGTTCCGCGGCTTCCTTCAGGCGCTGCAGGGCGATCTTGTCCTTGGACAGGTCCGCACCCTTGGCCTTGGCCTGGCTCAGCAGGTAATCCACAATGCGCTGGTCCCAGTCGTCGCCGCCGAGGCGGTTGTCACCGGCGGTGGCGCGGACCTGGATGGTGGAGAAATCGTCTTCGTCCTTGCCGACTTCCAGCAGGGAAACGTCGAACGTGCCGCCGCCAAGGTCGAAGACGAGAATGAGTTCGTCTTCCTTGCCCTTGTCCAGGCCGTAGGCCAGGGCAGCTGCGGTGGGCTCGTTGACAATGCGCAGCACGTTCAGGCCGGCAATCTCGCCGGCTTCCTTCGTGGCCTGGCGCTCAGCGTCGTTGAAGTAGGCCGGAACGGTGACCACGGCGTCCGTGACCTTCTCACCGAGGTAGGCCTCGGCGTCGTTCTTCAGCTTCATCAGGATGCGGGCGGAGATTTCCTGCGCGGTGTACTTCTTGCCGTCTACGTCCACGCTCCAGTCGGTGCCCATGTGGCGCTTGACGGAGGAGATGGTGCGGTCAATGTTGTTGACGGCCTGGCGCTTGGCGATCTCGCCGACCAGGACCTCGCCGGACTTGGCGAACGCCACGACCGACGGCGTGGTGCGGCCGCCTTCAGCGTTGGCGATGACCGTGGGCTCGCCGCCTTCCAGCACCGAGACGACCGAGTTGGTGGTTCCGAGGTCGATACCTACTGCACGTGACATATTTGCTTCCTCTTTCCTTGGAAAAACCCGCATCTTCGTGACTTCTCCCGCGGCGGTTCCCTTCCCGGACCGGGATGGCTTCCTCCGCTGGACATCGCGTAGAGCAATTGAGCGTTCTGGACTCAACTTTACTCAGAGCTGATTCTTTGTCAACAAACTTGAGCGCAGGAGGCTCAAGTTTGGTTGGAGCCCTTGCGGAACACGCGGTCGCGCTTTGGCTCCCTGCGGCGGCCGGAGGGCGGTAGGGTCCTGCTATGCGTCCCGAAACGTACACCCACGGCCACCACCAGAGCGTGGTGTCCGCCCACGCGGTCCGCACGGCGAAGGACTGCGCCGCGTATCTGCTGCCCGAAGTGAAGCCGGGCATAAGCATGCTCGACGTCGGCTGCGGCCCGGGCAGCATTACGGCGGACCTTGCCGAACTGGCAGCCCCCGGGCCGGTGATCGGCCTGGACGCCTCTGAGGACGTCCTGGTCCTGGCCCGCGAACTGGCCGCCGCCCGCGGCCTGGCGAATGCCTCCTTCGCCGGGGGAAACATTTATGACCTGGACTTCCCCGACGAGACCTTCGACGTGGTCCACGCCCACCAGGTGCTCCAGCACCTGGCGGATCCGGTGGCCGCCCTGCGCGAAATGCGCCGGGTCACCAAGCCCGGCGGGCTGGTGGCAGTGCGCGACGTCGATTTCCATGGCATGAGCTGGTACCCGGCGGTTCCCGAGCTGGCCGAATGGATGCAGGTCTACCAGCACATTGCCCGCGGCAACCAGGCCGAACCCGACGCCGGGCGGCACCTGCTCTCCTGGGCACTGGAGGCAGGGTTCACTGACCTGACACCCTCATCCTCCAACTGGCTGTACGCGACCGAAGACCAGCGGGCCTGGTTGGCCGCATCATGGTCCGAGCGGGTGCTGCATTCCGCCTTCGCCGAGCAGGCCTCCGAACGCGGGCTGGCGGACGGGGAGGGTTTGGAACGGCTCTCCGCCGGCTGGCAGGAATGGGCCGCAGCACCGGACGGCTGGTTCCTGATGCCCTGCGGCGAGCTGCTCGCCCGGGCCTGAGCAGGCCGGTGTTCTGCGTAGGATTTAAGGCATGTTCCGGATCCAGACCGTATGCACGGGCAACATTTGCCGCTCCCCCATGGCCCAGTTTGCGCTGGCCCGCGCCTTCGGCGACGCCGCCGCGGAACGGCCGGTTGCCGGGGAAGAGCCGGCGGCAGTGGCGGTGGACTCCGCCGGACTGAGCGGCTGGGAAGCGGGCAAGCCGATGGATAAGCGGGCCGCGGCCGAACTGCGGCGCCACGGCTATCCGGATACTGGCATCACTGCCTTCCGGGCCCGCGGGTTCCAGCCGGAATGGTTCGCCGAACGTGACCTGATCCTGGCCATGGACTACGGCCATTTTATGGAACTGTCGCTGCAGGCCCCCACGCAGGCGGACCGGGCCAAGGTGATGATGCTGCGGGCCTTCGACCCGGCCCTGCAGACACCGGCCGGCCGGCCGCACCCCTGTGCGGAACTGGGCATTGCGGACCCCTGGTACGGGGACCAAAAGGACTTCGAGGAGTCCTACGCCCTCATCACGGCCGCCGTGCCGGGCGTGCTGGAGTATGTGGAACAGCTCCTGGCGAACCGGCGCGAAAGCCGCCATGACCGCTGAGCCCGCAGCTTCCACCGGAGACTCCCGCAAACCCCTGCTCATCGCCGTCGACGGTTTCTCCGGAGCCGGCAAAACGACGCTCGCCACCGAAGTGGCCGCAGCCTTGAGCCGCCGCGGAAGCGTGCGCCTGTTCCACCTCGAGGACATTTACCCCGGCTGGGACGGCCTGGAATCGGGAATGGCCTACTACCGGGAGCAGGTCCTGCGTCCGCTCGCCCGGGGGCAGACGGCCCGCTGGCAGGCCTGGGACTGGGAAGCCGGACGCCGCGGACCCTGGCGGAGCACCGAACCGGCCGACGCCGTCGTCTTCGAAGGGGTGGGCGCCGCGCACCGCGAGGCCCGCAGCATGCTGGACACCGCCGTATGGGTGGCCGCCGAGGAATCCGTCCGCCGCCGGTACGCCCTGGAGCGCGACGGCAGCACCTACGCCCCGCACTGGGAGCGCTGGGCCGCGCAGGAGCGGCGCTGGTCCGCCGACGACGACGCGTCCGCCGCCGCGGACCTCGCGGTGCGGATGGTGGGTCCGGGCGCCAATCCAGCAGCGGCATTGGCGTCGGTCCTCGGCGTGCTGGACCGCGCTGCCTGAACTGACGGCGCTGGCCGCCGCGCGGGCTCCTACTGCAGGGTGGCGGTCAGCCGGGCCACGTTGTCGATGTAGCGCTGCCAGAGGGGCCGGTCCACCCAGTCCTCCAGCAGCAGTTCCTTGGACAGGGCGCGGTAGGTGTCCTCGACCCGGCGCATCTGTTCCACGATGGTGCCGTCGAACATCATCATGGAGACTTCGAGGTTCAGCGAGAAAGAACGCATGTCCATGTTGGAGGAGCCCAAGACGGCCACCTCGTTGTCAATGGTGAAGTGCTTGGCGTGCAGGACCAGCGGCTTGGGGTACTGGTAGATCCGGATCCCGGCCCGGAGCAGCGCCTCGTAGTAGGAGCGCTGGGCGTGGTCCACCAGGAACTGGTCGCCCTTTTCGGAAACGAACAGTTCCACTTCCACGCCGCGCTGGGCCGCCGTCGTCACCGCGTAAAGCAGGGTGTCATCGGGCACGAAGTACGGGCTGGTGATGGAAATCCGGTCGCTGGCCGAATAGATCAGGGACGCGAACAGGCGCAGGTTGTTTTCGGTGCTGAAGCCCGGTCCGCTGGGGACCACCTGGCAGGTCACGTTGCCCGGGTCGTAGGTCCATTCGTACAGGCTGAGTTCGCGTTCTAGGTTCTCATCGGTTTCGGCGTTCCAGTCGGTGGCGAAAACGACGTTGAGCTCATCCACCACCGGTCCTTCCACCCGGGCCATCAGCTCCACCCATTTGCGGCCGGAGCGGCGGTTGCGGCCCTTGTGGTAGGCCGGCTCAATGAGGTTCTGCGATCCGGTGAACGCAACGGCTCCGTCCACCACCACCAGTTTCCGGTGGTTGCGCAGGTCCGGACGGCGCCAGCGGCCCCGGAAGGGCTCCACCGGCAGCATCCGCCGCCATTGGACATCACTGTTGCGCAGTTCGCGCAGCATCTTCCGGTAGCCCTTGATCCGCAGGGTGCCGATGTGGTCGAAGAGCAGCCGAACGGTGACGCCGCGGGCAGCCGCTGACTTGAGTGCCTGGAAGAACTGCCTGGTCTGGGCGTCGTAGCCCATGATGTAGAACTCCACATGCACGTAGCGTGCGGCTTTTTCCACTGCACGGGTCATCATGTCGATGGACTCCGCGTAGTCGCGCTGCAGGTCGACCTTGTTGCCGTCCAGTGTAGGGAAGGACCCCAGCCGGCGGTTCAGCTCGGCGGCGTTGAGCACCCACTCCGGCCCGCCGTAATTACTGCCCTCGGCCTCAAGTTCCTTGGTGTTCTCGCGCACCGCCCGGTTGATCTCCGCCTGCCGCCGCACCCGGTGGTCCGACAGCCGGTGGTTCCCGAAGAGGGAGAAGAGGATGATGCCCGGGATGGGAAGGAAGAAGATGCACAGCAGCCACGCCATGGCCGTCGTGGGACGCCGGTTGCCGGGAACAACGCCCAACGCAATAATCCGGATACCGTAATCCACCACGGCCAGCACGGTCGCCGTCCATCCGGACAGGTCAAAACCGGTCAGAGACCACCACACGCTCAAGCTCCTCCCAGCAGCACCCTGCCCTCAGCCTATCGGTACGGGGGTCCCGGGCGTGTCCCGCGCCGCTAGGCTGGTGCCATGACTGTTCTGGTTTTCCTGGATTCCGCGTACCCCGACGGCCGCCCTGCCGATCCTGCGGTGCCGCAGCTGCTCGTGAGCGACCTGGGGGTCACCCGCGGTGACGGGATTTTCGAGTCGCTGCTGGCCGTGGACGGTGTGCCCCGGAAACCGGACGCGCACCTGGACCGGCTGGCGTCCTCGGCACAGCTGCTGGACCTGCAGATCCCGGTACGCCAGGCCTGGGAGCGGGCCATCGCGACGGCATTGGCGCTGCACTTCGGGCAGGGCGCTGCCGGGCCGCAGGGCCGGGCCGCGGTGAAACTGGTGGCCACCCGGGGCGTGGAAGGCAGCGGGACCTCCACCGCGTGGGTGCAGGTTTCCGCCGCGCCCGACGCGGCGCGGCAGCAGACCAACGGGATTAAGGTGCTGCTGCTGGACCGCGGCTATGACAGCATGGCCGCGTCCCGGGCACCGTGGCTGCTGCTGGGCGCCAAGACGCTTTCCTACGCCGTGAACATGGCCGCCCTGCGCTACGCCAAGGAACATGGGGCCGATGACGCCATTTTTACCTCCTCGGACGGCAAGGTCCTGGAGGGACCCACCTCCACGGTGGTGCTGGCCCGCGAACGGGACGGCGTCCGGACCCTGCTGACCCCCGAACGGAAGAGCGGCATCCTGGCCGGAACCACCCAGGACGCCCTCTTCAAGGCCGCCGAAGCTGCCGGCTGGGAACTGGGCTACGGCCCAATGGTTCCGGAGGACCTGTTCGCGGCCGACGGCTTGTGGCTGGCTTCCAGCATCCGGCTGCTGGTTCCGGTCCGTTCCATCGACGGCCGCGAGCTGCCTTTCTCCGAGAGCCTGAACAGCGAACTCGCGAAGCTGGCCGACACCGCACTCTGAGCACAGCCCCTGATGCTCAGGTCAGGATGAAGTTGAACGTGCCGGCCGCCAGCGCCGCTGCCACCGCGGCGGCGGACACGACCACTCCCGTGGCCAGCACCGCGGCGTCGATCCTGCTGAACGTTGAGGTCCGTGCCCAGGACCGGTCCCCCGCGCCAAACCCGCGGGCCTCCATGGCCACGGCCAGCCGCGTGGCCCGGCGGATGGCCTGCACCAGCAAGGCCAGTGCCTGCCCGGCGAAACCCTTCAGCCGGGCCGCCGCACCGGCATCGGGCCCCGCGCCGCGCGCGTGGCGGGCCAGCCCGATGGTCCGCCATTCCTCGACCAGCAAACCCACCAGGCGCATGGCCGCCAGTGCGCCCAGCACAAACCGGTGCGGCAGCCGCAGCTTCTGCGCCAGGGCGTCGGCCAGGTCGGTGGGATCGGTGCTGGTCAGCAGGTAGATCCCGGGCAGGGCTATGGCCAGCCCGCGCAGTCCAATGGCAATACCCGCGGCCACGGAACCGGAGGTAAAGATCAGCGGTCCCGCTGCAAGCAGCACCGCCCCGGTCTTCTCCGCCAACAGCGCCGTACCCCAGGCCCCGATCAGCGCGGCCACCAGCAGCGGCGAGATGCGCCGCAGGAGCGTACCCGCCCGGATGTGGAGCAGCGGCAGCAGGAGAAGTTCCAGGGCCAGGACGACGGCGGCGCTCACCCAGTCCACGGTGACCAGCACCGCCAGGGTCAGCAGGGCCGCAGACGCGAGCTTGGACAACGGGTTGGCGCGGGTCAGGAAAGTAACGGCGGTGCGGACGGGCGCGCCCGCGTCTTCTCCAGGCGCCGTTCCACCGGACTCCGCGGCCGAGATCTCCGCCCGGCTCACCGGAGCACCTCGGTTGCATTATCCGCGGCCGGCCCTGCTGCCGGGTCCGGCACCGGCTCGGCGGCGGCGTCCCGGACCGTTCCGCCGCCCACCTGCAGGGTCCGCGCGCCCAGCGCCTGGATGAAGCCGGCGTCGTGGGTCACCGACACCACGCACCGGCCATCGTCCAGCTGGGCACGCAGCAGGGCCACCAGTTCCGCCCAGGTTCGGGCGTCCTGGCCAAACGTCGGCTCATCGAGCAGCAGGATGGACGGCGCCGTGGCGAGCATGGTTGCCACGGACAGCCGGCGCTTCTCCCCGCCGGAGAGCGTGAAGGGGTTGGCATCCAGCAGGGCGTCGAGGTGCAGCCGTTCGGCAAGCTCCCGCACCCGGGCCGCGGACTCCTTTTCCAGCCCGAGCCGGCGCGGGCCGAAGGACAGTTCGTCCAGCACGGTGTTGGTGAGGAACTGGTGCTCCGGTTCCTGGAACACGGTTCCGATCCTGCTCACCAGCTGCGCCGACGTCCACCGGTGCGGTTCGGGCGCAGCGGTGCCGGCCAGCAACGGTTCGGCGGCGATGGTTCCGCTCCGCGGCCGCAGCAAGCCGCCCATGGTCAGGGCGAGGGTGGATTTGCCGGCACCGTTGGGTCCGGTAATGCCGACGGCGGTTCCGGCGTCCAGCGCCAGGTCCGCCCCGGTGACCACGGCAGGTCCGCGGCCCGTCCGGGCGGCAGCCAGCCCGCGGGCCGCCAGCAGCCGGTTCCCGCCGGCAGCCGGGGCCCACGCACCGCCGGGAATCTCCGGCCGGGCGCCCGGAAGCCAAACCCCGGCTGCGGCCAGGGTTTTCCGGTGCACCATATCCCCCAGCACCTGCTCGGGTGGTCCGTCGGCCAGGACACCGCCGCCGGCAGCCAGTACCACCACGCGGTCCACCACCTCCGCCCAGACCTCCACGCGGTGCTCCACCACAATGACGGTGGCGCCGGTGCGGTCCAGCACCCGCACCACGGCGTCGCGGATTTCCGCCACGCCCGCCGGGTCCAGGTTGGCGGTGGGTTCGTCCAGCAGCAGCAGTCCGGGTTCCATCGCCATCACGGAGGCCAGGGCCAGCCGCTGCTTCTGCCCGCCGGAGAGAGCGGAAGTGGAACTCTCCAGCGGCACGTCCAGTCCGACGTCGGCCAGTGCGGCCCGCACCCGGGGCCAGATCTCCCCGGCCGGGACCGCAAGGTTCTCGGCGCCGAAGGCAACTTCATCCCCCACACGGGACAGCACGGTCTGCGCATCGGGATCCTGCAGCACCAGTCCGGTCCGGCCGCGGGCTGCGGGATCCGCCGGATGGACACCGTCCACTGAGATCCTGCCCTGTTCCTCCCCACCGGTATCCGGTCCCAGCACGCCCGCGAGGGAATGCAGGAGTGTGGATTTTCCGGCGCCGGAGGCCCCGAGCAGCAGCACCCGCTCCCCCGGTGCTACCGACAGGTCCAGTCCGGACACAGCCGCACCGGCCCTGCCCCCGTGCCGCCAGCCCCAGCCTTGGGCGGTAACGGCGGCGGGACTGCTGCGCCGCGCGACGGCGGAAGGCAGCACCCGGGGTGCGGCCGCGCCGGGAGCCCGGCGGCGGGCGTTCAAAAACCGCACCGCTATGCCTTGCCTGTCCGTCCGGACGCGAAGGGTGCCAGAGCGCCGGTCCGTGCCAATGCCCGGACCGCCAGCCAGGACAGTCCGCCGGCCAGGACCGCACCGGAGAACGCAGTGAGCAGGACATACAACAGCTTCCACTGAGCTGCCCACTCCACGTTGTACAGAACGTTTTCACTCAGTCCCAGGAACAGGCCCGAACCCAGCCCGGCCAGCAATGCCACGGGCAGGGAGAAGCGGCGGTAGAGGAACAGCAGGAACACCAGTTCGGCACCGAGGCCCTGCAGGAAGCCGGAGAGCAGCACGGATAGGCCGAACTGGGTGCCCAGCACACCGGACACGGCCGAGGCCAGCACTTCGCAGTAGATCGCGGCCCCCGGCTTGCGGATGATTAGCCCGCCCAGCACACCGGCAATAAGCCAGCCGCCGGTATAGAGGCCTGCCAGCGGCGGGAACGCGGCGGTCAGCGCACTGATCCCGGCGTAGCCGAGGGACCAGGCCCAGAAAATGACGCCCACGGCCACGGCCACTACGGACGCAACAACAATGTCCACCACGCGCCATGTGCGTGCCGGCGCTGCGGGCTTGGCTGCGGACGGTGCCGCAGCAGAAGTAAAGCGGTTCATGAATATCCTCCTGATAGCAGGAGGGGAGGGTAGCGGCGCGCCGGCAATGCCGGTGCCGTTCCTGCCGTGCCCCGGCGAGTGCCGGGACGTGGCGGGAATTCCCTGAGCTCTCGACTCCCTTCGCCGGTACTAACCGGATCAGGTTCGAGGGTCTGCGGATGTCCGCACTCTCAGCGCCTTGTCTCCGCTGCCCGAAGGCCGTGCGGAGGGGGCGCTCCCCTGTCGTGTGTTTGCGGTACCACTCTACACACGCGTGCCAGCTCCCCGCAGGGGTACCGAACGGATACCGTAGGGTTAGGAAAAACGCCCGAAGCTAGGAGTACCCATGAACCTGATCCTCAAACTGCTCGGAACCGGAGCCAGTATCCTGTCCGGAATCGTGGCCGCCAAGGTACTGGATTTCGTCTGGACCAAGGCCACGGGCAACGAGCCGCCCAAGGACGCCGAGGGCAGCCTGGAAAACAGCCTCCGCGCTGCCGTGGCTTTCGCCGTGGTGTCCGGCGCCGTCAGCTCGGTCATCCGGGTCCTGACCAACCGCGGCACGCAGCGGGCCATCCAGCGCTACCAGAAGACCCCTGAGGTCGTCTGACCCGGCCTGCCGGCCCAAGCACCGCCTGCGGCGCTCAGCCCTCGGGATTCTTTCCCGGGTGCTGGGCGCCGCTGCTTAACCCGGCCTCGCGTTCGCGGCCGGCCAGCAGTTCGTCGTCGTCCAGTTCCCCGGTGTAGGCCGGTTGCTCCTCGCCGGGATCGTCGTCCACGCGCGGGTCCTCGTTTTCGTCCTCGAGCGCCTCCGCCTCAGCGTCCTGGAGCAATCGCTGGGCGCGCTCGACGACGTCGTCCAGTTCGTCGATCACGAGCAGTTCCGGCCGCAGGTGCTTGGTGCGGTACCCGGCCCGGCCCACCATGTGCGCGGAAACAGGTGCCGTTAGCAGCATAAAGATCCATGCGACGGCCAGGACCGGCAGCAGTTTCCAGCTGCGGAACTCCACGGCCATGGCCAGCAGGAAAAGCAGCAGGCCGAGGACCTGCGGCTTGGACGCAGCGTGCATGCGGCTGAGCAGGTCGGGGAAGCGGATCAGGCCGATGGCCGCCGCCAGGGACATCAGTGCCCCGCCGAACATCAGGACAGCGACAATCGCGTCGTACACGGTTTCGTCCATGGCCCTACCGCCTGTCCGTCACGAAGCGCGCAACCGTTACCGACCCGATGAAACCGACCAGGGAAATGGCGACCAGCAAGGCCAGGTAGTCCAAGTTGCGGTAGACGATCATGTCCACGGCCAGGGCGCCGCCCACAATGGCCAGCAGCACGTCCGAGGCAAGCACCCGGTCCAGGATCGACGGCCCGCGGGCAATCCGGTAAATCGCCCCCGCGCCGGCCACGGCCAGCATGAGGCTCACCACCACCACGGCAACGTTCATCATGCCTTGCCTCCAATCTTCCGCTGACGGGTTTCATCACTCTCGGCGCGCAGGGCAGCCAGTTCCTCTTTGGTGCCCATGGTCCGGATCAGCCACGCCTCGGCCTGCAGGACGTCGGCGCGCACCTTCTCCGCCTGCTCAGCCGTGGACACGTCCAGGGCGTGCAGGTACAGGGTGGAGGTGGAACGGTCGACGTCGACAATCAGCGAGCCGGGAATCAGGGACAGTGCGTGGCCCGTGGCCGTGACCAGCAGGTCCGACCGGCTGCGCAGCTTCACCCCGATCACGCCGTTGCGGATCCGCGGGCCGCGGACAACCGCCAGCCAGAGCACATGGAAACTGGCCTGCACCAGTTTGTAGAAGAACCGGCCGGCAAAGACGAGGCCGTAGAACAGGTTGAACCGGCCGCTGAGCTCCACCGGCGGCAGGTAAAAGATATTCGCCACGATAAACGCGATCACCGTGCCGAAGAGCAGGTTGCCGGCACTGAAATCCTGCCAGAGGGCACCCCACAGGAACACCAGCCAGATCAGCAGCGGCAGTTCCTGCAGCAGCGGGATACGGGCGCGGTTGCGCATGCGCGCTTCCTTCGTCATTGGTCAGCCGCTCCTTCCCCGAGTACCGCTTCAATGTACGGAGTACGTTCCAGCAGGTCCCGGGCGGCACCGTCGCTGAGCGAGAACAGCGGCCCGGCGAGCACGGTCAGGCTGACGCCCAGGGCAACCAGGCCCACGGTGGGATAGACCATGGTGCGCGGCAGCAGGTCCACCGAGTCCCGGTGGGCGAACCGGCCCGTGGTGTGTTCGCTGACGTCCTGCGACTTGCGCAGGCTGGCACCGTCCGGCCCGACGGCCAGCAGGATCGGATCCGGATGGACGGCATCTTCCGGGGTCCGCCAGAAGGCGCGGTTCCATACCCGGGCCATCACCAGCAGCGTCAGCAGGCTGGTGGCGGCGCTCGCGGCTACCAGGACGTAGGCCAGCGGGGTGCCCAGCTCGACGCCGGCCTGCATCAGGCCCAGCTTCCCCAGGAACCCGGAGAACGGCGGAATGCCGGCCAGGTTGATTGCCGGGATGAAATACAGCACGGCGAGCAGCGGGGAGAGCTTCGCCAGCCCGCCGAGGCGGTCCATGTTGGCCGTCCCGCCCCGGCGTTCAATCAGGCCCGTGACCAGGAACAGCGAGGTCTGCACGGTGATGTGGTGCACCACGTAGAACACAGCGGAGCCGATGCCGACCACGGATGCGACTGCCAGGCCGAACACCATGTAGCCGATGTGGCTGACCAGGGTGAAGGAGAGCATACGTTTGATGTCCGTCTGGGCCAGGGCACCGAGGATACCCACGAGCATGGTCAGCCCGGCCACCACCATCAGCAGCGTATTTATCCGGTCTCCCGGGAACAGCAGGGTCTCTGTCCGCACCATGGCGTAGACGCCCACCTTCGTCAACAGGCCGGCGAACACGGCCGTCACCGGTGCCGGGGCGGTGGGATAGGAGTCGGGCAGCCAGAAGGACAGTGGGAAGACGGCGGCCTTGATGCCGAACGCCACCAGCAGCATCAGGTGCAGCATCAGCTGCGTCGCCGGATCCAGCTCCCCCAGCTTCAAGGCCAGATCCGCCATGTTCACCGTGCCGGTGGCCGCGTAGATCATGGCAATGGCGATCAGGAACAGCAGCGAGGACACCACGCTGACCACCACGTAGGTGACTCCGGCCCGGATTCGCGGCGTGGTGCCGCCCAGGGTCATCAGCACATAGCTGGCCGTCAGCAGGATCTCGAAACCTACATAGAGGTTGAACAGGTCCCCGGCCAGGAAAGCGTTGGAGACGCCGGCCACCAGGATCAGGTAGGTCGGGTGGAAGATCGAAATAGGGCCGTCTTCATCGCCGTCGGCCATACCCTGGCCGGCGGCGTAAATGAGCACGGCGAGGCTGATGGCCGAGGAGACCACCAGCATCAGGGCGGAGAACTGGTCCACCACCATCGTGATTCCGAACGGCGGCAGCCAGCCGCCGAGGTTAACCGCCACGGCACCGGTGTTCCAGACCGAGAGCAGCAGAATCACTTCCAGTGCCAGCGTCACGGACAGGATGCTGACGCTGACCACCCGCTGGGAACGCTGGTGCCGGATCAGGATGAAGGCCAGGGCGGCGCCGAGGAGCGGCAGCACGACGGCCAGGGGCGCGAGGCTTGCTGTAGTCATCGGTTCACCTCCGGGTCCTTCTCTGCGTTGCCGCGTTGGGACCCGGGAGCCTCTTCGGCTTCTTCGGGCGGGGTGAATTCCGTGGTGTCCTCCGGTACATCGGCGTCGTCTTCCGCGTCGAAGCTGCTCTGGCTGGCGACGCGGCGGTCCTCAATGTCGTCCTGGACCTCGTCCTGGCGGCCCAGCACCCAGGACCGGTAAATGATCCCGAGCATAAAGGCCGTCACGGAGAACGAAATGACAATCGAGGTGAGGATGAACGCCTGCGGCAGCGGGTCATTGTAGGCATCTGCGGCCAGGTCCTTGTTGAACATGGGAGCCAACCCTGCCGGGCCGCCGGTTGCCAGCAGCAGGATGTTCGTTGCATTGGTCAGCATGGCCAGGCCAAGCACCACCCGGGTCAGGCTCCGTTCAAGCAGCAGGTAGATGCCGCAGGCGTACAGGGCACCCATCACCAGGAGAAGGGTTATATTCACGGTCACCGGGCCACCTCTTCCTCTTCGGGCCGGGATCCCGTGCCGGGAACACCGTCGAGCCGCTGGCCAAGGTCGATGATCTGCGGTTCCTCCACTATGTCTTCGTCTTCGTCGTCGTCGTCGCCCTCGCTGCGTTCATCGATTTCCGAACCCAGGCTGCGGAGGACATCAAGCACCAGGCCCACCACCACCAGGTACACGCCTATGTCGAAAATCGTGGAGGTGACGAACTTGACCTCCCCAAACACCGGCCAGGAGAACTTGAGGATGGCGCTCTGCAGGACCTGCCCGCCGAAGAACAGGGGAGCGGCAGCGGACAGGGCCGCCAGGCCCAGGCCGCCGCCCAGCAGGGCTCCGGCGCTCACGGGGCTCGCCTCGGCCAACTCGAACCGTCCGCCGGCGAGGTACCGGATGGTCAGCGCCAGCCCGGCCATGAGCCCGCCGGCGAAGCCGCCGCCGGGGGCGTTGTGGCCTGCTATCAGGAGGTAGACCGAGAAGAGGATGACCGAGTGGAACAGCAGCCGGGTAATCACCTCGAAGATGATGGAGCGGCGTTCCGGGGCCAGTGTCCGGCCGGCCACCAGCCAGGCATCCCGTCCCACGCTGGAGAATTTGCGGGCCAGGGCCAAGGTTGCCTGCCGGCGCCCGGTGGAGGCGAACTGCTCCCGGCCGCGGTCCACGGAACCGGAGGCCACGCCCTCGGCGCGGCGGCGCTTATCGCCGCGTCCGCGGACGAAAATCAGGGACGCCAGACCGGTGGCGGCGATGGCCAGGACGGAAATCTCGCCGAAGGTGTCCCAGGCACGGATATCCACGAGGGTCACGTTGACAATATTGGATCCGCCGCCGCCCTCGTACGCCAGCGGCGGGAAATCCAGGGAGATGGGGGTGGCCACCCGCGACGCCATGGCTGACATCGCGAAGACAATCATGGAGGCACCGAACGCAATGCCCAGCAGGGCCCGCAGGAAACGGTGCCGTTTGGGCTCGCGCTTCCACAGCCGGGCCGGCAGGGACCGCAGGGCCAGCACAAAGGCCACCAGCACAATTGTCTCCACCAGCATCTGGGTCAGCGCCAGGTCCGGGGCCCCCTGGAGGGCGAAAATAAGGGCAATGCCGTAGCCGCTCACCGACACCATCAGCACCGCCAGGAAACGCTTGCTGGCGCGCGCTGCGGCTACCGCACCGATGATGACGGCAGCACCGATCACGGCCTGCAGCGGGTTGTCGAACCAGCGGAAGCTCTCGGGCATGGGCGCGGAGCGGAGGATGAGCGCCGAAAGGGGCGTGAGGATCGCCATGATGAGGATGACGAACAGGTAGAAGGTGAGCGAACCGCGCTGCGTGCGGCCCGTGACCCAGACGGCGACGTCGTCCAGCACACCGATGGCGCCGCGGTAGGAGCGCTCAGCGTCAATCGGGGAGGCAACGTCCCGCTGGAAGGACTCCATTTGCCGGCGCAGCAGGAACAGCGCTGTACCGGTGGCCAGAGTCAGCACGGTCAGTCCCAGTGCCGGGGTCAGCCCGTGCCACAGGACCAGGTGGGTCGGTTTCCCGTCCGCCGGGAAGAGCCCGGCATAGGAGGACACCACCGAATCCAGCGGGGCCGGCCACAGTCCGAAGACCACGGTGGCGGCGGCCAGCACGGCGGGAGCCCCCAGGAAGGACCAGGGCACGGCCTTGAACGGGGTGGCAGCACAGCCGTTCTTGACGGCAAACGCGCCCCACACAAAGCGGGCGCTGTAGGCGAAGGTCAGGATGGAGCCGGCGACAATGCCGGCCAGCAGCAGCCAGGCCGCAAAGCTGCCCTGCTGTTCGCCGTAGTGCACGAAGGTTTCGTAGATGGATTCCTTCGCCACGTAGCCCAGCAGCGGCGGCACACCCGCCATGGACGCGGCACCGATCACGGCGACTACGCCCAGCTTCGGTGCGGCCCGGAAAATTCCGGAAAGCTTGCGGATGTCGCGGGTGCCGGCCTTGTGGTCGATGATCCCGACCACCAGGAACAGCGTGGCCTTGAAGAAGCCGTGGGCCAGCAGCATGCCCATCCCGGCGACGGCTGCTTCCCGGCTGCCCAGGCCAACCACCAGGGTCAGGAAACCGAGCTGGCTCACAGTGCCGTAGGCGAGGATCAGCTTGATGTCGTACTGCCGCAGGGCACGCCAGCCGCCCAGCAGCATGGTGGCCAGGCCCAGCACCAGCACTATGGGGTGCCAGAACGCGGTTTCGGAGAAGCCGGGAGCAAGCCGGGCGGTCAGGTAGATGCCGGCCTTCACCATGGCGGCGGCATGCAGGTAGGCACTGACCGGAGTGGGTGCGGCCATCGCGGCGGGCAGCCAGAAGTGGAAGGGCAGCAGGGCTGACTTGGACACGGCGCCCACCAGCATCAGGGCGACGGCGACGTTGACCAGCATGCCCGAGCCCACCAGTTCCGGTGCCTGCGCCATGATCTCGGAGATCCGGTAGGTATGCGCGGCCGAGCCGAGCATGATCATGCCAACCAGCATGGCCAGGCCGCCGAAGGTGGTGACGATCAGGGCCTGCAGCGCTGCCCGGCGGGCGGAGAGGCGCTGGGCCGCGTACCCGATGAGCAGATAGGACAGGATGGTGGTCAGTTCCCAGAAAATGAACAGCAGGATCAGGTCATCTGCCGTCACGAGGCCAAACATGGCTGCGGCAAAGGCCAGCAGCTGGGCCCCGAAGGATCCCATCTTCGGATCATTGGGGCGGAAGTACCGGGCGCAGTAGAAAAGGACCAGCGCACCTACCCCGAGGATCAGGATGGAGAGCACGGCTGACAGCGTGTCCATCCGGAAGGCCAGTTCCACCTGCAGGTCCGGAATCCAGGGGATGGTCACGGACGGCGGGGCGTTGGGGGCTCCCGAGGCGAGCGTCTGGTTGGCGCCGGTGTACTGCGGGAACGTGGCCATCAGCCAGGCGAACGCAGCCGCGGGGAAGGCGGCAAGCACGTAGAACGCCGACCGGCCAGCCTTCCGGAAAAATATGGGCGCAACCAGTGCCACCGTAAACATAACGGTGAGCACAAAAAGCACTATGATCTCCCGGACTCTCTCGTCGATTGTGCAGCGCTAAAGGCTGTAGTGATCGCTGTAGTTATCAAGGGGGCGGTCAAGGTCGTACATACATTCTACCCATGGCATACACATCCCTTCCCATTCGGGTCCGCCGGCGCTACACCCAGCAGCCGCACGGCGGCGTGGAATGCCGGGGAAAATGCCGGTTGCCGTTAGGCTCTGCGCATGAGTGTCAGAACACATAAAGAGCCCGCGGGGGCGGCGCCCGCTTCCAAAGCCGCCCGGTGGAAGCAGGTAGCGGCATGGGCCGCCTGGGACTGGGGCTCGGCGTCCTTCAATGCGGTGATGACCACTTTTGTCTTCACCGTCTACCTGACCTCCAATGCCTTCGGGGACACGGATGACAACTCCGCGGTGCTCGGCGCAGCGCTGGCCGTTGCCGGCGTCGCGGTCGCGCTGCTGGCACCCATTACCGGACAGCGGTCCGACGCCGGCGGCCGGCGCCGCACCTGGCTCACCGTCAACACGCTGCTGACCTGCGTGCTGATGGCGGCGTGCTGGCTGGTGCTGCCTTCCCCCGATTACCTGATCCTCGGCGTGGTCCTGATTGCAGTGGCCAACCTCTTCTTCGAATTCGCCGGCGTGAACTACAACGCCATGCTGAGCCAGGTGTCCACTCCCGCCTCAGTAGGCAAAGTCAGCGGGCTCGGCTGGGCCATGGGATACGTGGGCGGCATCGCCGCGTTGGCCCTGGTGCTGGTGGGCTTTGTCCAGCCGGAGGTCGGCTGGTTCGGCGTCACCTCGGAGAACGGCCTGAACCTGCGCTCCGTAGCCCTGTTCTCCGCGGTATGGTTCCTGCTCTTCGCGCTTCCGCTGATGTTCGCGGTTCCGGAGGTTCCGCGGCAGGACGCCGTGGCGCGGATCGGTTTCCTGGCCTCCTACAAGCTCCTGTTCCGGCGCATCAAGGCCCTGTACAAGACCGACCGGCACACTATTTACTTCCTGCTGGCCAGCGCCGTCTTCCGTGACGGACTCGCTGCCGTGTTCACCTTCGGCGGCGTGATCGCTGCGGGAACATTCGGCTGGGAGCTCTCCGAGGTGATCATGTTCGCCATCTTCGGCAACGTAATTGCCGCCGTCGGATCCGTGATCGGCGGTTTCCTCGATGACCGGGCCGGACCCAAGCCGGTAATCATCGGGGCCCTCATCGGGCTGATCCTGGCCGGCACCGCCGTTGTGGTGCTGGGACCGGGGAACCAGGACATGCTGGGGCTGCAGTGGAGCGGGGACACCACGTTCTGGATCTTCGGCCTGCTGCTGTGCCTGTTCGTAGGCCCCGCACAGGCTGCCTCACGTGCGTTCCTGGCACGGCTGGCACCTGTTGGCAAGGAAGGGGAACTCTTCGGGCTCTACGCCACCACCGGACGGGCCGTCAGTTTCCTGGCCCCCACCCTGTTCTCCGCCTGCATCGTGATCTTCGGTGCCCAGCGCTACGGCATCATCGGCATCGTGGCCGTGCTGCTGCTGGGACTGCTGGTCCTGCTTCCGGTCCGCTCCCCCGGCCCCCGCACCCGGTCCGGAGACCGGGCGGGGCAGGCAGGCTAGGAAGCGGCGGCTTCCGCCGCGGCGCCGTCGGTTCCGCCGACGTCGGTGCGGTGGAAGTTGAGGTGGCTGCGCGACGCCGTCGGGCCGCGCTGGCCCTGGTAGCGGTTGCCGTACCGGCCGGAGCCGTAGGCGTACTCAGCCGGGGAGCTGAGGCGGAAGAAGCACAGCTGGCCAATCTTGGACCCGGGCCACAGCTTGATCGGCAGGGTGGCCATGTTGGAGAGCTCCAGCGTCACGTGGCCGGAGAAGCCCGGGTCGATGAAGCCGGCGGTCGAGTGCGTGAGCAGCCCCAGCCGGCCCAGGGAGGACTTGCCTTCCAGGCGGGCGGCAATGTCGTCCGGCAGGGTCACCTGTTCATAGGTGGAACCCAACACGAATTCGCCCGGATGCAGGATAAAGGGCTCGTCCGGGTCAACTTCCACCAGCCGGGTCAGCTCAGACTGGTCCAGCGAGGGGTCGATGTGGGCGTACTTGTGGTTGTCGAAGAGCCGGAAGAAGCGGTCGATGCGCACATCAACGCTGGAAGGCTGGACCATCGCGGGGTCATACGGGTCCAGGGCAATCCGGTTCTCGGCAATCTCGGCTCGGATATCGCGGTCAGAAATCAGCACTCTTCAAAAATAGCGCATGCCCCTAGCGGCCGATTTCAGTGCGCACCGCGTACAGCTCGGGGAAGAACGTCAGTTCCAGCGCCCGGCGCAGGAAGCCGGCACCGCTGGAACCGCCCGTGCCCCGCTTCATGCCGATAGTCCGCTCCACGGTCTTGAGGTGTCGGAAACGCCACAGCTGGAAGTTGTCCTCCAAGTCCACCAGTTCCTCGCAGGCCTCATAGATGTCCCAGTTCGCTTCGTGGTTCTCATATACGTACTTGAAGATCTCCAGCAGTGATTCGTTGTAGACGTGGGCCTTGCGGACGTCCCGGTCCAGCAGCGCCGGGTCCACGGCATAGCCCCGGCGGTGCAGGCAGCGGATGAACTCGTCATAGATGCTGGTCTGGGTCAGCAGCCCTGACAGCAGCGCCTGTGCTTCCGGATCTGCCTGGAAGACGGCGATCATGGCCTCGTTTTTGTTGCCCAGCAGGAACTCCACGGCCCGGTACTGGTAGGACTGGAACCCGCTGGAAGCACCCAGGTCGCCGCGGAACTGCGCGTATTCGGACGGGGTCAGGGTGGCCAGCACCGACCACTGCTCGGTCAGCGAGCGCTGGATGTGCTTGATCCGGGCAATTCCCTTCATGGCCGAGCGCAGGTCATCCTCCTGCAGCCGCGTCCGGACGGCCAGCAGTTCGTGCAGGACCAGCTTCAGCCACAGCTCGGAGGTTTGGTGCTGGATGATGAACAGCATCTCGTCATGGTGCTCCGGCCGGCTCACCGGATGCTGGGCCGAGAGCAGCTGGTCCAGGGCGAGGTAGGACCCGTAGCTCATCTTGTCGCTGAAATCGCGTTCAATGCCGGGCTCGAGGCTGCGGGTGTTCTCATTGCGTTCCATGCCCACCACGGTAACCGGCGGATATGCCAGACTTGGGTTTTTGCCCCCGATCTTCCCAAGGAGTTTCCATGGAACCGGACAACACCCCAGAAATCCCGGCGATGCCGCTTGCCCATGAGGATGCCCCGGCCCCCGGCGCAGCACTGGAAGAGGCCATCACCGCTGGCCGTGAAGGACGGCTCAGCAACCGTGAAGTAATGTCCGTCATCTGGACCTCGGAACTGCTCAGCGTGGGACGCCTGGCCAAGGAGGATGACCCGGCCACCTTCCAGGCCGTGGTCCTTAAAGCCCCGGACGCGGAGTACTCGGTGGCAGCAACCTTCACGTCCGCCGACCGGATTCCGCAGCAGCTGCGCGAAGCGGCTCCCGTGGTGGTGAAGGCCAGTGGTGAGGCGACCATCCGCAGCATCGCCCCGGGATACGGCATGTCGGTCAACCCCGGCCATGAGGTGGGACTGGAAATCGGTCCGGACGTTGTTGCGTCCCTGGTCGCAGCGTCCGAACTGGCTGATGAAGATGCAGACGGTTCGGATCGGCAGGCGTCAGCGGAGGGCTAAATCCGGGCCGGACGGACCCGAATTAGGCGGATTGGGTTGCGTTACGGCCATTTGATGGTCATTTTGCGGTACTAGCCCTTGCAGTGTCGGTGGTGGAGCCTACGCTTGGGAACCTCACAACAGATGGAGGGCTGTACCGTGACCAAGCCGAGCGTTACTCATTCGATCTGTTCCATCGTTCCGCCCTATATGCTCAAGCGCCTCGCTGCGGCCGACGACCCTGCCCGGGCGACGGCGGCCGCGGCGGCACGCCACACCCTCACCGCCGAATCAAATATCGCTGCGGTCCGCTCGATCCCGCACCAGGTACCGGCCCGGGGAGCGGGAACAGCCTTCGCCCCTTCACTGCGCCGCAGCGTTGCAGACGCCCTCGGCTTGGAGGAACTGCCCGGTACCGTGGTGCGCTCCGAGGGACAGCCGCCCACCTCCGATCCGGCGGTGGATGAAACCTATGACGGGCTGGGCGCCACCTACCGTCTCTTCAACGACGCCTTCGGCCACTCCTCCCTTGACGGCGCGGGCCGCTCGCTGGAGGCAACCGTCCACTACGGACACGACTACGACAACGCCTTCTGGGACGGTTCCCGGATGGTGCTCGGCGACGGAGACGGCGAGGTATTCCAGCGCTTCAGCAAATCCCTCACCGTTATCGGGCACGAGCTGACGCACGGACTGATCCAGTACACCGCCCAGCTCACCTACCAGGACCAGGCGGGCGCCCTGAACGAATCCGTGGCAGATGTCTTCGGTGTCCTGGTGGAGCAGAAACTGCTGGGTCAGGAAGCGGCCGAAGCCAGCTGGCTGGTGGGTGCAGGACTGTTTACCGAGCAGGTGGGCGGACAGGCACTGCGGTCCCTCAAGGCTCCGGGCACTGCCTACGACGACGACGTGCTCGGCAAGGACCCGCAGCCGGGGACCATGGACGGCTATGTATCCACCACGGCCGATAACGGCGGAGTGCACGTCAATTCCGGCATCCCCAACCACGCCTTCTACCTGGTTGCTGCGGCACTTGGCGGGTACGCCTGGGAGCGTGCCGGCCAGATCTGGTTCGACACCATTACGGAGCGGAATTTCCCGCCGGACGCCACTTTCGCGGTCTTCGCCGGAGCCACGATTACCGCTGCTGAAAAACGGTACGGGGCCGGAGCCGAAGAAACTTCTGCTGTGCAGGCCGCATGGAAAGAGGTTAACGTCATGGTATGAGACTGGTTGTAGTGCGCAGCGGCGGCTTCGCGGGCATGCAGCGCACCTGGAGCACGCAGGTCACCCCTGAAGAGGCGCAGGAACGCTGGCTGCCCCTCCTGCAGGACCCGCCCGAAGCCGTGGACGGTGATCCGGACCGCTTCATTTATGAAATCTCGGTGGGTCCGGAGGCCGTCACGATTCCCGAGCGCGAGGTCAAGGGCCGGTGGCGTGAACTCGTTGAGCGGGCCCGCAGCGGCGGTCCGGACGACTCCGCTGCTGCGCAGGCTTCAGCGCAGGACACCGGTCCCGCACGCGAGGCGTGAGGGCCCGCACTGCGAATTCGGCAACCGTGCGGTTCCATGTAGAGTTAGGGACTGCACCGGATTCTTCCGGGCGCTGCGGGCGTAGCTCAATGGTAGAGCGCTAGCTTCCCAAGCTTGATACGCGGGTTCGATTCCCGTCGCCCGCTCCCTTTGGGTCCGTTCCGTTCCCTGCCTGTGAGCCCCCGTCAACCCCGGGGCTCGAAGTCCGCCGCAATCGGCGTAGACTTGTCCGCGATGAACCGGAAAATGTTTAAGTCCAAGATCCACCGCGCTACGGTGACCCATGCCGACCTGCATTACGTGGGTTCGGTGACGGTCGACCTCGACCTGCTCGAAGCAGCGGACATCCTGCCCGGCGAGCTGGTCTCGATTGTCGATGTCACCAACGGTGCCCGCCTGGAGACCTACACCATTGCAGGCGAGCGGGGCTCCGGCGTGCTGGGCATCAACGGTGCCGCCGCCCACCTGGTGAACGTGGGCGACACCGTCATCCTGATTACCTACGCCGACATGACCACCGAAGAAGCCCGCAGCTTCGTGCCCACCGTGGTCCACGTGAATTCCGCCAACCGCATCCTGGAGCTGGGCACGGATCCGGCCGAAGCAGTCACCGAGGGCACCGAGCGTCCGCCGCTCGCCCTGGACAACAGCCAGCTCACGGGCGACAACGTGAGCTCCGCCGCCCAAGCGGGATAACAGCTTCGGGTGCTGGGGGTACTCACCGGATTCGCCGTTGTATGGATCATCATCCTTACCGGCTATGCCATCGGCCGGCTCAAGGTACTGGGCGACAATGCCCAGACCGTCCTGAGCCGGCTCGCTTTTTTTGTGGCCTCCCCCGCACTGCTGCTCACCACACTCAGTGACGCGGACCTGCCCACGGTTTTCTCCCTGCCGCTGCTGGTGGCTGCCGCCAGCGCCCTGGCCACCGGCGGACTGTACGTCCTCGCCACCCGCTGGTGGCTGCGCCGGCCGCTGCCGGAAACGCTGGTGTCAGCCATGTCCTCGTCCCTGGTCAACGCGGCGAACCTCGGACTTCCAATTTGTGTTTATGTCCTTGGCGACGCCGCCTACATTGCCCCGGTGCTGATTTTCCAGCTGGCCTTCTTCACCCCGTTTTTTCTGATGATGCTTGATTCCGCCACCAGCGGGCGGCGCACCTCGGTGGCAGTTTTCGCCGGGCAGGTGATCCGCAACCCGATTGTGGTGGGCTCGCTTATCGGCCTGTTCCTGGCCGCCACCGGCCTTCGGCTGCCGGAAATCATCCACGAGCCGGTGACCCTGATCGCCGGCGCAGCGGTGCCGGCCATGCTGCTGGCCTTTGGCCTGTCCCTGGTGGGCTCGCGTCCGCTGGATGCCGGCGGTGGGCGGCGTGCCGACGTGATCCTCGCTTCGGGCTTCAAGCTGCTGCTGCAGCCAATGCTGGCCTACCTGCTGGCCCGCTTTGCCCTCGGCATGGAAGGCCACCTGCTCTTCGCCGTCGTCGTTACGGCAGCCCTGCCCACGGCCCAAAACGTCTTTGTGTCCGCCTCGCGGTATGGCGAGGGGGTGCTGGTCGCGAAGGACACCGTCCTGCTTACCACCGTCGCTTCCCTGCCCGTCCTGGTGCTGGCCGCTGCCCTCCTGACCTGAGGTTCTACGCGCTTTGGCACGTTTCTTTGTGGCGTAAATTACTATCTAGGCCTATGGTCAAAGCACTTGCTGCTTAGTGTTTGCTGGGAGTCAGTCCTAGAGTTCGTTTGCAAGTCACAGCCACGTGGGCCGTACTGCAGCCCGCGCCTACAACGAGGTGGAGGCACAGTACCGATGCCAAAGGATGCAAGACACTGGGGGCGCACCCGGAAAGGGGCCCGGGCCGCTGTCGGCGTTGCCTTGGCACTCGGCGCGACCCTCCTGACCGGCTGCGGCACCGATGAGGGCGCAGCACCCACTCTGACCTGGTACATCAACCCGGATGCCGGCGGCCAGGCGGAGCTGGCCAAGCAATGCACCGAAGCATCCGGCGGTGCCTACACAATTGAAACGTCCCTGCTGCCCAACGATGCCGCGTCCCAGCGGGAGCAGCTGGCCCGGCGCCTGGCTGCCGGTGACAAAAGCATGGACATCATGAGCCTTGATCCGCCCAACGTGCCCGAGTACGCGGAACCGGGCTACCTTGCCCCGGTGCCCGCCGACGTCGCCGAGCGCACCACCCAGGGCGTCCTTGAAGGCGCCCTCGCGGGCGCAAAGTGGAAGGACGAAGTGGTGGCCGTGCCGTTCTGGGCCAACACGCAGATCCTCTGGTACCGCAAGTCGGTCGCTCAAGCTGCGGGGCTGGACATGAGCAAGCCGGTGACCTGGGACCAGATCATCGAGGCCGCCAAGAGCCAGGACAAGTACATCGGCGTCCAGGGCGCCCGTGCCGAATCAATGACGGTCTGGGTCAACGCACTGGTGGAATCGGCCGGCGGCACCATCGTGGAGAACCCGGACGCCCCGGCCGATGAACTCAAGCTCGGCCTGGACACCGAAGCGGGCAAGCAGGCAGCAGAGGTGGTCTCCACCATCGGCAAGGAGGGCCTCGGCGGGCCCGGGCTGCCCACCCAGACGGAAAACACGTCCATGATCCAGTTCCAGGGTGACCAGGGGTCCTTTATGGTCAACTACCCCTTCGTCTGGCCGGCCACCAACGCGTCGGTGGAAGAAGGGGCCCTGCCGGACACGCTGATCGACGACATTGGCTGGACCCTGTATCCGGCCATGACGGAAGGCGAGGATACCGCGCCTCCGCTGGGCGGCATCAACCTGGGTGTGGGCTCGAACAGCCAGCACCCTGACCTTGCCTACCAGGCCATTGAATGCATTGTCTCCCCGGAGAACCAGGCACAGTACTTCGCCACCAACGGCAACCCGCCGTCCAATGAAGATGCCTACAACGACCCCTCGGTTACGGAAACCTTCCCGATGGCACCCACTATCCGGGACTCCCTGGAGCTGGCCAAGCCGCGGCCCCAGACCCCGTACTACAACGAAATCTCCACCGGCATCCAGCAGACCTGGACACCGCCGAGCGATGTAAACCCGGATTCCACACCGGCCACCAGCCAGGAGTTCATCATCGAGGTCCTTAGAGGGGAGAAACTGCTGTGAGCACTTCCGTCGAAGCAGCCCGGGAAGCCCCGGCACCTACCCGTCCCGTCAAGCAGCCCCTCAGCGACAGGGCCAAAGCCGAACGCCGGCTGGGCCTGTGGCTTGCCGGGCCCGCGTTCGTCATCATGCTGGCCGTCACGGCCTACCCCATCCTGCTGGCCCTGTGGGAATCGCTGTTCAAGTACCGCCTGACCGCGCCTGCCGACCGTGAGTTCGTGGGGCTGGGCAATTACGCCACCATCCTTTCGGACGGCCTGTTCTGGCGGGACCTCGGCGTCACCGTCCTGATCACGGTCATCACCGTGGTTGTGGAACTGATCCTCGGCTTTGCCCTGGCCCTGGTCATGAACAGCGCCCTGAAGGCCGTCCGCGGCTGGCTGCGGACCGCCATCCTGGTGCCGTACGGCATCATCACCGTGGTCTCCGCCTTTGCCTGGTTCTACGCCTTCGACATCAACTCGGGCTACATCAACAGCTGGTTCAGCTGGGTGCCGGGCATCGACGCGGACCTGAACTGGTTCGCCGACACCTGGACGGCGCTGTTCGTCATCATGGCATCGGAAATCTGGAAGACCACACCGTTCATTTCACTGCTCCTGCTGGCCGGCCTGGCGCAGGTGCCCGGAGAACTGACCGAAGCGGCCGAAGTGGACGGCGCAACCTGGTGGCAGCGCATGTCCAAGGTCATCATCCCCAACATGAAGGCCGCCATCATGGTGGCGGTCCTGTTCCGGGCACTGGACGCGTTCCGCATTTTCGACAACGTCTACATCATGACCAACGGCGCCTACGGCACCGAGGTGCTCTCGCTGTTGGCCTACCGGACCTCCATCACACGCCTGGAGATCGGCATGGGTTCGGCAGTATCGGTCCTGCTGTTCGTCTGCGTGATCATCATCTGCTTCATCGCCATCAAACTGTTCAAGGTGGACCTTACCGGTGCACGAGGGGGTAACTAGTGAAATCCTCACCAACCAAGCGGCGGTGGATCTGGGGCATCATCTCGGTGCTGGTCATCCTGTACGCGCTCTTCCCCGTCGCCTCTATCTTTGCGACCTCGTTCAAGCTGCCGAGCGACCTGACCTCCGGGACGTTCCTGCCCAACACCTGGTCAACCACCAACTACGAGCAGATCCTGGTCGGCGACGCGCAGGGCCTGTTCCTGAGTGCCCTGCGCAACTCCATCGGCATCTGCCTCATTGCCACGTTCGTCGCCGTCATCCTGGCCACCCTGTGCGCGTACGCCATTGCCAGGCTGGATTTCCCCGGCAAGCGCCTCGTGCTGACCACGGCACTGGGCGTATCCATTTTCCCGGTGATCTCCATCGTGACCCCGCTGTTCAACCTGTGGCGCAACATCGGCCTCTACGACACCTGGCTCGGGCTGATCATTCCCTATCTGTCCCTGACCCTGCCGATCTCCATCTGGACCCTGGCAGCGTTCTTCCGGCAGATCCCGTGGGAACTGGAACAGGCCGCCCAGGTGGACGGTGCCACCACGTGGCAGGCGTTCCGCAAGGCCATCGTGCCGCTTGCGGCGCCCGGCGTCTTTACGACGGCGATCATCGCGTTCTTCATTGCGTGGAACGACTTCGTGTACGGCATTTCGCTGACCTCCACCGAAGCAGCCCGGCCGGTTCCCGCCGCCCTGGCGTTCTTCACCGGCGCTTCCCAGTTCGAGGAGCCCACAGGAGCCATTTCGGCGGCGGCCATCATCGTCACCATTCCCGTAGTTGTCCTGGTGCTTGCGTTCCAGCGCCAAATCGTCTCCGGCCTAACCCAGGGCGCCGTCAAGGGCTAGGCCCTTCGGCACCCGGATGAAAGAAAAGGATCCCAACCATGGCATCTATTACCCTTAACCACCTCGTCAAGAAGTACGGCGACGGTTTCCCGGCCGTCAACGACGTCAGCCTGGATATTGCCGACGGCGAGTTCGTCATCCTTGTGGGCCCGTCCGGCTGCGGCAAGTCCACCCTGCTGCGCATGATCGTGGGCTTGGAAGACATTACCTCCGGCGACCTGCTGATCAACGGCCAGCGCGTCAACGACAAGGCGCCGCGGGACCGCAACCTGGCCATGGTCTTCCAGAACTATGCCCTGTACCCGCACCTGACCGTGTACGAAAACATTGCGTTCCCGCTGCGCCTGAACAAGGGCAAGTACAACGACGAGCAGGTGAAGAAGCTCGTCACCGATGCCGCCGCCACCCTGGAACTGACCGAGCACCTGGACCGCAAGCCGGCCAACCTCTCCGGTGGGCAACGGCAGCGGGTGGCGATGGGACGGGCCATTGTCCGCCAGGCCGATGCCTTCCTGTTCGACGAGCCGCTTTCCAACCTGGACGCGAAACTGCGCGGCCAGATGCGCTCGGAGATCTCCCAGATGCAGCGCCGGCTGGGCGTAACCAGCATCTATGTGACCCACGACCAGACCGAGGCCATGACCCTCGGGGACCGGGTGGCCGTGCTGAAGAAGGGCATCCTGCAGCAGGTGGCATCCCCGCGGGAACTCTACGAACAGCCCATCAACCTCTTTGTGGCCGGGTTCATCGGCTCCCCGTCCATGAACTTCCTGCCCGCCACGCTGGAGAACGGGGTGCTGCGCACCGCCGTCGGCGATATCCGTATTCCGGAAGAGAAGGCAGCCAAGGCAGCAGGCAAGAAGGTTGTCCTGGTCGGTATCCGCCCGGAGTTCTTCGAGGATGCGTCGCTTGTGGAGGGACACAAACTGGAGCACGGCTCCACCTTCACCGCGCCCATCACGCACACTGAGTGGCTGGGCAATGAGCAGTACGGGTACATCCACTTCGATCCCACGCCCGAGGTTCGTGAACTGCTGGACGCCCTGGCGCGGGACATGGACGCCGACGAGCTCCGGCCGCAGGTGGTGGTCACCCTCGACGCCGCCAGCCGGATCCGCGGCGGCCGCGACGCCGAACTGTGGCTGGACACCCGCAAGGTACATCTCTTCGATCCCGAGACGGGCGAAAACCTCACCCGGGATGCCGCCGCCGGTGCGGAGCTGACCGAGGAAGCCAACGCCGCCCGTGCCGAGGAGATTGCCGCAGCACGCTAGGACGTTCCCGCCGCGTCCTGACCTCCCGTTGCCCCCGCAGGGCTGCATAAGAGCGCTGCGGCAGCGCCTGACACGTTGGCCGGACCGGGGAACCGATCCGGCCAACGCTGCCTCGGGCAGGTAACGTAATACCGGTGCAGGGAACATCACCGGTAATCAAGGCAGTGGCCAGTTGGCTGCTTGCCCTCATGCTCACCATTGCGGCCGCCGTCGTCGCCGTCTACTTCGTGAACGCGAAGGCGTACGGCCCCGAACACCAAATCCGCGCCTATCTGCAGACGGTGGCCGACGGCGAGGGCGGGCAGGCCCTGGGGCTCCTCCACGCCTCGGTCCCCGAGGCCAATGCCGCACTGCTGGACGACGAGGGACTCCGTGCCTCGGTCAAGGGCCTGGAGGTGCTGGAGGTCGGCGAACCCGAGGACCTCGGCGAGGACCGCGTCCAGGTTCCGGTGCGTTATGCGTACGACGGCACGGAGGGCACCACCGGGTTTGTCCTCGAGAACGCCGGAAAACACTGGATGTTCTTCGACACATGGGAGTTTGTCCCGTCAGCCCTGCCCACGGTGCAGGTCAATGCCCCCGCACTGCGGGAAGCGAACCTCAACGGTGTACGGGTAACGCTGCCCGAGGGCGTGAACACGTTTGCCGCTTTCCCCCTCTCGCGGGTGGCGGCCTCCTATGAAAGCCCGTATCTGGCGGCCCCCGAGCAGCACACGGTGGTGACCGCGGAGTCCGAGGAACAGCTGAATCTGGCCCCCGAGGCCACCAAGGACCTGATCTCCAAGGTGGACACCAGCATCCGCGCGTTCCTGGACGAGTGCACCGCCGCGGACCGCCTGGCTCCCCCGGGCTGTCCGTTCTACCACTTGACCAACAACCGGGTGGACCAGCCCATCAAGTGGAGCATTGCGCAATACCCCCAGGTAAAGCTGACGCAGACCGAGGGCCGCTGGGTCCTGAGCCCGCTGACCGGCACGGCCCGGGTCACGGCCACCCAGATCGACCTCTTCACCGGAGCCAAGAGCCCGCTGGTGGCCGAGGAGGGCTTCACCTTCAACGCGGCCCTGCGGGTGGACGGCGAAGAGGTGTCCGTCACCCCCCAGGTGGACTGACTTAGTCCAGGCCGCGCAGGTCCAGGACCAGCGCGGACTCGCCGTCGGCCTGCACCTCAACCGGGATTCCCCAGTCCTGCTGGTACATGTGGCACGCAGCGTGGTCGGGGATTTCACCGCCGGGCTCGCCGTCGCATGCCGCCGCGCGGGCGGTGATGTGCAGGACTCCCCCGCTCACCTGGTCCGACAGCACGATCTCGCGGGTCAGGCCGGTGGCCGTGCCGCCGCCGGAGACCAGCAGCTCCTCCGGGGAGGCGGAAATCTTCAGCTGCGTGGGGTCGCCCCAACGGTCATCCAGCTTCTGCCCCTTGGGGGCGGCGAAGCGGATGGTCAGAGCCAGGGGGCCGGCAGCCACGGCGGTCTTGGGCCGCTGCGTCTGGCGGGCACCTTCGTCCACGGACTGGGCGTCCTTCGGGATGGGCAGGCGGACCAGCTGGTGCCGGTTTGCTTCGACCACAATCAGCAGCGGCTCGGTGGAACTGCTGTCCACCAGGACGTCCGACGGCTCGGCCAGTCCCCGGGCCAGGGTGGAGACGGTGCCCGTGGCCGGATCATAGCGGCGCACGGCGCCGTTGTAGGTGTCCGCCAGGGCCACCGAACCGTCCGGCAGCACCGCCACGCCCAGCGGGTGCTGCAAACGGGCCTCGGACGCCTCGCCGTCGCGGAACCCGAAGTCGAACAGGCCGGCGCCGACGGCGGTGTCCACCTGAACGCTGCCGTTGGCGTCCACCGTCAGCCGGCGCAGGGCCGAGGTTTCAGAGTCGGCCACCCAGATGTTTCCGTCGGCGTCCTCGGCCAGTCCGGAGGACTGGGCGAACCAGGCCTCCTTGGCTGCGCCGTCGAGCAGTCCTTCCAATCCGGTGCCCGCCAGCACGGCTACCCCGCCGGTCGCGGGGTCGAAACTGAAAACCTGGTGCGTACCGGCCATGGCCACCACCAGGCGGCCGAGCTTCGCGGACCAGACGAGGTCCCACGGCGAGGACAGCGAAACATTCAGCGGATCAGCGCCAAGCAGGTCGGAAGCATCTGCCGGAACACTGCCTGCCCCAGCCGCGTCCTCTGCGGTGGCCGCCTCGGCGGCACCGGCCTTGGACTGGTTCCCGGCGTCCAGCAACCGCTGCACGCCGTTGCCGGCCAGCGTAGTGACCGTTCCTGCTGCCATATTCACCCCGCGCAGGCGGTGGTTCACGGTGTCCGCCACAACGACGTCGTACCCGGCCTGCGCAGCCACATCGGCGGGCAGCAGGGCCACGCCCTGGGGCTCGTTGAAGCGTGCCGCGCCAGCGTCGCCGTCGCGCCATCCCTTGGTGCCCTCGCCGATCACGCGGCGGACCGTGGCCAGGTCGGCTTCAAGCTCCACCAGCCGGTGGTGGCCTGTGTCGGCCACCAGGAAGGTGCCGCCGGGCAGGGCGGTTACCTTGCCCGGGAAGCGCAGGTCTCCGGCGGAGGGCTCTGCGGGCACGTAGGGACCGTCGCCGCGGTGCAGCGTCCCCTTGGCCTCATGCTCGGCCACAAGCTCGGCTACGAGCGATTCCAGGCCCGCTGCGTGGCCCTCGCCGGACAGGTGCGCCACGATGTAGCCCTCGGGGTCCAGAACTACGAGTGTGGGCCATGCGCGGGCGGTGTAGGCCTGCCAGGTCAGCAGCTCGGGGTCGTCCAGGACCGGGTGGTGGATGTCATAGCGCTCGACGGCCGCGGCCAGGGCCACCGGGTCCGCTTCGTGCTCGAACTTGGGTGAGTGGACTCCCACCGTCACCAGCACGTCCGAGTACTTCTCCTCGAGGGGCCGCAGCTCATCCAACACGTGCAGGCAGTTGATGCAGCAGAAGGTCCAAAAATCCAGCAGCACAATCTTGCCGCGCAGATCCTCCAGGTTCAGCTGCCGGCCGCCGGTGTTCAGCCAGTTCCGGCCCTCCAGCTCTGAGGCCCGCACCCGGTATCCGGCACGCACGGTTTCAGTCATTAACGATCTCCTTGGTCCTGGGTCCTGGCATCATGCTGGGCCAGTGTTGCAAACATGTTGTTGTAAGCAGTGAGGTCGGCGTCATTATTCCGCTCGGCCGCGCGGTCGGAACGCCGCGTCTCCCGTGCGTCGCTCTTGGACCACTGGTAAGCGACCCCGATGGCGACGAAAAGCGTGGGGATTTCACCGATGCCCCACATCAGGGACCCGCCCAGCTGCTGGTCTGCCAGTGCCGACAAACCCCACTCCCGGGCCATGTTGCCGAAGTAGGAGGCCTGGATGAGCGCTGTGCCGCCCATCACTGCCACGCCGAAGAACGCGTGGAAGGCCATGGTGGCCAGCAGGATGACCAGCCGCAGCGGGTACGGCGCCCGGGCGGGCAGCGGGTCGATGCCAATCATGGTCAGGATGAAGATGTAGCCGGTGAGCAGGAAGTGCAGCACCATCAGCTCGTGGCCCACGTGCTCGCGCAGGGCGAAGCCGAACAGGTCCGAGTAGTAGAAGATCACAATGGACCCGGCAAAGTTCACGGCGGCGAAGATGGGGTTGGTGATGATCTTCGAGTAGCGCGAGTGCACTCCGATCAGGATCCATTCCCGGATCCCGCGGGTGCCGTCCCGGCGCGGGGCCAGGGTCTTGAGCGCCAGGGTCACCGGCGCGCCAAGCACCAGGAACAGGGGCACCACCATGGTCAGGGCCATGTGCCCCAGCATGTGGGTGCTGAACAGGACCATGCCGTAGACCGCAGGCGCCCCGGAGGTGATGTAGGCCAGGGCCACCAGGCCAATAAGCCAGCACGCGGTGCGCAGCACCGGCCACTTGTCTCCGCGGCGGCGCAGTTTCACCGCACTAATCAGGTACGTCACGGCCAGGGTGAGGATAATCGCCACCCACAACCAGTCCGGCCGCCATTCGGTCAGGTACCGCTCCGAGGTCAGTTCCGGGGGCAGGTCGTATCCGGTGAGGATGCGTGCCGGCGACGCGTCCGTGGGCAGTTCTTCCGAGCGCGGGGGTGCGGTGCGGCCCAAGGCCACCGCCACGCCGGACACGGCGCCCATGATGGCCAGTTCCACGGCCACCAGCTGCCACAGCACCCGCTGCGCGGACAGGTCCCCCTTGGAACCGGCCACGGCCGTTGCTCCGGCGGTACCGGGCGTGCGTGCCGGGTTGGAGCCGGCAAGGCGGGGAATGATCCAGCGGCGGTGCATCAGTCCCAGCAGGCCCAGCAGCAGGGTCAGCGCAGCCTTGGTGAGCACCAGGGCGCCCCACCGGCTGCCGAGCTGGTCCAGCGAGGTGATCCGCAGCGAGGCGTTGACGACGCCGGAGAGGAACACCAGTGCGAAGGCGAAGCCGGCCAAGGCGGAGAACCGGGTCAGTACGACGCCGGTGATGGAACCGAGCTGCCGCGAAACAACGGCCAGCACAATGATCCCGCCGATCCAGAGGCACACACCCAGCAGGTGCAGGCCAATGGAGTTCACAGCCGCGCTGTGGTCGTCACCGCCGGCCGAGTGGCCAATCAGGGCGGTGGGCAGCAGCGCGCCGACGGCAAGGATCAGGGTGAAGGCCAGCATGCCCAGGGAACGTACGCCGAACGTCAGTGCAGTGACGACGGCGGCAATAATGCTGATCGCCAGCCAGGCCCGGCCGGTGGAGAAGTCCGTGAGGAAGGAAGCCAAGCCGTCGGTGTACCCGGAGCCGGCGCTGAGCGGAAGGCCGGAAACGTCCGAGTACGTGAACACCATGACCGCCAGGGCGGACACGGTCCAGAGAATGGCGGCTCCGCTGGCCAGCGTCAGTGTGCGGGTGAACGCGGGATGCTCCGGTTCGGCTGATGCGGCCTGGCCGGTATCGGATTTGCGCGTTCGTTTGAAGTTCAGGTGTTTGGGCACAATAGCCACTGCGAACAGCAGTGAGCCGATCACCGCCGCCATGGAGATGTTCTGTACCGCTTTGGCCGCTGGCAGTGCCCAGCGGGTCAGCGCACCGGGGTCCCCCAGCTGCGAAGCCCCGGCTGCGCCTGTGAAGAGCAGCGCGGAGGCGAGGGCAATAAAAACGAGGGCGCCGGCAGCCGCCAGCCAGCCGGTCCGCACCGCGCCAGCGTCAGCGTTCCCGCCGTCCGCTGCGCTTGGATCATTCCCGGTGGGCGGCTGCGGGCGCAGGTCAGCGCCTGCAGAGCGGGCGGTGGAGGTTTTGGCAGATTTTGGCACAGTACCCATTCTCTACCCCCGGTAAAAATAGGGCCAATCATTGTTGCCACCCTCACGGTGTGCCCGGACGCAGAAAGGGCCGGCATCATGGATGCCGGCCCTCTGTACGCTGCGGCTTAGGCCGCTGCGGATGCTACTTCTTGGAGACAGCGGCCTTCAGCTTGGAGCCGGCGGTCAGCTTGACGCTGTGGCCTGCCGGGATCTGGATGGTTTCGCCGGTCTGCGGGTTGCGGCCCGTGCGTGCAGCGCGGTCGGTGCGCTCAACTGCGAGCCAGCCCGGGATGGTGATCTTCTCGCCGTTGGAAACGGAGGTTGCGAAGATGTCGAAGACGGCATCCAGCACGCCGTTGACTGCGGTCTGGCTGTTGCCGGACTTTTCTGCAACTGCGGCAACAAGTTCACTGCGGTTCATAGCCAATTTATGTCCTCCTGGACTCTGGGGTATTTCGTGCGGAAACGCGGATGCGAAACCGCCGCTGTTCGAAAACTTACCAGCTTGGACCCCCAACTCCGGCAAAAACCCCTGCATTCAGCGGATTTTTCCGGTTTTTCGAGCCGAAAAAGGCCAATTTCGGCTGGCCGGACCACCAACTCGCGTCCCCGGCCTCCTGCGTGATACCGTCCCGCGCCCCAGCTGGTACAGCGCGGCCCTGAAGCCCAATTAACAGCAAAAAGGGCGACCCCTTCAAGGGGCCGCCCTTTTTGGCGGTAACGCAGTGCTTACCAGCTGGACTTCTTGATGCCCGGCAGTTCGCCTGCGTGGGCCATGTTGCGGAAACGCACACGCGAGATACCGAACTTCTGGAGGGTACCGCGGGGGCGGCCGTCAATCTGGTCACGGTTGCGAAGGCGGACCGGGGAAGCGTTGCGCGGGAGCTTCTGCAGGCCGAGGCGTGCAGCTTCGCGGGCTTCGTCGGTAGCGTTTTCGTCTACCAGGGTCTTCTTCAGTTCGAGGCGCTTTGCAGCGTAGCGCTCAACAACGACCTTGCGCTGCTCGTTGCGGGCAATCTTGGACTTCTTTGCCATTCTTAGCGCTCCTCACGGAATTCGACGTGCTGGCGGATCTTGGGATCGTACTTCTTCAGAACCATACGATCCGGATCGTTGCGACGGTTCTTGCGAGTTACGTAGGTGTAGCCGGTGCCCGCAGTGGACTTCAGCTTGATGATCGGACGTACGTCCTTATCCTTAGCCACTACAGCTTCACACCCTTCGCGATCAGGTCGGTAACAACAGCGTCGATGCCGCGGATGTCAATCGTCTTGATGCCGCGTGCAGAAACCTGCAGCGTCACGTTGCGGCGCAGGGACGGAACCCAGTAGCGCTTCTTCTGAATATTCGGGTCGAACCGACGCTTGTTGCGGCGGTGCGAGTGCGAAATGCTGTGACCAAAGCCGGGGATGGCTCCGGTTACCTGGCAGTAAGCTGCCATGATCTCTCCTCCAGTTGTAGTAAATATGACGGTCCTCAAAAAACAGACACAAGGCCAAAGCGCCTAAGCACCTGCCATAAAGAGCGTCCCGCCACCAGTTTTGACACCGTTATTACTGCGACTTTCCGGAGGTTGACCTGGCGGGGTGAGATCCAGCCGAAGTGCCTCGCCGCGGGGAAGACGGTGAAGTTCAGGTAGCCGAACGGGGAAACCCGGCTCGACAGCCCTCAATTCTAGGTTTATACGGGTGGCCGCGCAAATACTCCTCCGCCCGCGCGGGGCAGGCAGATTAACATACGCACGACTTAACGCCTCTCCATCCTAGGGCCAACGGGCGTTTCGTTCAAACTCGCAGCGCCCCCGGGTGCCGGGTATCACGACGACGGCGGATCGACCTTTGAATCCCGTCCCACCACTGCCACGCCGTTTTCCGGATCCTGCTCCGCGCCGTCGAGTTTGCGTCCCTGGCCGATCACCGTTCCGGAGTCCACCACCAGGTTGGCGATACGGGCGCCGGAGCGGACCACCACATCCTCCAGCAGGACGCAGGAGTCGACTTCCGCACCGGCTTCCACCACTGCGCCGGCGCTGAGCACGCTGCGCCGCACCGACCCTTCCACCCGGGACCCGGGGGCCAGGAGGCTGCTCTCGACCCGGGCAACCCGGCCTGCAAAACCGGGCAGCCGGCGGGGGCTGGCGGAGAGCATTGGCCACTGCTGGTCATCGAAATCCAGTCCGCGTCCGTCAATCAGGTCCATGTGTGCCTGGTGGTAGCTGCGCGGGGTGCCCATATCCCGCCAGTAGCCCGGCAGCCGGTGCTCCACCACCTTGGCGTTTTCCACCAGGTAGGGAATGAGCTGGTCCCCGTAGTCTTCGAGCTGCCCGTCCCGACGCACCAGCTCGTCCAGGGCATCCAGGAGCACATCGGCGTCATAGAGGAAGATCTCCGCAGCCACCAGATCCGACTTGGGGTCCTCGGGCTTGTACTCGAATCCGGTGACCGTCCCGTCCGATACCTCCACCACCCCGTGGTCTCCGGGATTGTCGTTGGCCAAAGTGGTGACGACGGTCAGCGCCGCCCCGCTCTCCTGGTGGGTGTCTACAACCTCGCGGTAATCCAGCCGGTACAGGTGGTCGGCGCTGAGGACCAGGACCAGGTCCGGATCGAATTCACGCATGTAGTCCGCCTGCCGGTACAGGGCGTCCGCGTTGCCCTGGGCGAACCCTTCGCCCTCGCCGCCCTGGAACGGCGGCAGCACCCGCAGTCCGCCGTTGGTACGGTCCAGGTCCCAGGGCCGGCCGCTGGCCAGCTGGTCATTAAGTGACTGGGGTTTGCACTGCTCCACAATCCACACGTCGCCGAAGCCGCTGTTGTGCACGTTGGAAAGGGAAATGTCGATCAGGCTGTAGGAGCCGGCCACCGGCATGGCCGGTTTTGCCCGGTGTCCGGTCAGGCTCCCCAGCCGGCCGCCGGTGCCGCCGGCCAGGATTACGGTCAGGATTCGGGGTACGCGCATGCTTTTGTGCCTCTCGTCGTGCCGTGTTCGGTACTTTCCACGCTAACAACCCCGCGCGGGCACGGCACAAGCGGAACTGACTAGGGCCGCTGGCAGGGGCCCAGGATGCCGTTGCCGGGATTAATCCGCGTGAGGATCTTCTTGCCTACCCGCTCCAGGTCCTCTACGTCCTGCTCGGTGAGCCCGTCAAAGACCACGCTGCGGACCGATTCCACGTGGTCCGGCGCCAGTGCCTTGAGCGCGGCCATCCCCTCATCGGTCAGCGACGCAGTGGTCACCCGGGCATCGTCGGGCGACGGCGAGCGGGACATCCAGCCGCGCTGCTCGAGTTTCTTGACCACGTGCGACAGCCGGGACAGGGACGCGTTGGAGCGGGCAGCCAGTTCGCTCATGGGCAGGCAGCGTTGCTCGGACTCGGAGACCATGGCCAGGACGTGGTAATCGAAGAGGGTCAGCCGGGCACGGCGGAAAAGATCGGCGTCGAGGGTGGCGGGCAGCAGGCTGGAAACGGCATACAGGGCAAGCCAGGCCTGCCGCTCCTGGGGGCTGAGCCAGCGGGGGCTGTTTTCGGTCATGCCGGCTGTCCTCTCGTCAATGGTTTACCTTTCAATCATCTCAGGCTTCTTCCCCCGCTCCTACCACCGGCGCAATCCGGGGCGTTAAACCAGTGCTGCTGTTACTGCTGTTACTGCTGTGCCAGCTAGCGGCCCGCGGGTTCTGCAGTTGCCGCGCCGTCGCCGTCACGCTCCGTGCCGAGTGTCTCAAAGGG
>NZ_JAJFZS010000003.1:0-246714 GCF_020731535.1 Arthrobacter sp. zg-Y40
ACCACCGGCGCAATCCGGGGCGTTAAACCAGTGCTGCCGGCCGGACGCGAGGCGTCCGGCCGGCAGCCGGGGTGCTGCTGTTACTGCTGTTACTGCTGTGCCAGCTAGCGGCCCGCGGGTTCTGCAGTTGCCGCGCCGTCGCCGTCACGCTCCGTGCCGAGTGTCTCAAAGGGCAGCGAGTCAACGTCCAGATTGGGGTTCTCATCCTGCCCGGCTACCAGCTCGTATGCCTCGGCCTCAGTGTCCACGCTGGGCATGGACCCCGGCATGGGCCGCTGCGCGGATTCCTTCATGAAGATCACCGCAATGGCGCCGGCCACTGAGGTGAACATCAGCCAGTACGCCGGGGACATGTCATTGTCCGTGAGGGCGATCAGGCCCTGCATGATCAGCGGAGCGGTACCGCCGAAGACGGCGGTGGCAACGTTGTAGGAGATGCCCATGGCGCCGTACCGGCTGGAGGTCTGGAACAGGGAAGGCAGCGTGGCGGCCAGGTTGCCCACATAGAAGGTCACCGGGACGGCGAGCAGCAGCAGGCCCAGCAGCGTAGTGGCAACCGGACCCTGGCCAATCAGCATAAAGGCAGGAACAGCCAGCACGATGGTGGATCCGGCACCGATCCACAGCACGGGGCGGCGGCCGATCCGGTCCGACAGCTTGCCGGCGAGCGGAATGCACAGGGCCATAACCACCAGGACGGGAATGGTCAGCAGGGTGCCGTGGATCGGATCGTAGCCCTTGGAATCAGTCAGGTAGGACGGCATGTAGGACGTAAGTGCGTAGCCCACCGAGTTGACGGCGGCCACGAGGACCATAGCCAACACAATCGGACGCCAGTAGGCGCGGAAGATTCCCATGGTGCCCAGCGACTCGGTTTCGTCACCGGCCTTGGCGCTGGCTTCCTGGGCGTCCAGCGTGGCCTGGAAAGCCGGGGATTCTTCGATTTTCAGCCGGAAGTAGATGGCGAAGGCACCCAGCGGTCCCGCAATAAGGAAGGGAATGCGCCAACCCCAGCCCACCATGTCGGACTCGGAGAGCAGCAGCTGCATCACCGAAACGACGGCGGCACCCAGGGCAAAGCCCATGTAACTGCCAAGGTCCAGGATGCTGGCCAGGAAACCCCGCCGCTTGTCGGAGGCGTATTCCGAAACGAAGGTGGTGGCACCGGCATACTCACCGCCGGTAGAGAAGCCCTGCAGCAGCTTCATCAGCACCAGCAGGATCGGAGCCCAGATGCCGATGGTGTCGTAGCTGGGCAGCAGGCCGATGACGAAAGTGGAAGCGGCCATCATGATCAGCGTCATGGCCAGGGTCTTCTGCCGGCCGATGCGGTCACCAAGGCGCCCGAACACGACGCCGCCCAGCGGGCGGGCAATGAAGGTGGCCGCGAAGACACCCAGGCTGAAGAGCAGCTGCGCATCCTTGTCTGCGTCGGACAGGAAGACGGCACCCATGGTGACGGCGAGGTAGCCGTATACGCCGACGTCGAACCACTCCATGGTGTTGCCGACGACGGTTCCGCCCACTGCCTTTTTCATCATGGCCTTGTCGACCACGTTGACGTCGTCAAACTCCAGCCTGCGCCGCCTCAGCGGTGGCATCCGCAGCTTGCGGGCCCTTACCTTGGCGGATGATTCCGGGGTTCCGGAAATGTGGGGCGGTGCATCTTTCGACATGTCGGCCTTCCCTCGATGAAGTCAGCTGCTGGGAACAGAAGCAGCCGCCCGGCGCCAAATAGGGCCGGGCAGACCTACAAGTTTAGGAAAATCTCCTGGCCACACCGAATCGAAGGGGCGAATTCCGCCGGTTTTACGCGGCAGGGAAGGCGATTCAGCCCAATAAACAGGGGACTTATCTTCAGTTATGTGATTTGGCCCATAACCGCCGGTTCAGGCAGGCAGCGGTGGGTGTGTCAGCTCTGGATAACGGGCTGTGAGGTTGTCTCCGGAGGAGACGCCGCGCAGTCTGCGGCTCACCCAGGGGCCAAGGTAAACACGAGCCCACTGGGCGTCCCGGCGCAGCTGTTCCACCCGGTTGCGGGAGGGCAGGTTCTCCAGTTCCGGCACGTCGATTGCGTCGGTTCCGCGCAGCACTTCCAGGACCTTCTTGGCGGTGAGCATATGACCGGCGGGAGACATGTGGATCCGGTCCACCGCCCAGTAGCGTTCGTCCTGGAGCTCCCGCATCCGCCAGTAGTCCACCAGCACGGCCTCGTTCTTCTCCACGATTTCCCGCACCAGCTCGTTGTACACGGCTGTGCGCCCCCGGGTCCGGCCGATGACCGGTGCGCTGCCCGAGTCAAACCCGGTGAAGACCATCACCGCTGCGCCGCTGGAGCGCAGCTTCGCGATGCCTCCTTCGTAGGCAGCCACGATGGCGTCAATGTCCACCTTCGGGCGCAGGATGTCATTGCCGCCGGCGTAAATGGTGACCAAAGTGGGAGACATGGCAATAGCCGCATCCACCTGCTCGTTCAGGACCTGGTGCAGCTTTTTGCCCCGGATTGCCAGGTTCGCGTACCCCCAGGAGCTGTCGGCAAGCACCAGCTGTTCGGCAACCCGGTCCGCCCAGCCCCGCACACCGTTGGGGCGGGTTTCATCCTCATCCCCCACACCTTCCGTAAACGAATCCCCCAGGGCCACATATCGTTGCGTAAAGTTCACCACCACAGGTTACAAGCTCGGACCCGGGCCCTTTCACCACACCCCCGGGCTAGACTCGGAGCGGAACAGTTCGCATGCTTACGATAAGGACACCATGACCAGCCAGGAACCACAGAAGCGCCAGCGCGCTGCTGTCATTGTGAACCCCATCAAGAAAACGGACTTCGACGTGCGCGTCCGCGTGGCCGAGATCTGCGCGGACGAAGGCTGGGAGGAACCGCTGTTCTTCGACACCGAGGCGGAGGACCCGGGGCATTCCATGACCCGCAAGGCGATGGAGGCCGGCGTGGACCTGGTCATCGCCGCCGGCGGCGACGGCACCGTCCGCTGCGTGGCTGCCGAACTGGCCGGTACCACCTTCCCCATGGGACTGCTGCCGCTGGGCACCGGCAACCTGCTGGCACGGAACCTCGACATCGGCGTCGACGATCCCGAGCAGGCGGTCCGCGCCGCCCTGAACGGCACCGAGCGGCGCATCGACGTCGTGCACGTGACCGTTGACGAGAACGTGGACAGCGACACGTTCCTGGTGATGGCCGGACTGGGCTACGACGCCGGCATGATGGCGGACACCAAGGACGCCCTCAAGGACAAGATCGGCTGGCTGGCCTATGTGGATGCCGGCATCCGCAACCTGCCCGGCAAACCGGTGAAGACCACCATCTCGATTGACGGCGGCAAGCCGATCCAGCGCCGGCTGCGCAGCGTGATGGGCGGCAACTGCGGCAAGATCACCGGCGGACTGGAAATTTTCCCCGGCGCCCGCCTCGATGACGGCCTGCTGGACATCCTGACCCTGGCTCCGAAGGGCAAGCTGGGCTGGTTCGGTGTAGTGACGGGGCTGCTGCGCCGCGGCAAGGGCAGCAGCACCGCCGTGGAGTACTACCAGTGCAAGCGCGCCGAGGTGTGGGCCGAGTCCCCCTTGGACTTCGAGATGGACGGGGACCACCTCGGCAGCGCCACGCACATCCTGTTCGAAACGGAGTCGAATGCCCTGCGCATCCGGATGCCGTACGGCAAGAAGGATCCGGCAGTCCTGAGCAACCCGGTGCCGTAGCCCGCCCCGGCTACAGCCAGCCCATCGGGTCTTCGTAGGCTCCGTGGCGCAGCACCTCGAAGTGGAGGTGCGGGCCGGTGGAGTTGCCGGTGCTGCCCACGCCGGCAATGACCTGCCCCGCTTCGACGGTCTGGCCCACTTCAACGTCAATGCTGTTGAGGTGGTTGTAGGTGGTCTGCAGGCCGTCTCCGTGGTCAATGACGATCCGCAGCCCGCCGCCGCCGGTGGTGTGCCAGCCCGCTTCCACCACGGTGCCGGCGGCAGAAGCCTTCACCGGAGTGCCGGTGCCTGCACCGAAGTCGGTGCCGGTGTGGAACTCCAGGGCACCCGGCGCCAGCGGATTCTCGCGGTAGCCGAACGGGGACGTGACGGGGGCGTCGTCCAGCGGAGCGACTGGTCCCTGCGGGACGGGCACGGGAACTGCTTCCGTGCCCCCGCCTGCGGGCCCGGCCTGCGCCGCCGGGGCGGCCGGACCTCCTCCGGACTCAGGGGCCGCCGGTGTCGCAGCCGCGGCTTCAGCGCTCAGCGACGCAACCACTGCCTGCCGTTCCAGCTGCAGCTCCGGTTCGGCGGAACCTGCCGCCCCGCCTACCAGGCCGGCAATAACGACGGCGGCGGCAACCCCCAGCGCTCCGGTCCGGTTCGCCGGGGTGTCGTGCTCGTGGATCCAGTCCTTCGCCTGGGTACGCAGGTCGCGGGGCTTGCGGGTGGCCGCGTGCGCTCCCCGGGGGCGCCGTTCCACCAGGTCGCGGGCCCGGTCCCGGACGTTATGCATGGTGCGGAGCAGGATCCGGCCGGAGACGGTTTCATATGCCTGTGCGGGTTCAAAAAAGTGCTCGGTCAACAATCACCTCAGCGTGAGTATTGGTCAAGGACTCTTCATGCACCGGACCCTTGTCCGGGTCCCTGTCTATGCATCGGGCCTGGTGTGCCTTCGACACCGGCCATATTTCGATTCTAGGAAGGGCGGTGAGCCCATTCGACAATATGTGGGCAATCCCAAATTCCTGCGTGACCGGCGCCCCTGCTCCTGTGTCCGCCGTCACGGACCGGTTGCAGATGGATTAGCATCACTAGCGCAAGTGCCTGCCGTCGACGGCGGGCCGAACCATCCGGGGGATACTCATGCGGCCGCATCACCTGTTCTTCGTCAGCGCCGGCACCTTTGCTGCCGCCTGGCTCGTCCTGTCCTACTGCAACGCTCCCCGGTTCGGTCCGGCCGTGGTTGCGGTGATCGTGGTCCTGACGCTGTGGACCTGTGGTTATGTGCTGAACAACCGGCGCGCCGCACGGGCCGCCGGCATCCGGCTGCAGGGCCGGAGGGCTGACCGCCAGGTATTGGTCAACCGCTCCCCTGCACAGTTCGCCGAACTGCTGGACACCGTTTTTGGCGCGGTTGGATTGTATTACCGCGGTATCCAGGAGGTACCCGGAGGCGTCTTTACGCGGGCCCGGAACCGCACGGTGCTGGCGAGCGAACCTTTGTTCGTGGTGTCCGCGCCCGGCCCCGACGGTGGAACGCTGGTGCGGGTTGCCGCGGAACACCCCAAGGGCACCTTGAACTGGGGCGAAGCCAGCCGGCAGGTCAGGCTCCTGCTGGGTGAACTTTCCAAGTGGGACGCCTACGTGCGCGACAACGCAAAGGCGGATCCGCTGCCCTGGCCGCATGCACCGCTGGAACTGAAGCCGCTGCCGGCAGGGTATTCCGAGCTGGCGCTGCCGGCGGAGTACCCGGAGCCCCTGGCGGATGAGGAGGATTGGGGCCTGGATGAGGAGGATTCTCCTCAGAACAAGCCTTTCCGGGCTTCGGTCCACAAAAGCCAGCCCAAGTAGAGGCTGCCCAGGCCCGCGGTGAAAATCCCCACGGGCAGGGCCGGGCCGACGTCGATCTGCTGCACGGTGAAATCGGACAACGTCAGCACCAGGGCACCCACCAGGGCGGGGGCAACGACTCCGGGCGAGGAAGTCCCCAGCAGCCGTAGGGCAATCTGCGGGGCCACCAGGGCCACAAAGGCCACCGGCCCGCAGACGCTGACGGCGGTAGCGGCGAGTACCACGGCCAGCAGCACGGCGACCGTCCGGGTCCGGTCCACCCGGACGCCGAGGGATTCGGCCAGCTCATCGCCAAGGGCCACCAGGTCCAGCCGGCGCTGCAGGGCTGCCGCCGCGGGCAGCACCACGGCCACGGCAATCCCGATAGTGGCAACGTGGGACCAGGACCGGGATGCCAGGGATCCGTTGAGGTAGAACGCCAGCGTCTGGGCCTGCTGCTCGCCCAGGGTCGTCATCGCCAGCGAAGTCAGCGCGGAGGCGACGGCGGAAATGCCGATGCCGGCCACAATCATTTTCCCGGGCCGGGCAAAGCCCCGTCCGGTGCCCAGCCAGACCAGGGCCACGGCCAGTCCGCCGCCCAGGATCGCCGCCACGGGGACGGGCACGTAGCCGGGCCACAGGGCGGTGGCTGCGGCGCCGGCGGCAGCGCCGCTGGTCAGGCCAACCACCTCAGGACTGCCCAGGGGATTGCGGGTGACAGTCTGAAAGAGGGAACCTGCCACGCCCAGCGCCATTCCGGCGCCCACGGCGGTCAGGAATCGGGGCCCGCGCAAACGTTCCAGGACAAAGGCGCCGCTGCCTTCCGGCGGTGACACGGCCAGGGCCAGCAGCTCGGTCCAGGACAGTCCCAGTTTCCCGGCGGTCAAAGTGAATGCACCCACCAGCAGCACGGCCACGGCCAGGAGAACGGATAGGAGCAGGCTGCGCTGGCGGTACCGGATACTCAGCTTCGAGCCCAGCCGGAGGGTACGCGTGCCGCTGGGTGGCACCGCACTGGACCCACGGGCCGCAGCGGGTGCGACCCGCGTCCGGGCGCTCATGCGACGGCTCGCATCCGGCGCACGGCCAGGATCAGCAGCGGTGCACCGAGCAGGGCGGTCACGACGCCGGTGAGCAGTTCCCCGGGCTGGGCCGCCAGGCGGCCCAGGACATCGGCGAACAGCAGCAGTGCCGGGCCGGTGAGGGCGCTCAGGACCAGCAGCCAGCGGTGGTCCGGGCCCGCGAAGCTGCGCACTATGTGCGGCACGGCCAGGCCGACAAACCCGATGGGTCCGACGGCGGCGGTTGCGGAGGCGCACAGCAGCGTGGCGGCCAGGGCACCGGTGATCTTGGCTGCCTGGGGGTGCAGGCCCAGCGACGCCGCCGCCTCCTCCCCCAGCGCCAGCGCGTTCAGTGACCGGCCGGTGGCCAGGGCCGCGGCCAGTCCCACGAGGAAGAACGGCAGGACGTCTTGGGCCTGCTCCAGGGTGCGGCCGCTGAGGGACCCGACGGCCCAGAACCGGTACATGGTGAAAACGTCCGGACGCGTCAGGGCAACGGCCTGGATGTAGGACATCAGCACCGCCGACATCACCGTGCCGGCCAGCACCAGGCGCACCGGGGTCGAACCCCGCCGGCCCGAGGACAGGCCGTACACCACGACGACGGTAAGCAGCGCGCCGGGCAGGGCCAGCCATACATTGGCGCCGGCCGCGCCGGCCCCGAAGAACGCCATGCCGGTGACCATGGCCGCGGCGGCACCGGCGTTAACGCCCAGGATGCCCGGGTCCGCCAGCGGATTGCGTGTCAGGCCCTGCATGATCACCCCGGCCACGGCCAGTGCGGCACCGGCCATGATGCCCAGGACGGTGCGCGGGATCCGGCTGGCCACCACGTCATCCGCGTAGGTGCTGCCGGTGCCGGTGAGCTCGGTCCACAGGGAGGCAGCCACCTCGCCGGGACTCAGCTGATGTGCTCCCACGGCCAGGCTGGTCACCACGGCCAGGACCAGGAGGGCTGCACCCGCACTAAGCAGCACCGCCCCGCGGCCCGCGCCAACGGACGCCCGCCGGGCCGGTGCGGGCCCCGCCGGAGCGCCGGGAGCGGCCGGTGCTGATGCACCGGCCGCTGCGGGGTCCGCGGCTTCCGCCCGGACCCCAGGCGGAAGCGAATCAGCCGACCTTGGCAACTGCTTCTTCGATCATCGGTTCGAACCGATCCAGGACCCACGGGACGCTCAGCGGGGTGAGGAAGCTGGAGCCCATGCCTACCTGGCGGTCCAGGTTGCGGACCACGGAGTCGCGTTCCACGGCGGGAATCGAGGCGAACAGCCGCTGTTCCTCGGTGCGCTGCTGCTCGGCTTCATCGTTGTACCAGGTGAACAGCACGTCCACGTTGTTGAGCTTCTCGGCGTTTTCCAGTCCCAGCTCGGAGGTGAAGCTGCCTTCGCTCGAGGGAATGTCCTTCACCTCGGGCGCCACGGTCATGCCCAGAGCGGTGAGCATGTCCACGCGCGCGTCACCCTCGTTGTACAGCACCAGGGAACCGGGTGCGCCGCCGCCCCACACATAGGCGAAGGTCTTGCCGGCAAATTCGGGGTGCTCCGCGGCGCTGTCGGCCAGGGACGTCTTGATACCGGCTACCGCTTCCTCTGCGGCCTCCGGCTCGCCCAGCGCCTTCCCGATCACCGAAATCTGGTCATCCCAGTCGATGTTCCAGGCCTTTTCGGGGTAGGCAACCGTGGGCGCCAGGTCATTGAGGATGTCGAAGTCCTCCTGCGTGATGCCCGAGTTCGGGGCCAGGATCAGGTCCGGTTCCAGCGCCACGATCGCATCAATGTCGATGTCGGTGCCGCCGGTGAAGGTGGCAGGGAGGTCGTCGCCCCGTTCCTCGATGGCTTCGGTGACCCACGGGTAGTTGCCGTGCTCGTCATTGCCCCAGGTGACTTCTTCCACGCCTACGGGGGTGGTGCCCAGCGCGACGGCGGTGTCTGCGGATCCCCAGCCGATGGTCACCACGCGTTCGGGCTTCTTTTCGATGACGGCCTCGCCCAGCGCGGATTCCACCGTCACCGGGAACTGCGCGGACGCCGTACCGGATTCTTCGGCCGGGCTCGAGTCCGAAGCCTCGGCACCGCAGCCGCTCAAACCGAGCAGGAGCGCGGGAACCGCCAGCAGGGCGGCCTTGGGGGCACGTTTCATGTTTTGTCCTCTCAGAAGTCCGGCCCGCCGAACGGCGGGCCGGTAAAGCCAAAAACGGGGTGGAGCGGGCCGGCGGGTCCGCCGGCAGGGCTAGGACTCGGCGCGTCCCTTGCGCCAGTAGCCCATAAAGGCCACCTGCTTGCGGTCAATGCCGACGTCGCGGACCAGGTAGCGGCGCAGTCCGCGGACCACGGCCGCCTCGCCGGCAATCCAGGCGTAGAAGGGCAGGGCACCGGAAGGTGCGTGTGGATTGGGGGTGGCCTGCACGGCGGCCGGGTCCAGGCGCTGCGGGGTCTCCCACAGGATTGCCTCGTCCACGTTGATTTCCTCCGGTTCCGACAGCGCCGGGCGCTGGCGGAACGGCACGCCGTCAGCGGTTTCCACCGAGGCCCAGCCCGGCAGTGCCACGGTCTGCCGCACCGCGGCGTCGAGCAGTTCACCGTGGGGCCGGTTACCCCGGGCCAGCCAGATCATCTGCACCCCGGAAGCGGTGCGGACCGGCTGGCGGTCGGCGGTGGAAGGGATTTCCATCAGGGCGTGGCCGGTGACATCTTCGGGCAGGGATTCCAGGATGGCGGTGATGGCCGGGACGGCGGTTTCATCGCCGGCCAGCAGCACATGCCGGGCCATCCCCGGGCGCCATTCAATGCCGCCGTAGGCTTCGGCGGTCACGCACTGGGCCGCGTTGGGGCCGATGATGCATACCCGGTCGCCGGGCTGCGCGGCAGCGGCCCAGCTGGAGGCCGGCCCGCCATTGCCGTCTTCGTCGAAATGCAGCACGAAGTCCACGTCGATCTCCGGCTCCGGGCCGGTGCAGCGGGCACCGCGGACGGTGTAGGTACGCATGCAGCCGCGGGTGGCCGGGTTCAGCTTCAGCCAGTCCTGGTACCAGCCGGCTGATAGCTCAGACAGGTCCGGCAGCGGCAGCGAGGTGCCTTCGGCGTCCACGCAGGGCACAATCACCTTGATCCGCAGGTCATGGGTTTCACCGGAGATGCCGAAGTCGGACAAACAGGCCCCTGCGAAGGTGATGCGCTGGAAGTTGGCCCCCAGCCGGACAATCCGCTTCACCTCGACGTCGAAGGACATTACCGCCCCGGCAGTGCGTGCCCGGCGCGGCCGGACGGGTGCGGTACCGGCAGGCACAGCCGCGTCAGCAGGCACAGCCGCGTCAGCAGGCACAGCCGCGTCAGCCGGCACAGCCGTGGCCCCGTTGGTGGAACCATGGGTCATGATGCTGCCTCCAGGCGTTCGGTGGGGCGGCGGTCCGCCGGGTTGGGCATATACCCCTGCGACGGTTCCGGTTCCGGTTCCGGCTCCGGTGCCGCACTGTGGTGGCGGCCCAGGGGAACCACCATGGGCGTGCCGGACACCGGGTCCGGAATCACGCGGGAGGACAGGCCGAAGACGGTGCTGACCAGGTCCTCGCTCACCACATCTGCGGGGGCTCCTTCGGCGGCAATCCGGCCGTCCTTCATGGCCACCAGGTGGTCCGCGTAGCGGGCGGCCAGGTTCAGGTCATGCAGCACAATGGCCACCGTGGTGCCGGCGCGCCGGTTCAGGTCGGTAATCAGGTCCAGCACTTCAATCTGGTGGGTGACGTCCAGGAAGGTGGTGGGCTCGTCCAACAGCAGGATGTCCGTTTCCTGCGCCAGGGCCATGGCAATCCAGACCCGCTGGCGCTGTCCGCCGGAAAGTTCGTCCACGTTCCGCGCCGCCAGGTCAACGGTGTCCGTGGCGGCCAGCGCGGCGGCGACGGCGGCGTCGTCGTCGGCGCTCCACTGCCGGAACCAGCCCTGGTGCGGGTAGCGGCCGCGGCCCACCAGATCCGCCACGGTAATGCCCTCCGGTGCCGTGGGGGTCTGCGGAAGCAGGCCCAGGGTCCGGGCCACCTGGCGGCTGGGCACCGAGTGGATGTCCTTGCCGTTGAGGTAGACCGTGCCGCCGGACGGCTTGAGCAGCCGGGCCAGCCCGCGCAGCAGCGTGGACTTCCCGCAGGCGTTCGCGCCCACGATGATGGTGATCTTGCCCGCGGGCAGGGTCAGCGAAAGGGAATCCACCACCTTGCGCTCGTCGTACGCGAGTTCCAGTTTCTCTGCGGAAAGAAGGTTCTCCATGTCAGCCTCCTTGGCCTACGCGGTTTGACGTGACCAGCAGCCACAGAAGGAAAGGTGCGCCCAGCGCGCCGGTGACGACCCCTACGGGCATGGTGACGCCCGGGATGAGGTTGGCGCCGGCAAAATCGGCGGCGAGGACAATGCAGGCGCCCACCAGCCCGGCCGTGAGCAGCGTGGTTTGCCCGTGCATCAGGCGGCGGGCAATGGGCCCGGAAAGGAACGCGATGAAGGCCACCGGACCGGCGGCGGCGGTGGCGACGGCGGCCAAGGCCACCGCCGTAATGATCAGGGCCAGCCGCGCGGTTTCCACCCGGATGCCCAGCCCGGCGGCGGCGTCGTCGCCCAGTTCCAGGCCGCGCATGCTCCGCGCCAGCACGGCCGCGGCGGGCAGCAGCACCAGCAGGGACACCGCCAGCACGGCGGCGCGGTCCCAGCTGCTGTTGTTCAGGGACCCGTTCAGCCACACCAGCGCCTCGGAGGCCGTCCGGATGTCGGTGCGGGTGAGCAGGTAGCTGACCAGGGCCTGCATCACGGCGGCGAAGCCGATGCCCACCAGGACCAGCCGGTAGCCGGCCACTGAACCGCGGCGGGCCAGCAGGTAGATGGCCAGCGCCACCACCAGCGCGCCGACCAGGGCCACAACGGACACAGTGGTTCCGGCGGCGCCGAAGAGCACAATGGCAGCCACGGCGCTGGCGCTGGCGCCGTAGCTGATGCCGATCACGTCCGGGCTGGCCAACGGGTTGCGCAGCAGTGTTTGGAACACCGTTCCGGCAATACCGAAAGCCACTCCGATCATGGTGCCGATCACCGCGCGCGGCAGTTTGCTCTCCATCAGGATGTAACTGGCGCCGGGGATCTGCTCGCCGAACAGGATGCGGAAGAAGTCCGGAATGGTGAAGGTGTAGGTACCCAGCAGCACGTACACCGCGAAGAGGACCAGCACGGCGGCGGCCAGCAGCGAGGGCACCAGGACCCGGCGGCGGCGGGACTGTTTCCGGGCCGCGCGGACGGCCCCGGCTGCTGCGGCGGGAGCCGCCGGGCGGGTGTCGACGGCGGCGCTCACAGTTCAGCCAGCTTCCGGCGGCGGACCAGCCAGATGAACACAGGTGCACCGAGCACCGCGGTGGTGATGCCCACCGGGATTTCGCCCGGCGGGAGCAGCACCCGTCCCACAACGTCGGCCACGACCAGCAGTGCCGGGGCCAGCAGCATGGAGAAGGGCAGGATCCAGCGGTAGTCCGGGCCGGTGAAACTGCGCACCATGTGCGGAATCACCAGGCCGATGAAGGCGATGGGACCGGCGGCGGCAGTGGCGGCACCGCACAGCAGCACCACCCCCAGCGCGGTGATGCCGCGGCTGAGTCCCACGCGCTGGCCGAGGCCGCGGGCGACGTCGTCCCCCAGGCTCAGCCCGTTGAGCGCCCGGCCGGCAAACAGGGTGATCAGGGCGCCGATGGCCAGGAACGGCAGCACGGACAGGATGGTGTCCCAGTCCCTGCCGGATACACTGCCCACCCGCCAGAACCGGAACGTGTCCAGGGTCTGCTGGCTGGAGACCAGCACGGCACTGAGCGCGGACATGAGCCCGGCGCTCAGGGCGGCGCCGGCCAGGGCCAGCTTCACCGGGGTGGCGCCGTCACGGCCCATGCTCGCCACCACGTAGACCACGACGGCGGCCAGCGCCGCACCGGCAAGGGCGAACCAGATGTAGCCGGTCAGGTTGGTGATGCCGAAGATGTAGATGCCCAGCACCACCGCGAACGCGGCGCCGGCGTTGACGCCCAGGATGCCCGGGTCCGCCAGCGGGTTGCGGGCCACGCCCTGCATGGCTGCGCCGGCCAGGCCCAGGGCCGCGCCGGTAACCAGGCCCAGGACGGTGCGGGGAATGCGGGAGGAGACCACGGCGTGGTCTCCGTTGGACGGATCGAAGTTGGTGAGCGCGTCCCAGACCGTGGCCAGCGGGACAGGCCGGGCGCCGATGGCCACTGAGGCGGTGCAGGCCAGGACCAAAACCGCAATGGTGAGCAGCAGCAGGGCCGTGCGGGTGCCGGGTCCGCGCCTGCCGTGCGGGGTACCGCCGCCCGGGACCATTGTGCCCGGGGACCCGTTGTCCCGGGCCGTGGCGGAGGGTGCGCGGGAAGGAACGCCGGCAGGGCGTGCGGCAACGCTCACGTAGGCACCTCCCCTAAGCAGCAGCAATTTCTTAAATAAGGCTAGCCTATGCTCAGGTGCTTTAAGAAACGTTTGTGTTGCGTATTAGGAAGCGCCCGGCGGCCTAGTTCCCGGCCCCGTGCCCGGGGGCCACCCGCTCGGAGTCGCGTACCGGTCCGGGCGGTGTTCCGTTGCCGAACGGGCGCCCGCCCAGCTCCTCGCGTCCGTGCTCGGAAAGCCAGTTGGACCGGTCCGGTCCCTTGGGGATGATCCCGGTGGGATTGATGTCCTCGTGGACCACGTAGTAGTGCGCCTTGATCTGCTCAAAGTCCACCGTGTCACCGAAGCCGGGGGTCTGGAACAGGTCCCGGGCGTAACCCCACAGCGCCGGCATTTCGGTGAGCTTGTTCCGGTTGCACTTGAAGTGCCCGTGGTAGACCGGGTCAAAACGCACCAGCGTGGTGAACAGCCGGACATCGGCCTCGGTAATGGTGTCCCCCACCAGGTAACGCTGCTTCGAAAGCCGGTCCTCCAGCCAGTCCATCGCCGCCCACAGCCGGTCATACGCGGCGTCGTAGGCTTCCTGCGAACCGGCGAACCCGCAGCGGTACACACCGTTGTTGACCTCGGTGAAGATCCGCTTGTTCACGGCCTCCATTTCCGCCATGTGCTCGGCCGGCAGCAGGTCCGGGGCCCCTTCGCGGTGGAAGTCCTTCCACTCGGTGGAGAAGTCCAGGGTGATCTGCGGGAAGTTGTTGGTCACCACCGCACCCGTAGGGACGTCCACGACGGCGGGAACGGTGATGCCGCGCTGATAGTCGGGGACGCGCTTGAAGAAGGCCTCCTGCAGCCGTTCGATGCCGAGCACCGGGTCCCTGCCGTCCGGATCCAGGTCGAAGGTCCAGCTGCGGGCGTCGTGGGTGGGGCCGGGCAGGCCCAGGGAAATGGCGTCTTCGAGTCCCAGCAGGCGCCGGACAATGATGGTCCGGTTGGCCCACGGGCAGGCCCGGGCCGCGATCAGCCGGTACCGTCCGGACTCCACCGGGTAGCCGTCCCGCCCGTCGCGGGTGATCCGGGTTTCAATGTAGTTGGTGTCCCGGGTGTACTCGGTTCCACCGGTCACGTAGGAGCCCTTGGTGCTGTGCGAAGTCATACGCTCACACTAGCCCCTGCACCCTGAGCTGCTAACGGCTTCCGAAGGGCCGCCCCGCTGCCGGAAATCCGGTGCGGCGGTAGAGTCGAGTGCAATGCAGCCGGCAGTGCGACGGAAGGACTTTGACCATGCGAGTAGCCGTAATCGGGGCCACCGGAAACGTGGGGACCGCCGTTCTGCGCCGGCTGGCGGAGGCCCGCCAGGAACTCGGAGAGCTGGAAGTGGCGGGAATTGCCCGCCGGATCCCGGACACCACCCAGCCTCCGTACGACGGCGTCGAGTGGCACAGCATCGACGTCGGCGACACGGCCAACGTGCCGGAACTGACCGAAGCGCTGCGCGGCGCCGACGCCGTGATCCACCTGGCCTGGCTGATCCAGCCCAACCGGGATGAGGCGGAGCTGCACCGGGTCAACGTCCAGGGTACGGAAAACGCCCTGGCTGCGGCTGCGGCAGCAGGCGTGCGGCAGTTTGTCTGCGCTTCCTCGGTCGGAGCGTACAGTCCCGCCCCCAAGGACCGGCTGACGGATGAATCCTGGCCCGCCCGGGGCATTGCCAGCTCCCACTACAGCCGGCACAAGGGCGAGCAGGAGGCCCTGCTGGACCGGTTTGAACTGGAGTACCCGGAAATTCCGGTGGCCCGGCTGCGGCCCGGACTCATCTTCTCCTCCGACGCGGGCAGCGAAATAGGGCACTATTTCATTGGCCGGTTGATCCCCAAGTTCTTCCTGAACAAGCTGTCCCTGCCGCTGATCCCGCTGCCGGATTCCTTCGTTTTCCAGGCCGTGCACGCCGACGACATTGCGGACGCCTACTGGCGCGTAGTGGACCAGCGGGCCGAGGGAGCCTTCAACATTGCAGCGGATCCGATCATCACCCCGGAGCTGCTCGCCGGCATGCTGGGTGCCAAACGGGTCTTGAACGTGCCGGTGAAACTGGTCCGCGCCGTCGTCGGCCTCACTTGGGCCGCGCACCTGCAGGCCACCGATCCGGGCTGGGTGGACATGGCCGCCGGGGCCCCGGTCATGGACACCACCCGGGCGCGCGAAGTGCTCGGCTGGCGGCCGCGCCGCACCTCCCTGGAAGCCCTGCAGTTTGTGCTGGACGGGATGAGCGCCGGCGACGGCGTGGCCGGCTCCCCGCTGCTCGCCCCGCGCAGCCGGGCCCGGAGCTAGCGGGTACGGCTAGAGGGCTTCGCGCACGGCGGCTGCCTCAACCGGACCCACCGGGCGCGGGCCGTCGCCGTCGCCGCCTACCGCCAGGCCAAGGTCCTCTTCGAGGAGCTTGGCGTTGACCACCACGGCCAGCCGGTAGGCATCTCCGGCGGCGGCCACCACCTGCGCGGAGGGGTCCGTGGCGTTTCCCACCGCCCAGATCCGTTCCCGGCTGGTGCGGCCGAGCTCGTCGGTGACGATGCAGCCGTCGTCGTCCAGGTCCAGGTCCGCTGTGAGGTCCGCGTCCAGTTCGGCCTCCGGTTCCAGGAACAGCGCCTCGCACCGCAGAGTGCGCCCGTCCGCCAGTTCCAGGCCGGTCAGGGTGTCGTTTTCGATTTCCAGGCCGGCCACCTCGCCGTCGATTACCCGGATGCCCATGGCGGCAAGCCCGCGGGCGTCCTCCTCGCCCACTTCGAGGCCGGCCTGCAGGACCAGCGTCACGTCGTCGGAGAAGGTGCGCACGAGCTGCGCCTGCTGGATGGAGGTTTGCGCGGTACCCAGCACGGCCAGCACCTTGTCCGCGTTTTCGTAGCCGTGGCAGTAGGGGCATTGCAGCACGTCCCGGCCCCAGCGTTCCCGCAGCCCGTCAATCTGGGGCAGGACGTCGCGCAGTCCCGTGGCCAGCACCACCTGCCGTCCGCGGAAGTCCCGGCCGTCGGTGGTCCGCACGCTGCCGTCGGCCGCCACCCGCGCCACGGTTGCTTCCACCAGTTCCACGCCGTACCCGCGCACCTCGGCCCGGGCCAGCTCCAGCAGTTCCGCCGGCGGCACGCCGTCCCGGGTCGGGAAGCCGTGGACGTGCCCGGCCGGGGCGTTGCGTGGGCTGCCGGCGTCGATCACCGCCACCCGGCGCCGTGCCCGGCCCAGGACCAGGGCCGCCGTCAGGCCGGCGATTCCGCCGCCCACGATCACTGCGTCATACGTGGAAGAAGAGGTTGCGGGAGTGCTCATAGACAATATTTCTACAGGATCCGCAGGGAATCATCAGCATTCTTAGTATGTTGTCTAAACTTTCCTTTTATGGGAGAAACCACGCAGGAAAAACCTGCATCCAAACTCAAGCAGGGCATCACCGGCCCCATGCTCTATCTGTTCATCCTCGGCGACGTGCTGGGGGCAGGAATCTACGCATTGGTGGGCGATGTTTCCGTGCAAGTCGGAGGCGCCATCTGGGTTCCGCTCGTGGTTGCCCTCGTGCTCGCGATGCTGACCGCAGCCTCGTACGCGGAATTGGTCACCAAATACCCCAAAGCCGGCGGTGCTGCAGTGTTCGCCCAACGGGCCTTCAAGGTGCCGGCCATCTCGTTCCTGGTCGGTTTTGCCATGCTGGCTGCCGGAGTGACCAGTGCCGCAGGCCTGTCCCAGGCATTCGCCGGCGACTACCTGAAGTCCTTCCTGGACGTCCCCACGGTGCCGGCCGCCATTGTGTTCCTGCTGCTGGTGGCGCTGCTCAATGCGCGCGGCATCTCCGAGTCCGTCCGCAGCAATGTGGTGATGACGGTTATCGAGGTCTCCGGCCTGGTCCTGGTGATTGTGCTCGTGTCCCTGATGGTGGGCAAGGGCGAGGGACACCCCGAGCAGATCACGCAGTTCCCGGCGGATACGAATCCTGCGCTGGCTGTCCTGGCGGGCTCCATCCTGGCGTACTACTCGTTTGTAGGGTTTGAGGTTTCAGCCAACATCGCCGAAGAGGTCCGCGATGTCCGACGGGTCTATCCACGGGCCATTTTCGGCGCCATGCTTACCGCCGGGCTCATTTACGTGCTGATCGGCATCGCGGCGTCCATCGCCCTGCCCACCAAGGACCTCTCCGGTTCCACGGGGCCGCTGCTGGACGTTGTCAGCGCCACCGGCTTCGGCATCCCGGACTGGATCTTCAGCGCGATTGCCCTGGTAGCTGTGGCCAACGGCGCCCTGCTGACCATGATCATGTCCTCGCGGCTGGTTTACGGCATGTCCGAGCAATCGCTGCTGCCCGAGGTCTTCAGCAAGGTGCTGCCCAACCGCAAGACTCCGTGGGTGGCCATTGTCGCCACCACCGCGGTGGCCATGCTCCTGACCCTGACCGGCGGGGTGGCCGCGCTGGCCGAAACCGTGGTCCTGCTGCTGCTCTTCGTTTTCATCAGCACCAACGTCGCGGTGATCGTGCTGCGCAAGGACAAGGTGGAGGAAAAGCACTTCCGCACCCCCATCGTGCTGCCCTACCTTGCCATTGCCTCCTGCGTCCTGCTGCTCACCCAGCAGAGCGGTGACACGTGGCTGCGGGCAGCTGCCCTGATGGCCGTTGGCCTGGTGCTGTACTTCGCCCGCCGGTTCTCCAAGGGCAAGAACCTGGGCACCCGGAACCACGGCGGCGCCAAGGACACCGGGCACTAGCCCACCCGGCACCTGCTGCACTTTGAACGTCCAGCCGGGCCCCTAAAACAAAACCGCCCCCGGACCAGTTGGTCCGGGGGCGGTTTTTTAGGTCGGGCGTGCCAGGGCTAGCCGGGCAGGTCAGTCCTCGTGCAGGTCGTCGTCGTAGTCCTTGCCGGCGTGCTGCTGGCGCAGCTTGCGGCCCTCGGCGATGTCTTCCTCTTCCTGTTCCTGGCGCTTCTCCGTCTGGCGGGTGTCGCGCGGGGGAAGCTGTACGGATTCCTCGGCCTGGATACCGGCCTGGAGTTCGCGGCCGCGTTCCACCTCGGCGTCGAACTCGGCACCGAAGAGCAGGGACACGTTGGCCAGCCAGATCCACAGCAGCAGCACAATCACGCCGCCAATGGCACCGTAGGTGGCGTTGTAGTTGCCGAAGTTCGAGACGTAGAAGCTGAAGCCGGCGGTCACAATCGCCAGGATCACCAGGGCAATCAGCGAGCCCATGCTCATCCAGCGGAACTTGGGCTGCTTCACGTTCGGGGTGGCGTAGTAAAGGACCGCGATAATCAGAACTGCGAAGATCAGCATGACCGGCCACTTGGCGAGGTTCCAGACGGTCACCGCTTCACTGCCCAGGCCGATGACGTTGCCGATGGCTTCGGCTATCGGGCCGGAGATCACCAGCATCAGCAGCAGTGCCGCCGCCATGAGGACCAGGATCAGGGTCACGAGCAGCTGGGTGGGAAGCAGCTTCCAGGCGGGCCGGCCTTCATCCACTTCGTAGATGCGGTTCATGGAACGGCCAAACGCCTTCACGAAGCCGGAGGCGGACCACAGGGCGCCGAGAATACCGACAATCAGCGCGAGTCCGGCGGTGCTGGAGGTGGTCAGCTGCTTAATGGGGTCTTCAAGGACCGATGCAGCGTCTGACGGCGCGAACTGCTTGACGAAGTCCAGCAGTGCATTGGTGGTGCTTTCCCCCTGACCCACCAGACCGAGGATGGAAACCATGGCCAGCAGTGCCGGGAAGATCGCCAGGACCGTGTAGTAGGTCAGTGCCGCGGCCAGGTCGGTGCACTGGTCCTTGGAGAACTCGCGCACCGTCTTCTTGAGGATGTATTTCCAGCTGGGCTTGGAGACCTCGGTTGGTTTGTCCGGTTTGCTTGCATCGTCGGGACTTGGTGCTGTCTCGGCTTTGCTGTTGGTGTCCTGCGCCACTACGGCCTCCTGGGTGAATCGATGTCAGATCCCCATCGTATTTGTAAGTGTCCTTAGTAACAAAGGGGCACCACAAACAGGCCGGCCGGGTTCAAGTGTTCCGGCCCAGGCCGTAGTACTCCATCAGGACACTTTCTTCGGCCGGACTCAACGGGTTTTCCGGATTGGCGCCGGGTGACTTGGAAACCTTTTCCTTGGAGTAGTTCACAAAAATGTCCTGCCCGTCGCGCCGGGCGGCAGCGAGCGGCACGTAGTGTTCAGCCGATTCGAACAGGCCCAGGTTAACGGTGATCCACGCGGGCTGCCCGGTGTCGCGGTCCAGGTGGACTTCCCCCACCAGGCCCAGCCGCTCGCCGTCATTCGCCCACACACTCGATCCCTGGATTTCGTGAAGCACAAAGGCGTCCGCCATCGTTGATCCCTTCGCCGGTCCGGCGCAACAGCCGGGGGTCTTATTGCCGCCCGGCGGGCGGCCTCCTGTCAACAGTGCCGGACGCACGGCGGCCGGGCAGGGGAAATCAGCGCGGCGTGTCCGCGTTCTCCTCGCGTTCGGCCATGACGTCCTCACCCGGACCGGAGAAGCTCTGCCGGCGTTCGACGGCGTCGATGCTGCCGGTGAACAGTTGGGAATCGCTGGTGTCGGAGCTGCGCACCAACGGCGCGGTCCGCGGTCCGCTGTGGACATCCGTGCCGGTCTTGCGCACCTCTTCCCAGCGCTGGCGCGGGAGGGCGTCCGGGTGCCATTCCTGCAGGTAGGTCACCATGGTTTCGCGGATCAGGCAGCGCAGGTCGAACAGCGTCCCGCTGTCCACGGCGCTGACCAGGATACGGACCCGCACCACACCGTTCACGGCCTCGGTCACCTGCAGCACACTGGTGCGCTTGTCCCACAGTTCGGTGCCGGCCAGGGTCTCCTTCAGCTTGGTGCGCAGGTCCCCCACCGGTACCCGCCAGTCAAGGTCCAGCTCCACTGTGCCCAGGATCGCGGATTGCCGGCGGGTCCAGTTCTGGAACGGCGTGGTGGTGAAGTAGGTGGAAGGCAGGATCAGGCGCCGGTCATCCCAGATATGCACCACCACGTATGTCATGGTGATTTCCTCGATGGTGCCCCACTCGCCTTCCACCACTACGACGTCGTCGGCGCGGATCGCGTCGGTGAAGGCCAGCTGCAGCCCGGCAAAGACATTGCTCAGGGTTCCCTGCACGGCAAGGCCGGCCACAATGGAGAGCAAACCGGCGGAGGCAAGGATACCGGCGCCCAGCGCACGGACCTCGTCAATGGTCAGCAGCACAAAGGCCACGGCAATGGTGATCAGCACGGCGATGCCGATCCGCCGGCCCAGGTTCACCTGGGTTTTCAGGCGCCTCAGCCTGCGGTTGTCCCGGGTGTCGGTGCTGTACTTCGTGAGGATCATGGCCTCGATGATCAGCAGCGTCACGACGCCGAACCAGGCCAGCGCGCCGATCAGCCCCAGCACCAAAAGGTAGTCCAGGACCGGCAGCCAGGACGCCCCGGGCGCTGTTGCGCCCAGGGCAATCCGGATGCCGATCAGCCCCAGCACCAGCCGCAGCGGGTTCCGGGCCTTGACGGAGATCTCCCGGATGCTGGGCACCTTGCGGAACGCCCGGTTGGCGCCCTCGCGTGCGATCCAGGCGATGATCAGGGCAATGCCTACTGCCACGAGGACGGCGAAGAGCGGTTTGAGGCTAACTGCAAGGTCAAGCAGGTCTTCCATGCTTTCGATGATCCCAAACCCCGGTGGGGTGCTGTCCAATCGGATGTTCGTTGCGGGCGGAAGTGCGGTTACTGTGCGTTGTCCGCGGCGGTGGCAGCGTCCGCGATCATCGGCACTACGTTGTCCAGGGCGTACGGGATGCTCAGGACATTGATGGCGGACGTGGAGAACACGCGGGTCGGGTCTGCGTCGGCCACCAGCGCGCCGTTCTTCACGGCGGGGATCTGGCTCAGCAGCGGGTCGGCGGCAATGGTGTCGGCAACATCCTCGCTGGCCACCCAGCTGATGAAGATGTCCGAATCCAGCTGGTTGAGGTTTTCATCGGACCAGGGAATGTAGAACTCGTCGCCCTTGGTGTTCTCGGCCACCACGGGTGCCTGGGTCAGGCCCAGGGACTCCATGAACTTGGGGCGGTTGTCCAGCGCGGTGTAGACGGAGTTCTCCGCACCCGGTGCCAGGTTGCCGTAGATGAAGGTCTTGCCTTCGAGCTGCGGGTATTCGGCGGCCTTCTCGGTGATGGCCTTTTCCGTGTCCGCCACCAGCTGCTGGGCCTCATCCTCCAGGCCCAGCGCCTTGCCGGTCAGGGTGGCGGTGTCCTGCCAGGAGGTGCCCCACGGGGCGTCAGGGTAGGCCACGACGGGAGCGATCTTGCTCAGCTTGTCGTAGTCCTCCTGGGACAGCCCGGAATAAGAGGCCAGGATGACGTCCGGGTTGGTGGCAGCGACGTCGTCGAACGCAATCCCGTCCGCTTCGGAGTACTGTGCCGGGGCGTTCTCCGAGCCGATGGGGGCGTCCAGGTCCTCAAGGGCCTCGTCGATCCAGGGCGTGGTGCCCTGCTCGTTGCCGCCGAACTCGATGGTGGGCATGCCTACGGGAACAACACCAAGCGCCAGCGCGGTCTCGGCGTTGGCCCAGGCAACTGTCGCCACCCGTTCGGGGGCCTCTTCGATAACTGTTTCGCCGAAGGCATGCTCAATGGTGACGGGGAACTGGTCACCGGCGGCGGCGCTGCCGGTGGACTCATTTTCGCCTGCGGCACCGGTGGAGCATGCGGAAAGGGACAGAACGGCGACGGCGGCCGCGGCAGCGGCGCGGCGCATCCTGGACAGGGCCATATGGGGCTCCTTGGAATCACGTAAAACGGACGGAACGGACCCTGCGGACGCGGATCCAAAATAAGGTTAACCTAGGTTTGGCTCAATTACGCAACGCTAACGTTGCGTAATACTCCGCACAGCTTCCAGTTACACCGGCCAGTTCCATATGGAAGGGCGGTTCAGGACTTCCCACGGGCCATCTTGCGCAGGTCAGCCGCCGGGTCCTGCAACTGCGCCGGATCAACCGCCCGGCCCGATTCGATCAGCTTCCGCGCCGCACGCACGGCCGTCCCGCCGTCCACGGCAGCCACTCCGGCCAGCGTGCCGGCGGGAGAGACGCGGAACACCATGAACCCGGGTCCGGGTTCTCCGCGCAGCACCGTCCGGCCGGGACCGGCCATGCTGCCGGCCATCTCCAGGTGGATCCCGTAGCGGTCGGACCAGAACCAGTCGGGTGCGGCCTGCGGGGGCTCGACGCCGAGGATCCCGGCCGCAGCCGCCTCACCCGTGCGGCGGGCGGCGTCCCAGTGCTCGAACCGCCGGCCCGGCGTGCCGTCACTGTTCCGCAGCCGGGAGGAGTCACCAGCGGCGAAAATTCCGGGCTGCGAGGTGGCGCCGGAGCCATCCACCAGGATGCCGTCGTGGACCTGGAGCCCGGCCTCTTCTGCGAGCGCAGTTTCCGGCTCGCTGCCCACCGAGACCAGGACGGTGGTGGCGGGGAGCACGGCTCCTGCGGCCAGGACCACGGTCAGGGCGTCATCACTGGCACCGGCACCGGCACCGGCACCGATGGCTGCGGGAGTGTCCTGCACGTAGGCAGTGCCGTGGGCGGCGTGCAGTCCGTGCAGGTAACTGGCCAGATCCGGACCGGCCGCCCGCTCAAACGGCAGGTAAGCCGGATCCACCATGGTCACGGCAGCGCCCAGGGCCCGGGCCGTCGACGCGGTTTCCGCCCCCACCAGTCCGGCACCGATGATCACCAGGTGCGCGCCGGGGAACAGCCGCTGCCGCAGCGCCAGGGCATCCGCGGCGGAGCGCAGGGTCAGGACACCGGGCAGGTCCATGCCCGGCAGCGGCAACCGGCGGGCGCGCGCACCCGCGGCCAGCAGCACCGCGTCGGCACGTAGTTGCCCGCCCGAGGCGAGGGTGAGGGCGGGGGCGCCGTGTCCGGCGTCGAGCTTCACCGCAGTGTCCGTGACCACCTCGACGGCGTTGTCCGCGTACCAGCCGCGGGGTGCCAGTTCCAGCTGCGGCAGGTCCAGGGTTCCGGCCAGGAACGCCTTGCTCAGCGGCGGACGGTCATAGGGCAACCCGTCGGGATCAATAAGCTGCAGGGTACCTGCGTAGCCGCGGCGGCGGAGTTCGCGCACCGCACTGAAACCGGCGATGCCCCCGCCCACAACGGCTACCGTTGCAGGGGCCGGGCCTGCGTTCACGCGTCCTGCGGAGCCTGGTTGGGGTACAGCCACACTTCGCCGTCGCGCACCTCCACCCGGTGCGCCCGGGTGTTGACCAGGGCGGGCAGGCAGAGCGCTTCGCCTGTGCGCATGCAGAAACGCGCGGAATGGATGGGGCATTCCACCTCGTCGCCCTCGATCCAGCCGTCCGCCAGGGAGGCCTCTTCATGGGTGCAGGTGTCATTCAGGGCGTAGAAGTTCCCGTTGTCGCTGTGGAACACGGCAATGTCATCCGCGGTGCCCGCCGTTTCGGCGTCTACCGTGAGGGCTTCACCCTCTTCAATCTCGTCCGCATCGGCAACTCGGATACCCTCGCTCATGCCTGTCCTTCCCGGCGCCAAGGCCAAAAACGTGCTGCTCTTACCTCAACACGTTACCCCGGCCCAGCGGGTCGGCAGGCTGCTGCCGCGGTGGACACCGCGGCGGTCCGTTAGGCCGTGCCTGGTCCGGTCGACGACGCCGTCCCGTACTGCCGGGCCGGTTCCAAGCCGCGGATCAGGGATATTAGTTCTGCGCGCAGTTCCGGGCCGATGCCGGCCGTGGAAGTGTTCTGCTCCAGGTTTTCCGCGTCGGCGAGCATCTTCTGGCCGCGCTCCGAGATGGCCATGAGCCGGCCGCTGCGGCCCGTAGTTTCGGGCGGCACCTCTTCAACGAGGCCCTGTCCCGCCATGCTCACCAGTGATGTTCCGAGAGTCTGCGCGGTCACCCGCAGCCGCCGGGCCAGTTCCGCCCGCCGCATGGGTCCGTCCGTGAGCAGCACCCGCAGAACCGTCACCCGTTCCTGGGTCAGCCCCAGGGCGCGCAGCTTGTTATCCACTTCCCGTCTTACCAAGCGTGCAGCTGTTGACAGCAGCCGCACGGGTTCCCAATCCCCCTCGTTCTGCATCTTCCTGCTTCCCTGATACGTCATTGGTAGGCGATCCAGCTCCGCTGAAACAAATCAGTGTGCTTACTATTTCAACGGCATAGGAGGGGTGCTTGTCAAGCCGGGAGCACCTACTCGCCGGCCCATTCCCGGAAGGCACGCACGGATTCGCCGCTGCCTTCCACGCTGACGTTGGCCGCTGCCCGCCGGCCCATGGCGTGCAGGGCCAGATCCACCACGTTTCCCGAGACCAGCACGGGAGTGTCGCCCGCCCGGACCCGCCTCCGGCCGAACCCGGGAACGGCCAGTTCCACACCCACCGGCGAGCTCCGGTAGCCCATCCGCGCCATCAGCCCCAGCTGCTTCCACAGTGCCTGCTGCTGCCCGGCCGGCAGCTCACGCGGTGCGGCGGCACCGGTGCCGCGGCGGATGTCCTCGTGGTGCACCACGTACTCCACCAGATTCGCGGCGTCGGCCCGGAACGGGGAGAACCGGCCCGGTCCGGCAGCGAAACGGTCCACCAGGGCGGCATAGCCGTGGGGGGTGGCTGCAGCGGAGGCCTCGGCGCCCAGGTTCTTCTCCTGCCCGGGCTTGGGCCGGCGCAGCACGTCCGCGGCCATCTTCCACGGCGCGTGCTCGCGCAGCACCAGGTGTGCCAGCAGCCGGCGCACATCCCAGCCCTCGCACAGCGTGGGCGCCAGCGGATCCGCCTCCCGCAGTGTCCGGACCAATTCCGCGCGTTCGCTGTCCACCCAAGCCATAACCGTCTCCTTTTGCGTTGTACTGCCGCCGATTTTCCACCCGTTGGAGGTACTTTCCCACGGCAATGCTGCCTGCGCCCCACATTAGCCGCGAACCCTCTTTACCCTTAGCTACCGCGGCGTAGCATGGTCCCCACAGTGAGCCGAGGCCGCCCCTCCATGCGGCCAAAACAGAGGAGAAATCCCATGAGCACCACTGATCTTGCCCAGGGGTCCGGCCCCGACAGCAGCGCTCGAAAAATCAAGGACCGGGTGGTCACGGAACAGGATGCCCGCAACGCCACCGAAGAAGCCCGGGACACGGGCGAATCCCGCCCGAGCTTCGCCAAGGGAATCTACCTGGGCAGTTACAACCTGGACCTCATCCGGTCCCTGCCGGCCCTGGATCCGGCCGAGGAGGCCCGGGCGGAGGCTTTCCTGGAGGAGCTGGCAGCGTACTGCCGCACCCTGGACGGCCGCCTGATTGAACGCACCGGCGTCATCCCGGACGAGTACCTGCGCGGGTTGGCGGACCTAGGTGTGTTCGGCATCAAGATCCCCCGGCGTTACGGCGGGCTGGGGCTGTCACTGCTGCACTACGGCCGCGCGCTGATGCTGCTGGGCACCGTGCATCCCAGCATGGGGGCGCTGGTCTCGGCGCACCAGTCCATCGGCGTGCCGGAGCCGGTGAAGGTTTTCGGCAACGATGAGCAGAAGCAGGAATACCTGCCGCGCTGCGCCGCCGGAGCCGTGACGGCCTTTCTCCTGACCGAGCCCGACGTCGGTTCCGACCCCGCTCGGCTGCGCACCACGGCCATCCCGTCCGAAGACGGCAGCGAATACGTCATTGACGGGGTCAAGCTGTGGACCACCAACGGCGTGATTGCCGAACTGGTGGTGGTGATGGCCGCAGTGCCCCCGCACGGGGAATCCAAGGGCGGAATCAGCGCCTTTGTGGTGGAAATGTCCTCGCCGGGCATCACGGTGGAGAACCGCAACAACTTCATGGGCCTGCGCGGCATTGAAAACGGCGTCACCCGGTTCACCAACGTCCGGGTCCCCGCCGCGAACCGCCTGGGCCGGGAGGGCCAGGGCCTGAAGATCGCACTGACCACGCTCAACACCGGCCGGCTGTCCATTCCGGCCATGTGCGCGGCATCAGGCAAGTGGTCGCTGAAGATTGCCCGCGGCTGGGCCAATGCCCGGGAGCAGTGGGGCCGGCCCATCGGCCGGCACGAGGCCGTGGGCAAAAAGCTCGCCTACATTGCCGCCACCGGCTTCGCACTGGAGGCGGTCTTCGAGCTATCCGCAGAACTGGCCGACGCCGGCACCAAGGACATCCGCATTGAGGCGGCCCTTGCCAAGCTGTGGGCCAGCGAAATGGCGTACAACATAGCGGACGAGCTGGTGCAGGTGCGCGGCGGCCGCGGCTTCGAGACCGCGGACTCGCTGGCCGCCCGCGGCGAGCGCGCGGTCCCGGCGGAGCAGCAGCTGCGGGACCTGCGGATCAATCGCGTGTTTGAGGGCTCCACCGAGATCATGCACCTCTTTATTGCCCGGGAGGCCGTGGACGCGCATCTCTCCGCCGCCGGTGACCTGGCCGTGGCGGATGCCCCGCTCGGCGCGAAGGCAAAGGCGGCCATGAAGGCCAGCGGCTTCTACGGCAAGTGGCTGCCCACACTCGCGGCAGGCAAGGGCAGCGTGCCGACGTCGTACGCCGAGTTCGGCATCCTCGCCAAGCACCTGCGCTTCGCCGAGCGGGCTTCACGCCGGCTCGCCCGGTCCACGTTCTACGGTATGGCCCGCTGGCAGGCGGGGCTGGAGCACCACCAGGTGTTCCTGGGCCGGATTGTGGACATTGGTGCGGAGATTTTTGCCATTTCCGCGTCCTGCGTCCGGGCCATGAACATCCGCCGGAAGGATCCGGAGGAGGGCCGGAGCGCTTTTGAGCTGGCGGACGCGTTCAGCACCGAATCCCGGGTGCGGATCGAGACCCTGTTCGAAGAACTCTGGCGCAATTCGGACGCCGCGGATCGCAAGGTGTCCAAGGGTGTGCTGGACGGGCGCTACACCTGGCTCGAGGAGGGCGTGCTGGACGCGTCCGAGGGCACCGGCCCGTGGATCTCCGAGACTGCCCGCGGGGACGAACCGAAGGAGAACCTGCACCGCTGGTACCGGTAAGGACCGGCTAGCGGGCACCCACCGCGCCCCGGCAGATCTGCACATAGCGGGCCGCCAGCTCCTCGGGACTGAGCGGCCCGCCGGCGCGGTACCACTGGGCCACCCCGGTGCACATGGTGGTCACCGCCCGGCTGGCATCCTTGGGATGGGCGGTGCAGAACCGCCCGAGCCGGACAGCGTCGGTCACGACGTCGTCCAGCAGCTTCTGCTGCCGGTCCCGCGCCGCAATGTGCCCGCTGCGGGCCGCGCCCTCCAGGCTGCGGATCTCGCTCGCGGCGATAAAGGCATGCTCCCACCGGTAGGCGTGCACCAGCACCAGGCATTCGATCAGCAGCGCGAACCGTTCCTCCACATCGTCCCCGGCTTCGGCCAAGGCCGCCGTGCTGCGGGCATACAGATCCGCCATGGCGGACTCGGCTATCCCGACCAGCAGCGCTTGCTTGGACGGATAGTGGTGGTACAGCCCGGGCACGGACAGTCCGGCGCGTGCGGCCACGGTGCGGATGGCGGTGCCGTGGTAGCCGTGTTCCAGAAAGCACTCCAGTGCGGCGGCCAGCAGCGGCGGCAGGACGGGAACGGAAAAGTCCCGCCAGTCGGGCTGGGGTGCGGCGCTCATGGCATCCTTCCGGGGTTCGCGGGGAACAATTGTGACCCTTGACACAACTTGCGGGCCTGCACCAGACTACCCATACCGAGCGGTCGCTCGGTAGTAGGGACAGGCGGAGCATATGACAGAGCAGTCAGCAGCGGACGAGTCAGCGGACCAGGGGCAGTACACGGTGCAGGACCTGCCGGAGCCCGCACCGGCCAACCAATCCCGTCTGGCGGGCAAAACCGCCGTCGTCACCGGTGCCAGCCGGGGCATCGGGCTGGCCATCGCCCGCCGGTTCGCGGCCGAAGGGGCGAAGGTGCTTATCACCGCCCGCAACATCGGCCCGCTCAAGGAAGCCGCCACGGAGTTCCCGGAGGGCAGCGTCCTGTTCCTGGCCGGCAAGTCCGATGACCCGGACCACCGTGCCGAGGTGCTGGACACCGTGGCCCGGACCTGGGGCACGCTGGACATCCTGGTGAACAACGCCGGCATCAACCCCGTCTACGGCCCTCTGACGGAACTGGACCCGGAGGCCGCCCGCCGCATCCTGGACGTCAACGTGCTGGGCACCTTGGCCTGGGTGCAGGCCCTCTGCGCGCATCCTGCCCTGGACTTCACCGGCCGCGGCGGGTCCGTCCTGAACCTCTCCTCCGTCTCGGCACAGACCCCGGCGCACGGCATCGGCTTCTACGGCATCAGCAAGGCCGCCGTGGAACAGCTCACCCGCACCCTGGCCGTGGAACTGGCCCCCTCCGTGCGGGTCAACGCCATGGCCCCCGCCGTGGTGAAGACCCAGTTCGCCCGGGCACTGTACGAGGGCCGGGAGGAAAAGGTCAGCTCCACCTATCCGCTGAAGCGCCTCGGCACCCCCGAAGACGTGGCCGGCGCCGCCGCTTTCCTGGTCTCCGACGACGCCGCGTGGGTCACCGGGCAGGTCCTGAACCTCGACGGCGGCCTGCTGGTGGCCGGCGGCTCCGCCTAGCCCGCCGCAGTTCCCGCCGCCCGGCAACACCACCGGCCGCCTTCCCCCTCCCCCCTTCCCAAGCAGCGCCTCCAGCCCCTCCCCCACGCAGCCCGCTCCAGCCAAAGGACCCGCCCATGAGCACCGCATCCCTGCCTCCGGAGATCGAAGACCTGCGCCTGCGCACCCGGGAGTTCATCCGGGGCACGGTGCTGCCCGCCGAACCGCGGCCGGGCGCCGTCGTGCCCGAGGACCTGCTCGCGGACCTGCGCGCCGCCGCGAAGGCCGCCGGCGTGTTCGCGCCGCACGCCCCGCGCGAGTACGGCGGACAGGGGGTCCCGTTGCAGCACTGGTCCCCCATCTTCCAGGAGGCCGGATATTCGCTGATCGGACCGTCGGCGCTGAACTGCATGGCACCGGATGAGGGCAACATGCACATGCTGCACCTGATCGGCAGCGAGGAGCAGAAGCGCCGCTACCTGGCCCCGCTGGTGGCCGGGGATGCGCGCTCCTGCTTCGGCATGACCGAACCGCACCCCGGCGCCGGCTCGGATCCGGCCGCGCTGCGTTCCCGGGCGGAAAAGGTGGACGGCGGCTGGCGGATCACCGGCCATAAACGCTTCACCAGCGGCGCCAACAACGCCTCGTTCTGCATCGCCATGGTGCGCACGGACGCGGTGGACGGCGCGCCGGCCGGCGCCACCATGCTGCTGGTGGACATGGACGCCGCCGGGGTGCGGATCGGCGAGCAGCTGCACACCATGGACCGGGCCATCGGCGGCGGGCATCCGCACGTGCACTTCGAGGACGTGTTTGTGCCCGACGGCGCCGTGCTGGGTGCTCCCGGCGAAGGCTTCCGGTACGCGCAGGTTCGGCTGGGTCCGGCCCGGCTCACCCACTGTATGCGCTGGCTCGGGCTCGCCCGCCGGTCCCTGGATATCGCCCTGGACCGCACCAACCGCCGGGAAATCTTCGGATCCGTGATGAACGAGCTGGGCCTGGCGCAGGAAATGATTGCCCAGTCCGTGATCGACATTGAAACCTCGGACGCCATCATCACCAAGACCGCCGCCCTGCTCGAAACGGACGCCAAAGCCGGGTCGGCCCTGTCCTCGGTGGCCAAGACCCACACCTCCGAGGCCGTGTACCGGGTGATTGACCGCAGTCTGCAGCTGTGCGGCGGCGACGGCGTCACCGACCGGCTGCCGCTGGCCGCCTACCTCAACGAGGTCCGCGCCTTCCGCATCTATGACGGCTCCAATGAGACGCATAAGTGGGCTATTGCCCGCCGCGCCTCCGCCGCGCGCCGCCGCGAAGTGGAACGCGGCGCACCCTTCCTTGCCGATGTGGCGGAGAACGACGCCGCCTCCCCCGCCGACGCGAAAGCCTGACCCATGCACACCACTCCTGACGGCCGTGAAGTTGTGGCCACCCGCGCCGACGCCGAAGCGCTGGATTCTCCCCCGCTGCTGATCCTGGACGAGGTCACCGCCTTCCTTGACACCCATAATCTGGGGAGCGGCCCGCTGTCGTGGGAACCGATCGGGGACGGGCAGTCCAACATCACCTACCGGATCCGCCGCGGCGCCGAGGACTTTGTGCTCCGCCGCGGGCCCCGGCCGCCGCTGCCGCGTTCCACCCATGACATGGTCCGCGAGGCACGGATCCAGCAGCTGCTGCGGACCCAGGGCGTGCCGGTGCCGGAAATCCTGGCTGTCTGTGAAGACGACGCCGTGCTCGGGGTGCCGTTCTATGTCATGGCCTATCTGGACGGACTGGTGATCACCAACAGCATTCCGGACTCCCTGTCCTCCATGGAGCAGCGCCGGGCCACCAGCGAAGCCGTCGTTGACACTCTGGTCCGCATCCATGCCGTAGACGTCAGCAGCGGGGACCTGGCGGCGTTCGGTAAGCCGGACGGCTACCTGCAGCGCCAAGTTGCCCGGTTTTCCGGGCTGTGGGACATCAACACCACCCGCAGCCTGCCCGAGGTGGCCCGGATCGGCGGCTGGCTGGCGGACAACATTCCTGCCAGCTCCGCCGCGGCGGTACTGCACGGGGATTACCGGCCCGGAAACCTGATGTTCGCCCCCTCCGCCCCGGCCCGCGTGATCGCCGTCCTGGACTGGGAAATGTCCGCCATCGGCGATCCGCTCGCAGATCTGGGCTATCTCACCGCCACGTATTCGGAACCGGGTAGTGAATCCACGCCGCTGGAGCTGACCAGCGTCACCCGCAACCCCGGCTACTTCACCCGGGCCGACGTCATCGAGGCGTACCGGCAGCGGATGGACCTGAACCTGGATGCACTGCCCTGGTACCAGGCGCTGGCGCTGTGGAAGGCATCGATTTTCTGCGAGGCCATCTACACCCGCTGGCTCAAGGGCGAACGGCCGAATGACTTGGTCTTCGGCCCGTCGCTGGAGGCCGGGGTGCCGCAGCTGCTGCGTGCCGCCGCCGGGTTCGCCGGGCTGGCTCCGGCACCGTTGTAGACGTTGCTTCTCCGGGGTTACGGCACGACGACGGCGCGGCCGATCAGCTGGTTGTTCTTCAGCTTTTCGTAGGCGGCGGGCGCTTCGTCCAGGCTGAAGACTTCGGTGTGGACGTTGATGCCGTCACCGCGGGCGAGGTCCAGCACCTCAAACAGCTCGGACCGGGATCCCCAGTACGGTGCCCGGATGGAGGATTCCCAGGCACTGGTCGCGGCCATGCCCACCGGCAGGGTGCCGGCACCGACGCCCACCAGCACCTGGTCCCCCTGCGACGCCACCATGGCCTGGCCCAGATCCAGGGTTGCCTGATTGGTCACGAAATCGAACACGGCGTCCACGCCCCGGCCGCCGGTCAGGTCCCGCACCATGGCCACCGCGCCGGGCTCGGAGGGGAAGGTGTAGTGGGCACCGACGTCGGTTGCCAGGTTCAGTTTTGCTTCGTCGATATCCAGGGCCACAACGGTGGCCGCGGTGATGGCCCGCAAAATCTGCACGGCTACGTGCCCCAGGCCGCCCACACCGATCACTACTGCTGTGGCGCCGGAGGGCAGTTTCTCCAGGGAACCCCTGATCGCGTGGTACGGGGTGAGGCCGGCGTCCGTCAGGGATACGTTCTGCACCGGGTCCAGGTCCCCCAAGGGGATCAGATGCCGCGGGCTGTCCACAATGAGGTATTCCGCCATAGCTCCGGGGGCACCCAGGCCGGGCGGGGCGATGCCGAGCTTCGCGGCGTTCCGGCAGTAGTTTTCCTTGCCGCTGGCGCACTCGTAACACATGCCGCAGCCCCAGGGACCGTAGACGGCCATGGAGGCCCCTGGTTCGAGGTGCTCCACGCCGTCGCCCACCTTGTCCACCGTGCCGGCACCCTCGTGGCCCAGTGTGAGCGGCAGACCGTAGACATACTCGCTCTCCGGCAGGCTCATGATGAATTCGTCAGAGTGGCACACGCCCGCGGCGGTCATCTTCAGGCGCACCTGCCCGGGGCCGGGCTCCGGAGTTTCGATGTCCACTACTTCCGGCGGCTGGCCGATGGTGCGGTACTGAAGGGCTTTCATCGCTTGCTCCTGCTCTCCGCCCCGGCAGAAATCCACGGCACGGGTAGATGGAATGTGCCCGTTAAGCGTTGCACCTGCCGCGCCGGTTCCACAGCCCTCCGGGCGGCGGGTAGCGTGTGGGCCATGAAGAATCTTCCGCTTTCGCTTGCCCTTGCTGCTTCCTCGGGGCTGTTTACCCTGCAGCGGCCGGCGGATTGGTCCCCGGGAATGCGCCGCACCTTTGTGCTTGTTCCGGGCGCAGCCCTCGGCGTCCTCAGTGTCCTGGCGGTCCGGGCCGGTGCCCAAAGCGGGCGGGAACCGGCGGGCGGCGGGACGGGGAACCCGGTTCCGCCGGTAGCGGCCGGGGATCAGGAGACCGGGGGCGCCGCGGCGCCTGCTCCCGGCGCCGGGCCCGGCCCGCGGATGAGGCTCGTCGGTCCTGCTGTTATCGCTGCCACGGTGGGCGCAACCGCCAGCGGAGTCCTTGCACTCACAATGGTGCTGGACCAACGTGTTGAAGCCTGGCTGGTCCGGCGCGGGGTGGCCCGGCCGCGGCGGGTGATGGCCGCGGCGTCGGCGCTCAGTTCGCTGCTTCTGGACCAGGTTATGGACGCGAAGGACCTTAAGGGGCGCGGGGATTCGGCAGCCGGTCAGTAAAGCCGCCGGATGGCTTCCGCTACCACCGGATAGGCGGCCGCTGCATAGGCCTCGCCGTCGAGGCCGGGCAGGCCGCCAAGCTCATCAATAGTGTCGTTCAGCCGCCGCCAGAGTGCTTCGTCCGAGTCAATGCCGGCGGGGCGGGCCAAGAACCAGGCATATCCGCGCGGTACGGGCGGAATGCCCAGCGGCGCCAGGTACTCATTGGCCATTTCATACAGCCACTCCTCGTCCTCGCCGGAGAGGATCTCACGGGAGGGCAGGATATCATTCAGGGAGCCGGGGCGGCGGCGGGCATGAAAAGGTCCCGCCGCCCACCCCAACATCAGGAACCAGCCGGAGAAGGGCAGGTGGGTGTAGCTGTCGTCTTCCTTCGTGAGGACAGGAAAATCATCCCAGCTCACCATCACCTGCCCCTCCCCGTGTTCCGTAGCCGGGTCTAGCCGAAGAGCGCCGAAGCCTTGCTCACGGTCTGAAAGATCCCGTAGGCCAGCGGAGCTCCCACCAGAACCCAGCTCACTGTCAGCTTTGCCTTAGTCATTAGCGTTCTCCGTTCACGGTAGCGGTCTGTTCCGGAGCCGCCGGTGCGGACTTCGGCTCGTGGTAGCGGGATGCTACCGGCGTGACCAGCAGGTTGGCGATGAAGCCCACCACCAGCAGGCCCACCATGGTCAACAGTGCGGGCTGGTAAGCCGCGGCCGTGAGTTCACCGGGAGTGCCCTGGGAGTCCAGGAACGAGTTGACGATCAGTGGACCGGCAATGCCGGCGGCGGACCAGGCAGTGAGCAGCCGGCCGTGGATAGCGCCAACCTGGTAGGTGCCAAAGAGATCCCGCAGGTAGGCCGGTGCCGTAGCGAATCCGCCTCCGTAGAAGGAGATGATGATGAACGCCAAAGCGACGTACAGGAAGGTGGAACCGCCGCCGAACAGGGACAGCAGGATGTACAGGGCGGCGCCGCCGCCGAGGTAGAGCATGTAGATGCGCTTGCGGCCGATCAGGTCCGAGGTGGCGGACCAGACAAAGCGCCCGCCCATGTTGCCGATCGAAAGCAGGCCCACGAATCCGCCGGCGACGGCGGCGGTCACCAGCGACGCGCCGTCGGGCTGGCGGAAGAAGTCCTGGATCATGGGGGCAGCCTGTTCCAGGATGCCGATGCCGGCCGTCACGTTGCAGAAGAGCACAATCCAGACCAGCCAGAACTGCCGGGTCTTGATGGCGTTGGCCGCCGAAACGTGGTTGGTGGTGACCAGGGACTTTGACGCGACGGTGGCGGGGTCAAAGCCCGCCGGTTTCCAGTCGGCGGCCGGAACCCGGATGGTCGCGGCGCCGTAGAGCATGTAGATCAAGTAAATGGCTGCCAGTGTCAGGAACAGTTTGCCCACGGCGTCGCCGCTGGCCACCCAGCCGGGGGTTCCGGACTCCGGATCGTAGAAGGTGAGCAGCGCCGAGGACAGCGGGCTGGCGATCAGGGCCCCGCCGCCGAATCCCATGATCGCCATGCCGGTGGCCAGCCCGGGCCGGTCCGGGAACCACTTGATCAGCGTGGAGACCGGGGAGATGTAGCCGATCCCCAGGCCGATGCCGCCGATCACCCCGTATCCCAGGTACAGCAGCCACAGCTGGTGGGTGAAAATGCCTGCGGCCCCGACCGCGAATCCGCCCACCCAGAACATGGCCGAGACAAACATGGCCTTGCGGGGTCCGTTGGCGTCCACCCACGTGCCCATCACGGCGGCGGAAAGCCCGAGCATCACAATGGCAATGGAGAAGATGATGCCGATTTGGGTGAGGCTGGCGTCGAAGTAGTCCACCAGGGCCGTCTTGTAGACGCTGGTGGCATACACCTGGCCGATGCACAGGTGGACGGCCAGCGCTGCCGGCGGGATGACCCAGCGGTTGAAACCGGGCGGGGCAATGGTGCGGTCGCGATCCAGCCAGCTCATGCGGACTCCCTTGTCAGAGGTCGGACGGTGCATCAGGAGTCAGGATGCCCCTCCGTGCGCGCCATGTCCCGGTGCGACACGCGTTTTCCCATTAGCGGAGGGAAACATACCGCGCAACCTACTCTTCGGTAACTAATTTCTCGAAATGCTTGCTTTGTTACCGCTGGGTAGCTTAGATGTAACAGACATCACACTAGCCCGGACTGATTTCGTCATGTTGTTTCCACTTCAGTGGGACGGACCCGTCCGGTCGCACCGCGAAGGCTGCGCCTACCGGCGTGCTGCACGCAGCCCAGTCAGTCTCGACAGCATGAAGCAGAAAAAGGATATTCAATGACGAGTTCCACGTCCGGGCGTGCCACTTCCCGCCCACACACACTCTTAACCGCACTCCTGGCCTTGTTCCTGATCCTCCTTTTGGCCTTCTTTGTGCTGTTCACGGGCAAAGTGTCCGCCGGCGCAACGGAGCTGAGCGACGGCGCTGAGCGCGCCAACACGGGAGCCAGTGACCTGCAGGAAGGCGCGGACAAAGCCAAGGAAGGCGCGGACAAGGTAGCCGCAGGCTCCGCCAAGGTGGATACCGGCGCCAACACGCTGGCCACCGGCATTTCCAGCGCCAAGGCCGGCGTCACCACCCTGAAGGACGGCGCCACCAGCCTGGATGAAGGAGCAGCGAAGCTCCTCACCGGCGCGGAGGCCGCCAACACCGGCGCCAACAAGCTCGCTGCCGGCGCCTCTAGTGCCAACACCGGCGCGCAGCAACTGGCTACGGGTGGGGCACAACTTCAAGATGGAGCTATTCGGGCGGATGCCGGAGCGAAACAAATTGCTCTAGGGAACGGCGACCTGAATGTTGGTGCCGTTGAGGCAAAGAAGGGTGCACAGGCTGTAGCACAGGGCGCCCAGGACATCTCGAATGGTGCCCAACTCCTCAATGAGAAGTTCTCCCCGGTCGTGCCCGGTTCAAAGGCGCTCCATGACGGACTGGTTCTCGTGGACGGTGGGGTAAAGCAACTGGCTGCTGGATCTGACAAGGTTCACAAAGGCGTGGGCAAGGTCAGCGATGGGCTGAGCAACCCTACAACCGGTGCTGTTCCTGTTTCCGGTAACGTCAGCAAGCTGACTGCGGGCATTGCCCAGAGTCTCGCACCTGCCGCAGCCGAGGCAGGAAACGTGTCCACAAATGCAACCGCTGCAGCCACAGAGGCTCGAAATGTCCAGACCGCAGCCGCTTCAGCTTCACCAGCGGCGGAGGCAGCGCAAATAAGCGCGACTGCTGCACAGACATCGGCTGACGCACTCGCTTCCGCAATTGCAGCACTGCCGGAAGGGACCGCCTTGACCCCGCAGCAATTGAGTGAATTGCAGCGACTCGCGGCAGAAACGCAAACGAACACAGGCACGTCCGTCACGCGCATAGATACGGCGAAGAGCGAGCTGGCAGCAGTTTCCGCCTCTTCTGAGCGAGCAGAAACAGCGGCAACGGACGCGGCGACAGCCGCATCTACTTTCGCTGCTAAGTGGACCACTGCAGGTGTAGGCATTGTCCCCAACGCCTTGCTGGCCAACGGTCTAGCCAATGCCCTCAACCAAGGTCTTGTAGATGCCGCCCACGATATCGATGTGGGAGACAACACCGAAGACAACCCCAAGGGCCTTTTGCAGGGTGCGAAGGATGTCCGTGACGGAGCGGCCAAGCTCGCCGCTAAAGAAAGCGTGCCAGCCCTCCTCGCCGGGTCGAAGCAGATCGCTGATGGAGCACCCCAGGTGCGAGACGGGCTGCAGCTCCTCGTCAACGGAGGGAAAGCACTCAACACAGGCGCCAAGGCGTTGGCAGACGGCAATCAGGCAATCGCCGACGGTGCAGGCAAGTTGAACGCGGGTGCGTCCGAATTGGCCAGCAAAACCCCGGAGCTGGTTGCAGGTGCCGGAAAAATCGCAACCGGTGCAGGCACCCTGTACACCGGCATAGACACGCTGGAGACCGGCGCCTACACGCTGGCCGACGGCAACTACAAGATCTACGACGGCACCATCACCCTGGCCGACGGCACCAGCCGCCTGAACACCGGCACCCAGTCCCTGGACGAGGGCGTCACCAAGCTCGACGACGGCGGCAAGACCCTCACGGCAGGCACCAAGGAGCTCAAGACCGGCGCCTCGGACCTGGCTGAAGGCAACGGCAAGCTGGCCGACGGCAGCAAGACCCTGGCCGACGGCAACGGCAAGATCGCTGACGGCGCCGACACCATGCGGGCCAGCACCACGGCACTGACTCCGGGCGAGATCATGACCTCCCCGAAGATCCTGGCCGTGCTGATCCCGCTGCTGCTCCTGCTGGTTCCGATCGGCATGCTGATCGCCGGCACCCGCCGCAAGTCGCAGTACTAGGCACTACCGCATCACCTCGCACCACTAACGGAAGGGCCGGTACCGCAGCTGCGGTACCGGCCCTTCCCCGTTGCAGCCCCGGGTTGGGGGGGGGGGGTGCGGGCCGCGAGCCCCCCGCGCGGTTCAGCTCGGCGGAAATCTGCTCCACCGCACTCTGCAGCGCCGGCACCGCCCGCTCCGCAAAGGCCGCATCCACGCGGGACACCGGTCCGGAGACTGAGACGGCGGCCGGCGTGGGGGCATCGGGCACCGCCATGGCGAAGCAGCGCACCCCCAGCTCCTGTTCCTGCTCATCCACCGAGTACCCGCGCTCCCGGATCCGGTCCAGGTCCGCCAGCAGTGACTCCGCACTGCCCATACTGTGCCCGGTGGGGGTCGGCATCCCGGCCCGGGCCACCAAACTGCGGACCTTCTCCTCGGGCAGCTGGGCCAGGATGGCCTTGCCAACGCCGGTGTTATGGGTATGCACGCGGCGGCCCACTTCCGTGAACATCCGCATAGCGTGCGGGGAGGGGACCTGGGCCACGTAAACCACCATGTCGGCGTCGAGCACCGCCATATTGGCGGTCTCCCCCAGCGCGTCCACCAGCTGCTTCAGCTGCGGCATGGCCAGCGCGCCGAGCTGCTGGTTGGCGCCCTCCCCCAGCCGGATCAGCTTCGGGCCCAGCGCGTAGCGCCGGTTGGGCAGCTGCCGCGCATAGCCCAGGCCCACCAGGGTGCGCAGCAGCCGGTGGATGGTGGGCAGGGGCAGCCCGACGGACCCGGCGAGTTCACTCAGCGACACGGACCCGCCCGCATCGGCAATCCGCTCCAACAGTTCGAAAACGCGCTCCACCGACTGCACGCCGGCCCCGGCGGCACGTTCAGCCATTGTTGACCCTTCCGACGATCTGCGGGGAGTTTATCGCATGGCGGAAAAGGGTTCTCGTCAGGAGGACTCCGCTGCCCGGTGGACCAGGGTCACCGCCAGCGCACCCGAGTCCGTGGTTTCCTTGCGGGTCAGGACATAGTCACCAAGATCGGCCGCGCTGTTGAACAGCCGCTTCCCCTCCCCCACCGTGACCGGCAGGATCAGCAGCCGGTAGCCGTCCACCAGCCCGGCGTCGTACAGGGACCGGGCCAGCTGGTAGCTGCCGTGCACCTGGACCTCGCCCGTGCCGTGGGCCTTGATCTCCTGCACGCCCGCCAGCACGTCGCCGCGGATGAGCCGGGTGTTGTTCCAGCCCGGGTCCGTGAGGGTTGCCGAAACCAAGTACTTGGGCATGCGGTTGATGTGGTCGGCCACCAGGTCCAGCGGGTCGAGGGCGTCCTGCCAATAGGGCCAGAGCAGCTCGTAGGTGGTCCGCCCCAGCAGCAGCGCGTCCCCGAAGTGGAACCACTCCGTGGCAATGCGGGCCACCGCGGGGTCCATATGGTTGATCATCCAGCCGCCGCCGGCAAACCCGCCGGATGTGTCCTCGTCGGCACTGCCCGGACCCTGCATCACGCCGTCGAGCGTCAGGAAGGCATTAACTGTCAGTTTCACCGGACACCCCTGTTCTCCCCTGCTGCTTCAAGGTTCTGCCCGGGGTGCGGGGCTGTCAACGGTTTTGCCGGCGGCTGGGCCGCGCCGGCGTTCTACCAGATGTGCGGGGCGGGACGGCGGGTGCTGGGCAGGGCCACGCTGGCCCGCCATTCGCTGATCCACTCGGGCAGGACCAGGTCCGACGGCGGGACGGCGCCCACCTTCTTGAAGATCTCCTCGTTGCTCAGCGGCCCCTTGGCGGAGAGGAAGCGGGCGCCAATCACCGCGCTGGCGTAAATCTCGCCGTCGGCCACCATCCGCTGCTCCAGGTAGATGGCCCGGTCATCAAAACCGATGATCTTGGTTTCAATGCTGTACTGCTGGTTCAGCTGCAGGGACTTGCGGAAGCTGATGGTCTCGTTGTTCACCACCGGGCTCCACTTGTTCTTCTTCATGATGTCCCACATGCCGCTGCGCACCAGCAGGTCAAACCGGCCCAGGTCCATCAGGGACAGGTACATGCCGTTGTTCAGGTGCATGGCAACGTCGATGTCCGTGGGCAGCACCCGCATGGGCACCGAAGAGTTGTCGAAGAAGCCGAGCTTGGAGCGGCGGCGGGCGCGGAAGAGGATCAGCAGTGTGCGCAGAATCAGGTGCATGGCCGCTATATTACCGCTCAGTAACTTGAGGCGAAAGGACTCGTGCGCGGTGCGGCGGGTTGGCCTGAAAAGCAGGTCCGCCGCGGCGTCAGCGCCACGGCTGGACCAGTGCCTTGAGCGTCTCGGGCCGGCGTCCGGCGTCGAGCGCCTCCGCCACCTGCCCAAGGCCGAACAGATCCGTCACCAGCGCATCCAGGTCCACCCTGCCTTCGGCGGCGAGGCTTATGGCCGTGGGCCAGGTGTTCGCGTAGCGGAAGACTCCGGTAACCCAGAGCTCGCGGTTCTGGATCACGCTCACCGGCAGCTCGGCGTCGTCGGCGCCCATGCCCACCAGCACCGCCCGGCCGCCCGGCGCTACCGCCCGGATGCCGGCGCGCACAGCGGAGGGAGCACCGGACGCGTCGATAAACGCGTCCACGCCCAGCCCGTCCACCGGCTGCGAGGCGTGCAGGGTGTGCGTGGCGCCGTGCCCGGCGGCGAAGTCCAGCCGTTCCCGGGAAATGTCGCTGACGTAGACGGCGCTGGCCCCGAAGGCCCGCGCCACCTGCGCAATGATGACGCCCACCGGACCGGCCCCGGCCACCAGCAGGCGCTGGCCCGGGCCGATGCCCGCCTTTTGGCAGGCCCAGATCCCCACGGACAGCGGTTCCAGCAGGGCGGCGGCCTCGTCCGAGACGGAGTCCGGGACGGGATGGGCGAAGTCCGCCTCGATCACCACGTATTCGGCGAAGGCGCCGTCCACCGGCGGAGTGGCATAGAACGCCATGTCCGGGCAGAGGTTGTAGCGGCCCTGCTTGCACTGGTGGCACTTCCGGCACGGTTTCTGCGGCTCAATGGACACCCGCTGCCCGATCCGCTCCGGATCCACGCCGGGCCCGACGGCGGCGACGGTACCGGAGGCCTCGTGCCCGAGCACCAGCGAATCCTCCACCACAAAACTGCCGATCCGTCCGTGCCGGTAATAGTGCACGTCGCTGCCGCAGACGCCGACGGCGGCCACCCGGACCAGCACCTCGCCCGCGCCCGGCTGCGGGACAGGACGTTCCTCGACGGTGAGCGTGTTGGGGTGCTCGGTGCCGGGAACTGCGGCCGGGTCGTCGGCACCGGGGCGGGCGGCACCGGCGGCGGGGACGCGCAGGACCGAGACGCGCATGGTGGCCGGAAGGTCCGGCGTCGGGACGGCGGAAGCGGGGCTGGTGGTAAGCGACATAGACAGGACCCTAGCCCCTGCGGCCGCGGGCCGGAACCACTCGTGCCCGCCGCCGTCGTTCGCGCTACCCTGCCCGGCATGCACACCCTTGTTGTCCTCTACGGCCATCCCCTGGACCATGACGCGTTCCGCCGGCACTACCGGGACGTGCATCTGCCGCTGGTGCGGAACATTCCGGGTATCCGTGCTTTCCGGCAGTCCCAGCGGCTCAGCTCCCCGGAGGGGCAGGCTCCGTTCTTCGCGCTGTTCGAGGCGGATTTCGACGACGAGCCGGCCATGCAGGAGGCCATGACCACCGCCGAGGGCCAGCTGGCCAACGCCGACATCCCCAACTTCGCCTCCGGCGGGGTGACGGTGTTTACCTACGCGAGCTAGCTGCGGTAGCTGCGCTGCTTGGCATCCATCCAGAGAATGACGTCCATGGCCCGCAGCGCGGAGATCCGCACCGGCAGGTCCGCCGCGTCCTGGACGGAACCGAGCCGCCGGACCAGGGCGCCGTCGTCGGCCGTGAGGAGCCGGTGCCACTCTTCCCAGTAGGTCAGCGAAGTGTCCAGGTCCGCTGTCCGGGCCAGCACCGGATCCCAGATGGGAATCAGCCGCGGCCGCTTCCGGGCCAGGAGCTTGCTGGTTTTCGCCGCCCCCATCCGCCACTGTCCGCCCGCATAACCGCGGACCACATCCCACAGCCGCCAGGCGGCGCTGTTCCGGCCGTACACCCGGATGTAGTCCTGCGGCGGAACATCCGCCATGTCCAGATCCGCCGGGATCTGTTCCAGCAGCTCCGCAACCGGAGCGGCGTAGGTGCCCAGCAAACCCAGGGCGGCCGGGCCCTTGATGTCCTCGCCCAGCAGGGTGACCGCCACCAGGTCATCGGCCGTCAGCCGGTTCACGGCGTCGGGCGCGTCTCCCCCGCCGGCCCACGTGTCGAAGAACGCGCCGGTGCGGACGTGCCCGGAGGTCAGTTTCCGCGTGTAATAGCTGCGCAGCAGCCCGGCCGCCTGCTGCACGTTCCTTTGCCCAAGGATTGCCGGTAGATCCACGGAGCCACCTCATTCCGGAGCGGTAATCAGCCCCTTGGATATCATCCAGTCGTACGCCACCTCGGCCGGTTCCTGGCCGTTGACGTCCACCTCCAGGTTCATTTTCCGCAGCTCCTCATCGGTCAGCAGCGGGGTGATCAGCGCAAACACGTCCACCAGCTCCGGATATTCCTCCAGCGCCTTGGTGTTGAAGACCGGAGCACCGTTGTAGGCCGGGAAATAAGCGAGGTCATCCTCGAGCACCGTCAGCCCCAGCGAATCGATGCGCCCGTCCGTGGCGAACACCTCGCCGAAGTTGCATTCCCCGGCGTCGGTGGCCGAATACACGGCACCGGTGTCATAGATGCCGATGTTCTCGTCCGGCACCCCGTCCGGGGAGCCGCGCGGAATGCCGTATTTCTCCAGCATCGGGTTCATGCCGTCCGGGCGGGAGTTGAATTCGGATTCCAGGCAGAAGGTTCGCTCCTCCACAGGCAGGGAGGCAATGTCGGAGATGCTGTCCACTCCCAGCTCCTCGGCGGCTTCGCTGCGGATGGCGAAGGCATACGTGTTGTTCATTGGCGCCGGGTCGCCCCAGGTCAGCCCGTTGGCCAGGTCCGCGTCATGCACCGCCTGCCACATCTCCTGCTTATCCGCTATGCCTTCCGTCTGCCCCAGGTAGGCAATCCAGCCGGTGCCGGTGTACTCCCAGGTCATGTCCGCCTGGCCGGAAACCATCAGTTCGCGGGCCGGCTGGCTGCCGGGAATGTTGGTCAGGTCGGTGACGTCGAACCCGGCAACCTTGGTGGCCAGCACCGAGATCTTGCCCAGGATCAGCTGTTCGGTGAAGTTCTTGCCGGTGACCGTGAGCGGGGCAGGATCCGGCAGGCCCTCGATTGGCTGGATCAGGCCGGGATCGGCGTCCGGCACGTAGGAATCAGCCGGTTGCAGGCCGCAGCCGGAAAGCAGGAGCCCGACGGCGGCGGCACCCGCTGCGGCGGCACCGGCAGCCCGGCGCAGGTACGGGCGGCGGGCAGGGTTTGGGCGGGCGGGATTGTTCGGCCGAACCATCACAGTCCTTTCGGCCGGGCGACGTGTTCCACCAGCCGCCCGATCCAGTCGACCACCAGTGCCAGCAACGCCACGAGCAGCGCCCCCGCCACCAGCACCTTGTCCAGGTTCAGGTTCACCCCGGTGGTAATGAGGATGCCCAGCCCCCCGCCGTTGACGAACGTGGCCAGGGTGGCGGTACCCACCAGCAGCACCAGGGCGGTGCGCACGCCGGAGAGCATCACCGGCACGGCGAGCGGCAGTTCCAGGCGGAACAGCACCCCGGCGGAACTCATGCCCACCCCGCGGCCGGCCTCCACTATGCGCGGATCCACCTGCTGCAGCCCCACCATGGTGTTGCGCATGACCGGCAGCAGGGCATACACCACCAGCGCGGTAATGGCCGCCCAGAACCCGAAGCCCAGCCAGAAGGCCAGCAGCACCAGCAGCCCGATGGCCGGGGCGGCCTGGCCGATGTTGGCCACCGCTATCACCGGCCCGGTCAGGCGGCGCAGCGGACCGCGCGTGAGCAGGATGCCCAGCGGAATGGCCACCACCAGCACAATCACGGCGGCGACTCCCGTGAGCAGCAGGTGCTGCACGGTGTACGCCCAGAGGGCTTCCGGTGCCAGGGTGGCCCGCTCGGTGGCGCTCAGCTCCACGGTGGTCAGCCAGAGCATGAGAAGCCCCAAGGCCACCGCAATGCCTGCCAGCTGCAGCAGCAGTGGCCGCCAGGACTGTGGACCCGTGCCGGTCTGCGTGTCGGCATGGGTCCGGGCCGTCAGCGGGACCGCCGGCTGGGCCGCGCTCACCGGGACCCCCGCCCGGCGGCGGCACCGGCGTCGTCGGCCGTAGTGCCGGAACCGTCCGCGCCGTTCCGTGCAATGAGGCCGCTGTTGATCCCCACTGGCGCCCCGGAGGAGCCCAGCTGCGCGGCTTCGTTCGCGGCGGTAATGGCTTCCATGACCGTCTGCACGGTGACCAGGCCCAGGAAACGGTCCCTCGGCCCGGTCACCAGCGCCGCGCCCGTGCTGGAAACCAGCATGGTGTCCAGGGCGTCGTTGAGGGTGGCCTGGTCGCCGATCACTGGAAGCTTCAGGTCCGGAGTGTCCGTGTGCCGGTCCAGCCGGCTGAGCTGGCGGCGGGACAACCACTGCACCGGGCGGCCGCGCCCGTCCAGGACCACGACGTTCTGCTGGCCTTCGCCCTGCAGCCGGGAAAGGGTGTCGCTGGCCAGGTCCCCGGCGTTCGCGGTGACCGGCATGGCCAGGTCCACTTCGTTGACCCGGGTCAGGGTGAGCTGCTTCAGGCCCGCGCCGGAGCCGATGAAGTTTTCCACGAACTCGTTGGCCGGGTTGGCCAGGATCCGTTCCGGGGAGTCGTACTGCACCAGGTGCGCGCCCTCCTCGAAGATCGCGATCCAGTCCCCCAGCTTCACAGCTTCATCGAAGTCGTGGGTGACGCACACAATGGTTTTGTGCAGCTCCGACTGAATGTGCAGCAGTTCGTCCTGCAGCCGCTGGCGGGTGATCGGGTCCACTGCGCCAAACGGTTCATCCATGAGCAGCACCGGCGGGTCTGCGGCCAGCGCCCGGGCCACGCCCACGCGCTGCTGCTGCCCGCCGGAGAGTTCCTTCGGATACCGGTCCCGGTACGCGGCCGGATCCAGGGAGACCAGTTCCAGCAGTTCGTCCACCCGGGCGCTGATCCGGGCCTTGTCCCAGTTCAGCATTTTGGGTACCACCGCAATGTTCGCGGCCACGGTCATGTGCGGGAACAGTCCACCGGCCTGGATCACGTAGCCGATGCCGCGGCGCAGCTGGTCGCCGTCCATCCCGGTGACGTCCTCGCCGCCCAGGATGATCTGTCCGCTGGTGGGCTCAATCAGCCGGTTGATCATTTTCAAGGTGGTGGTTTTGCCGCAGCCGGAGGGGCCCACCAACATCACGATGCTGCCTTTCGGGATTTCCAGGGTGAGCCCGTCCACGGCCGCTTTCTCCTGGCCCGGGTAACGCTTGGTGACGTCTTCCAAAAGGATGCTGGCTCCGGTGACGGAACCGCCGTCGTTAGCTTGGGGGGATTCTGTCTCAGACACGGATACCTCGCGGGGTTGTGAGCCGGCCCAGGCCGACCAGGAGCAGGTCAAGGATCATGGCCAGCAAAATGACGCCAACCACGCCGACCACCACGGATTCCAGGGAATTGGCGCCGCCGAGCCGGGACAGGCCGGAGAAAATGAAGCCGCCCAGGCCCGGACCCAGGGCGTATGCGGCAATGGCGGCAATGCCCATCACCATCTGCGCCGACACGCGTACGCCGGCCAGGATGACCGGCCAGGCGAGCGGCAGTTCGATCCGCAGCAGCGTACGCAGCCGGCCCATACCGATGCCGCGGGCGGATTCGACGACGGCGGGCGACACACCGGCCAGCCCCACCACGGCGTTGCGCAGGACGGGCAGGGTGGCATAGAACGCCACCACGATCACGGCCGGGGTGGCACCGAAACCCACGGGGCCAATCAGCAGGCCGATCAGGGCAAAGGAGGGCAGTGTCAGCCCGACGGCGGAAACGCCGTTGGCCAGCCCGGTCAGGGTCTTGTTCCGGTAGACCAGTGCAGCGATGACCACCGCCAACACAGTGGCCAGGACCAGGCATTGAATAACTAGGCTGAAGTGCTGCCATCCGGCGAACAGGATCTGCGGATACCTGTCCGCCACGAATTCCCACACATCAAGACCTCTTCACTTTGGTACGTATGTTTCTTGTCCAAGCCGCCGCCGGCCCGAAGGCGGCGGGGCGAAAACGAGCAAGCAAACTTACCGTTACCACCCTCACATTAAGCGCCTAAAGGCCCCATAGCGGAACAACGCGGGGCTTTGGCGCCGGTTTCGGGGCGGGGGTTGACGCGTGATGCGGGAAGTGGGTGGAGGGCCGGTGCGGGAGGTGAGCACCGGTTGGGAAAACCCTGCCGGTTTGGGAAAAATCGACCGGTTTGGGAAATTCCTGCCACTGCGTACCGGCAGGGATTTCCCAAGCTGGCGGGAGAATCCCGGAATGGCAGCGGAAACGCCATCCGGTCAGGAACCAGCGGTCCGGAAGCTAGGCGGCGTCACTATCATCGGCTTCGTCGGCTGCCGGCTCCAGAAGCCCTCCGTCAGTTCCGTGCATCCGCAGGACAACGTCCATGGCGCGGAGCCGGGAGACGGGGTGCGGGAGGTTGGCCTGCTGCTGGATTGCGTCCAACCGGTCGGCCACCAAGCCACCGTCCCGGGTGAGCAGGTCATGCCATTCAGACCACTGGGTGAGCGAGCCTTTCAGCTGGGTCTCTTTCTTGACCACCGAATCCCAGACCGGTATCAGCAGGGGCCGCTTTCGGGCCAGCAGCTTGCTGGTTTTCGTGGACCCCATTTTCCACCGTGCACCCTTGGAACCGCGGATCACCTTCCACAGTTCCCAGGCGGCACTGCCCTCACCGTAAAACCGCTCGTAGTCCTGCGGTTTCACATCGGCCATATCTACATCCGTGGGAATCTGCTCCAGCAGCCGGGTGATCTCCGCAGCATGGGTGTCCAACAACCCCACTACAGCCGGGCCCTTAACCTCCACGCCCAGGAAGGCCAGTGCCAGCAGGTCGTCGGAGGTGACGGCGTTGGCTACTGCCGGCGCGTCGCCGCCGCCTGCCCACGAATCAAAGCGTGCGCCGGTGCGGATTGAACCGGTGATCACCTTTTCCGTGTAGTACCGGCTCAGAAGCTTGGCAGCTTCGCCGGTGCGGTCTTCAGAAAGGATTCCAGGCAATTCCACGACGTTCCCCATTCGGTGGTTTGTTTGTCTAATGACTGGCCCGATAGTACCGACAATGGTGTCCGGCACCCGGCAGGCTGCAGCTAGTCTTCGCTGGGTTCCAGGATTTCGATGACCACGTTCATCCCGCTGTCCGGGTGGTAGCTCCAAGACGCGGCGAACTCGTCCCACTGGGCACTCTGCCGGCCGTCCAGGGCTCGGGTATGGTCCATCCGGCTATCCACTGCGTCAGGCATATTCAGGGCCCGCAACACACAGTCAATCTGGGCTTCGTCCGCGGCTTCGCTTAAGAAATCGTCGTCGCCTTCGCTGTCCATGGTGAGGCTCTGGCCCTCGTCGCCCAGTTCGATGCCTTCCTGGTTGGTCAAGCCGCAGCCCCTCACCGCATCGGTCAGCGCCATCGAAGGCTCGGGCTCTGACGAGAAATCGATCTGCGCAAACAGGAACCCTGCCCCCAGTCCCACCACCAGTCCCGCACCAGCGAACAATGCGTAGTTGCGCCGCGGAGACACGGGGTCGGGCGCTGTTCGGTACGGCTCCGTGAAGTACGGCGCCGCGGGAGCAGCGTTCCCCGGTGCCCCGGGCGGAGGAGGCGGTACCGCCATGCCGCCATCGGCAACGGGCGGGGTCGGGTTCTGCGGGTTCTGTGTCATGGCATTTTCCGTCATTACTGCTTCTCCCACTTTCCGCAGCGGCTGGACTTGAAGTCCTGGCCCTCCGAGATGGTTACCGACGGACGTCCGCCGCCGGGAATGTCGTTTTCGATGATGTCGTCGCCGTTGGAGCCGCTGCGGTAGATGCCCCAGTAACAGCTCGAGCCGACGTCCGTCGTCGTGGTGTAAGTGCCCGCCGCGACGGTCTTTCCCACCGTCCAGGTGCCGTCGGTGATGGTGTTGGCTGCCTTGGTGGCTTCGGCGGAGGTCACCGCGGTTTCGCGCGCCTTCACGGCAGCTTCGGCCGCGGTGACCGCTTCTTCCCGCTCCCCCACCTTCTTCTCCCGGTCATAGATGCCCGCGGAGAGCTTGTTGTAGTCCGCTTTCATGGCGTTGTAGTCGCTCTGGGACTTCTCCAGCCGCGCCTGCCGCTGTTCGGACTCGCCTGCCTTTGCCGCGTATTCGTCGCTGCGCGTCGGATCGGTCAGGAAGTGCCCGCCCACAGCGCCACCGGCCAGCAGTACGACGCCGGCCGCGGCCAGCCAGATCCGCTTGCCTTTCCGCCCGCCCGGGACGCCGGCCGGAGACCGCTTCGCCGCGTTGGCACCCTTCAAGGTCTTGCGCGTCCCGCTGGTCTCCGCTGGTTCGTCCGGCACAGGAGGTGCGGGCGGTGGTGGCGGTGTGATGGAAGGGGTGTGGTCCGATGGGTGCTGCACCATTGCTGCTGTTCTTTTCTGCGGAAGGGCCAAAACGGGGTGCATTTATGCGCCGTCGGCACCGCCCCCATACTTACAGTCGGCCCAGCGCGGCGTGCAGTATGCCGCAGGGACCGTGATGGTGGTCACTAAGCCTGAGGTGTAGAAACCCGCCGCGGAAATTCAGCACGTCTACCGCACCGCCCCCTAGAGTGTCGGTCTATGGACTCACCCCTGTATGCGTACATCCTGATCGGCGCCTCGGCCCTGGGCCTCGGTCCGGTGATGATTGTGATGGGGCTGCGGGCATACACCGGCCGGTGGACGTCGTGGCTGGCTTTGACAGCGCAGTCAACGGCAAAGCATTCCCGCCTGGGGTTCGTGCTGTTCTGGGGCGGGCTGGGGGTCACCGGATGCTTTCTGCTTATCGGATTGCAGGAGATGGGCGTCAGAATTCCCGGTTCGGAGGCCGTCTTCACCACCTTCTGGTGTGTTTGCATCGCCATTGCGATGATGCACCAGTTCTTCCTCCCGAAATTCCTCCGCCCCGTGCTGCTCCCGCAGTGGTACCGGGACTGGGAAGCGGAACAGTTCGAACGGGAGGCGCGCCAGGATAAGCAGCGCCGTGCCCAGCGCCGGTTCCGCCGGGAAAAACGCCGCCGGGCCAAGGAGCAGGGCGCACGCTCGCCCTTGAACGAAACCGATCCTGTGGGAACGCCCTCGATCACCATCGAAGTTGAGGAGAAGGTCATCTGGTCAAAAACCTGGCGCTCCTAGGCCACCCTTGCGTCAGGAGCGCCGAGCGCCGGTTCCCGCCCGCAGCGCCTGCCACGCCCCGGTGGACCACAGTGCCCAGAGCACCAGCGGCGGCTGGAAGAACAGCCGCACCAGCCGTGCCCGGTCCGAGTCCAGCCCGAACGCGTCCGTGTGGGTGGCGTACTGGGAAATGTTGCCCGGGAAAATCGCCACAAAGAACAGCGCAGCAGCCAGACCCACGGGCACCCGGCGTTTGCGCAGCAGGATCAGTGCGGCGCCCAGGCTGAGCTCGGCCGCGCCGGAGAGCAGCACCACCGCGTCCTCGTCCAGCGGCACCCAGTCCGGGACCTGGGCCCGGAATTCCTGCCGGGCGACGGTCAGGTGCGAGGTTCCGGCGAACAGCAGGAACGCACCCAGCGCGACGGCGCCGGCGCGCCGGGGTTTCGAGGTCGGCGGGGCGGGGCGGACGACGGCGGCCCGGAGTTTTTCCATCATCCCGCCGAGGCTAGCACCACCGCTGCTGCTCACGGCCGGTCCTAGGTCAGCTGGTTGTAGGCGAGCTGGGCCAGGGCGGCGGCCTGGTCTCCCAGCACCGAGTCATCAAAAACCACCCGCGGGGAATGGTTCCAGGCGGCGGTCACCGGATTGAGCGACGGCGGGGTGGCGCCCAGGAAGATGAAGGTGCCGGGCACTTCGTTCAGGATCAGGGAGAAATCCTCCGAGCCCATGAGCGGGTCCCGGGATTCCTGCACCCGCTCCTCTCCGAAGATTTCCCGCAGCCCGGTGACCGCCTCACGGGTGCGGCCGGCGTCGTTGGTGGTGACGGGATAGCGGATGGTGAAGTCCACCTCGGCGGTGCAGCCGTGCGCGGAGGCGATGCCCTCGGCGAGCGCCTTGGATTCGATAATCACCCGGTCCAGGGATTCCTCGGACAGGGTCCGCACCGAGGCGCCCAGGCTGGCAGTATCGGGGATGACGTTGATGGCCTCGCCGGCGGAAAGCTGGGTGACGGTGAGCACCACCGGGTCGAAGGCGGAGAACCGGCGGGTGGTCATGGTCTGCAGCGCAGTGGCGATCTCGGTCAGCGCCGGCACCGGGTCAATGGCGGTTTGCGGCTGGGAGCTGTGCCCGCCGGAGCCCTTGACGGTAATCCGCAGTTCGTTGGCGCCGGCCATCAGTGTGCCTGGCTTGGTCCGGAAAACGCCCAGCGGGCCCGGCCGCACATGGATGCCGTACGCCGCCACGGGACGCTGCCCGGCGGCGTCGAGCACGCCTTCCGCGATCATGGCGCTGGCGCCGTCGTGGCCCTCCTCCCCCGGCTGGAACATAAAGACCACGCTGCCGGAGAGGTCTTCCTGCTGGGCGCTGAGCAGCCGGGCCGCACCGACCAGCCCGGCCACATGCAGATCATGCCCGCAGGCGTGCATGTTGCCGTTGGTGGAGGCATAGTCCAGGTCCGTCAGCTCGGCCACCGGAAGGGCATCCATGTCCCCGCGCAGCAGCACCACCGGTCCGGGTTCGGCGCCGCGCAGCACCGCCACCACGGAGGTGGACTTCATCCCCAGGGTGATTTCCAGGTCCAGGCCCTCCAGTGCGGCAAGGATCTTCTGCTGGGTGAGCGGCAGGTCCAGGCCGGTCTCCGGTTCGCGGTGCAGGCTGCGGCGCAGCGCCACCAGCTCCGGAAGAATGGCCTGTGCTTCTTCAACAAACATGCTTTGAGTCCTGTCATCCACGCTGATGCCCGGCCGTCCGTACCCGGTTGCCGCTACCTACGCAGTAAATCACTCCTTGCACTCCAGCACAGCCTTGGGCGGGCAAACCGGGGCGGTTCCGGTCTGACGACGGCGCCTCCGCAGGCGTTCCTCCCGGTCCCCGCACCTTGTGGCAATTCCCGCACTGCGCGGCGCGGGGAATGACGCAAAACGCGGCGAACCGGACAAAGCGCGGGGAATGGCCGCGCCAGCAAGGCCGCATCCGTGCCCGGGTTCCGGTCCGGATCGGCCGGCAGTCCCTCCCACGTCCCTCATCCCCGCGGCGGAGCCCCGCACCCTTTCCGGCTCCTAGACTGGGCAGCATGATTGACACCCTGGCCTTCGACAGCCCCGGCCGGCGTGCGGAAACCCCGCCCGCGCCGCACTGGCGCGCCCGCCTTCCCTGGCGTACCGGCGAAGACTGGGAACGTCCCGGGCCCACGCCCAATCAGCAGCGCAACGACGTAGTCGGCGCCGTGGTCCTGCTGCTGGTTTCGGCACTGGTTCTGGAGGTTAGCCGCGGCATCGGCGCGGCAGCGGGTGAAACCCGGCCCATCTGGCTCCAGCACCTGGCCTTGGCCCTGATCATCCTGCCGCTGATGGTTCGGCGCCGCTTCCCCGTGATGGTCATGCTGCTGTGCAGCACCGGCTTCCTGTGCCTGTCCCTGCTGGTCCCGTCGGTGAGCACGCAGTTGACGTTCGCGGGCGCTTACTTCGCCGCCCTCTATACGGCCGTGGCGTGGTCCCGGGACCGCCGGATCCTGTGGATGGGATCTGCGGTGGTCATTGCCGTGATGGCTTTGTGGGTGTTGCTCTCCTTCACCGTGTCCTCCTCCTATGACGGCATGCTGGAACGCCTGATGGAGGGCGACGAGACCTACCGCGGTGTCCTCCCGCCCCTGGCATCCCTGGCCATCTACAACTCGCTGATCAACGCGGCATACTTCGGCGGGGCCATTATTTTCGGGATGGGTGCCTGGCGTGCTGCCCACCGGCGGGAGCTGCTGGTGAAGCAGTCCGCCCAGCTCGAGGCGCAGTCCGCGGAGCTGGCACGGCAGGCGGTGCTGGACGAACGCCTGCGCATCGCCCGGGAACTGCACGACGTCGTCGCCCACCACATTGCGGTGATCGGTGTCCAGGCCGGTGCCGCGCGGCGGGTCCTGGAGAAAAAGCCCGAGGCCACCGCCGGTGCCCTGCAGACCATCGAGGCCTCGTCCCGGGAAGCGGTCGCGGAAATGCGTTCGCTGCTCGGTGTGCTCCGTGCCGGCGAGGAACCACCCGCAGCGTCCGACGGCGGGGCGAGGCGCACGCCCGAGCCGGGGCTGGCGGAGCTGCCGGCACTGGTGGCCGAGCACCAAAAGCTGGGCTTGTCGGTCACCTACCACCGCTCCGAAGAGACTCCCGGGGACTTGGACGCAGTCCCCGCGCCCATGGCCCTGTCCATTTACCGAACCATCCAGGAATCGCTGGCCAACGTGCGCCGGCACTCCACGGCCGGGTCCGCCGTCGTCGCCCTGCGCACCGGTACGGCGGAAACCGGCAGCTGGGTGGAGGTGGAGACCGTCGACGACGGCCGGCCCCGCTCGAGCAGTACCGCCGGCTCCGGTTTCGGCATCCGCGGCATCCGGGAACGGGCCGCACTGCACGGCGGCGAGACGGAAATCGGTCCCCGATCCGCCGGGGGCTGGCGGGTCCGGGTCCGCTTCCCGGTGCGCTGAGGCCCGAGCCGCGAACCGCCGCCAACGGTCACAGTCCGTCAACAGTCACAGTCCCGTCACATCCCGGGCCGCGCCGGGGATTCCCTCCCGCTCCGCGCCGCTGCCCGCTACCGTGGCTGCCGGGGGCGGCAGCGTGCTGCCATTTGCCCGGGCCGTGCCCGGGCAGAAAGGAAGAGACACAGAGATGGAACCGATCCGGGTGCTGCTGGCCGATGATCAGGCGCTGGTGCGGGCGGGCTTCGCCATGATGCTCTCCGTGGAAGAGGAAATCGAGGTGGTGGGGCAGGTAGCCAACGGCCGCGATGCGGTGGACTTCGCCGCTGCGCATCCGGTGGACGTCATCCTGATGGATGTGCAGATGCCCCAGCTGGACGGGATCCGTGCCACGGAAGAAGTCGTCCGGGCCGGCACAGCCAAGGTCATCATCCTGACCACCTTTGAACGCGATGACTATCTCTTCGACGCCCTGCGGGCCGGAGCCAGCGGTTTCCTGCTCAAGAACGCCGATCCGGATGATCTGGTGGCAGCTGTGCACGCAGTGGCCGGCGGCCACGCCCTGCTGGCACCGGAAATGACGGTGCGCGTCATTGAACGCTTTGCCCGGCAGGCCCAGGAACAGTTTGTTCCCGGCGGCGGCCCCGCAACCGCACCGGAAGGATCCGCATCCCCGGGAACGCAGCCCGCGCCGTCGGCCGCCACCGCCGCCCAGCAGAAGCTGCTCGCCACCCTGACCGCCCGCGAACGTGAAGTTTTGATGAATGTGGCGGCCGGGCAGTCCAACGCGGAAATAGCCGCCGGCATGTTCGTGGCCGAGGCGACGGTCAAAACCCATGTCTCCAACCTGCTGGCCAAGATCCAGGTCCGTGACCGGGTGCAGGCCGTGGTCTTCGCCTACGAATCCGGGCTCATCCTTGCGGGGGACAAACCCGCCGCCGGGTAGGCGCCGCGGATTCCCCCTGGCGGGCGATCCGCCCCGCTCGGCGGATGCCTAAACTCGGAAGCAGCAGAACACCACCGAGCCCGGCACACCGGGAAAAGGAGCAGCCGCCATGCTGCAGGTCCGCAACCTCACCCGGCGTTTCGGGGAGAAAACGGCTGTCGACGACGTTACGTTCGACATTCCGTCCGGCCAGATGACCGGCTTTGTCGGCGCCAACGGTGCCGGGAAAACCACCACCATGCGCATGATCATGGGCGTACTAACCGCCACCTCCGGCGAAGTGCTGCTGGACGACGCCCCCTTGACCGCCCAGCGGCGGGCAGCCTTCGGGTACATGCCCGAAGAACGCGGCCTGTACCCCAAGCAGCCCATCATCGACCAGCTGGTCTACCTGGGCCAGCTGCACCGGATGAGCCAGTCCGCGGCCCGCCGTGAAGCCCTGGACCTGCTGGAACGCTTCAATCTGGCGGACCGCAGCAAGGACAAACTGGAATCGCTGTCCCTGGGCAACCAGCAGCGCGTGCAGATTGCCGCGTCCCTGCTGCACCGGCCAACCGCGCTGATCCTGGACGAACCCTTCTCCGGGCTGGACCCGGTGGCCGTGGATTCCATGGTGGAACTGCTGCGCGAACGTACCGCCGCCGGTGTGCCGGTGCTGTTCTCCAGCCACCAGCTGGACCTGGTGGACCGGCTTTGCGACAACCTGGTGGTGCTGCAGCAGGGACGCCTGATGGCCGCGGGCTCCGGCGACGAGCTGCGCGCCGCGGTCCCCCGCCGGCACCGCATCACGGTTTCCCCCGACGCCGGCTGGCTGCGGGAAGAGGCCGGGCTGAGGGTCATTGACGTCGCCGGTCCCACGGCCCTGGTGGAGTTCGACGACGACTCCGGCGCCCAGCGCACCCTCGCCTCCGCCGTCGCGCGGGGTACGGTGCACGAATTCACCCCCATCCGCCCCTCCCTGAGCGACATTTACCGTGAGGTGACCGCATGAGCACTGCAACCCGTACCCCGGAGAAACCAGAGAACCCGGAGAAAACCGCCGAACAAGGCAGCACCACCCCTGCCTGGGCCGTGGTGACGCTGCGCGAGGTCATGGTCAAGATGCGGGACCGCACCTACCTGATTTCCACCCTGGTCACCATGGTGCTGATTGTCGGCAGCGTCCTGTTCAGCGGCTACATGTCCTCCCGCGCTTCCGATTTCACCGTGGCGGTCACTGATTCCGCCGGTTCGGAGATCATCACCGGCGCGGACGCCGTCGGACAGGAAAATGACGGGAACACCTCCTTCGAGGTCCGGACCGCGGACTCCGAGGACGCCGCCCTGCAACTGGTCCGCGACGAAGAGGCCGACGCCGCACTGCTGCGCGGGGAGGAGGGCACCTGGACGCTCACCGGCCGGGAAGACATCGATGCGGAACTGCGCGGACCGGTGGCGGATGCCCTGACCAGCTACGTCATCAGCACCAACGCCGCCGCAGCCGGAACCACGGCTGAGGAACTGACCGCCGGCAGCAAGCTGGACGAAGCCCTGCTCGAAGGCGACGCCGAGAACTCCTCGGTGGCTTCCGCCGTCGGTTTCGTGTTCAGTTTCCTCTTCTACATGGCCACCATCATCTTCGGGATGGCGATTGCCACCTCGGTGCTGGAGGAGAAGCAGAACCGGGTGGTGGAGATCCTGGCCACCGCCATCCCCATCCGCCAGCTGCTCTACGGCAAGGTGGCCGGCAACACCGTGCTGGCCATCATCCAGCTGGCCCTGTACGCCGGGGCGGCCCTGCTGGCGATGAACCTAACCGGAACCGCGGAGACGCTGGGCTTCATCATCCCGGTCTCGGGCTGGTTCCTGGTCTTCTTCCTGGTCGGGTTCCTGATCCTCGCTGCCGGCTGGGCCATGCTTGGTTCCATGGCCAGCCGCAGCGAGGACCTGAACAGCAGCTCCACCCCCGTGATGGCGGTGATCATGGCTGCCCTGTTCGCGGGGATATTCGCCAAGGGGCAGCTGCTGGTGCTCGCGTCCTTTGTCCCGGTGATCTCCTCGGTGGCCATGCCCATCCGGATGCTGAGCACCGAAGTGCCGCTGTGGCAGTCCCTTGCCTCACTGGTGCTGGCACTGGCGGCAGCTTACGGCCTGCTGTCCTTCTCGGCACGGATCTACCGCCGGGCCGTCATGCAGAGCGGCGGCTCACTGACCCTGCGCAAGGCCATGAAGCTCGAGGAGTAGGCCTAGATCCCCTCCTGCATCAGCGCAGCCAGGGACCGGAACCGGGGGTTTTTCTCCAGGTCGTCCAGCAGCACCGCCTTTCCATCGGGACCGCAGAGGGGTATCCGCCAGTTCGGGTACTCATCGGCGGTCCCGGGCTGGTTCTGGGTCTTCTTCTCCCCCACCAGATCCGCCAGGGCAACCCCGAGCAGCACCGAGGGCGTCTGCAGGATGAACTCGTGCAGCGCCTCCACCGTCTGCTGGATCTGCTCGCCGCGCAGCTGCCCCGCGGCCTCCCCCTCGGCGGCGGCGGGCAGCAGGCCGCGCTGCCGCAGCGCCTCCAGTACGGCTTCCTGCGCCTCGCTGTCCGCCTGGCGCTCTTCTTCCACGGGCCGGTTCAGCAGGCCCAGTTCCTCGCGCAGGTTCACGTGCTCTCCGGCCAGATATCCCGCGGTGGGCGGCAGGTCATGGGTGTTCACGCTGGTCAGCGCGCCCGCCCGGTACTCCTCGGGAGCAAGCGGGCCGTCCTCGGTCTGCTCGAACCACAGGATGGACGTGCCCAGCACCCCGCGTTCAGCCAGGTAATCCTGCACCCACGGCTCGAAGACGCCCAGGTCCTCGCCGATGACGACGGCGCCGGCACGCTGCGCTTCCAGGGCCAGAATGCCGATCAGTGCCTCATGGTCGTAGTAGACGTAGGCGCCCTCACCGGGCAACTCGGCGTCCTGGGGGATCCACCACAGCCGGAACAGGCCCAGGATGTGGTCCACCCGGATGCCGCCGGCGTGCCGGAGGATGGTGCGGATCATGTCCCGGTATGCGGCGTAGCCGGACTCGGCCAGGCGTCCGGGATGCCACGGCGGCTGGCTCCAGTCCTGTCCGCGCTGGTTGAACATGTCCGGCGGGGCTCCCACGGAAATGCCGGAGGTCAGCACGTCACGCAGCATCCAGGCATCCGCGCCGGCGGGGTGTACCCCCACCGCCAGGTCATGGATGACGCCGATTCCCATGCCGGCCTTCCGGGCCGCCTGCTGCACGGCTTCGAGCTGTTCGTCGAGGATCCACTGCAGCCACTTGAAGAAGCCGATCCGTTCCTGGAGCCTGGGCAACTGCGCCAGCACGTACTCGCTGTCCGGACCGGAGGCGTCGTCCCATTCCGGGGCGCCCGGCGCCAGTTCCTCGGCCAGCGCACACCAGCGGGCGAAGTTCTCAAGGCCACGGCCTGCGTCGGCCGTGAATTCCTCGAACTGCCGCTGCCGGGCCGGGCTGCGCGGGACGCGGTAGACGTCTTCGAGGACCTTCAGCTTCCCGGCGAAGCTGGCGTCCCGGTCCAGTTCGGCAGCCGAGGTGTTGGCCTCATACAAGCTGCGGGCGGTGTCCTCGGCCGCCCGGTGCTGCGCATCGCCCAGGTAGGCGTACTCCGGCACGGCTTCCACCCGGATATACAGCGGGTTGAAGAACCGCCGGGTGGTGGGCAGGTAAGGGGACGGTTCAATGGGCGGCGCAGGCTCGGCGGCGTGCAGCGGGTTGATCAGGACGAATCCGGCGTCATAGTCCGAGCCGGCGACGGCGGCCAGGTCCGCCAGGTCGGTCAGGTCACCGATGCCCCAGGACCTGGAGGAGCGCACCGAATACAGCTGGGCCTGCACTCCCCAGGCCCGCTTGGCCAGCAATGCGTCGGCGGTACCCAGCCGGTCCGGCGTCACCACCAGGACCGCCTCAGCCCGGGTAGCTCCGCTCGTCAGCTCCAGTCGGTGCCAGCCCAGTTCCAGCCCCTCGGGCAGCGGCACCGCGGTGCGGGCCACCAAAGTGCCGTCCACCTCCAGTTCCGCTTCGGGGGTGTCCGGCCAGTCCAGTTCCTGTTCGCCGCCGTCTTCCAGCCGAAGAGTCAGCTGTGCGGAAGTCCCGGCGGGCAGGTGCACGGCGACAGTACCCGGGGAGCCCTGCCGGACGACGGCGGTGGGCGGCAGCGGCCGCTTCCAGTCGGCGGCCCGGGACTGTGCCAGCGACCGTTCCAGATCCTTGTCCGTGGCGGTGTCCAGCCCCATCGCGGACAGCACCCGGCGCAGGGTGGCGTCCGTAACCTGTTGTTCGGACCCGTCCCAGCCCTTGAACGTGGTGGCGACGTGGTGGGCGTCGGCGAGCTGGTGGAGCAGATCGGTGTCCGGCACAGATTGATCAGTAGGCTTTGCACTCATGGAACCAATCTATTGCCCAAAGCGCTTCAGCGCATACGCGGGCCCCACAGCCCGCCTGGTGGCCGGTTAGGGGCGTTCCTGCGTGAGCCGCCACGCGTCCTGGAAATCCGGGTGGTCCTCGTGCACGGCGGCGAGGGCGGACAGGGCCAGCCGCGTCCATTCCAGTTCTTCCCGGAACCGGGGATCATCCTCGTCCTCTTCGTCCAGGATCATGCGGGAGAGGGCATGCCGGCGTGCTCCGCCGATGATCTCAATGAGCATGAGCTTGGTTTCGCATTCCTTCAGCAGGCGGTCTTCATACCAGCGGTCGGAGAGGGAAACGTTCGGGGAGGCGAGGAGTTTGCGGGCTTCGGAGATGTCTTCCTGGAAGCGTGTGACCAGGAAATCCACGATATCCATGGCCGAATCCTACCCGCGGCTGCCGTCCGGGGGTGAGGGTTGCATGCGTGATCGGGAATATTTGATGCATATGCGTTTGTTGGCATAAATATCAGCCCGCTAGGAATCAACCCACTAGGAGACGCCCTTTGCCGGTAGCAAGCGCCCAACCTTCAGCCCCCTCGGCCCGAACCGTGCGTGCCAAGCGCGTACGCAGCATCCGCTCCCTTCACCGCGGTGACACCGTGGAAGCCCGCAGCGGCGGGGAAACCTATTTCCGCGGCTCCGTCCAGGAGACTGCCCCGGGACTGGCCACGGTCTGGATCCGCGACGAATCCACGGACGTGCGGACCGCCGTCAGCATGGATGACTTCTCGCTCTGGAAGGTCTAGTGCCGCTTCGAGGATCAGAGCGGCAACACCTCAGCGGTCAATCAGCGCACCGGCGCTGATGTTCAGCGTGGCGGCAGTCATGCTGGCAGCGCGGTCCGAGGCCGCAAACGCCGCCGCATAGCCGACGTCGTCCAGCGTGGCGGCACGGCCCAGCATGGTGGCGTTGGTGATGGTGTCGGCAATCTCGCCGGCACCTTCCATATTTTCCGGCAGGGTTTCCGGAATGCCCCCGGTGCGCAGGGTCAGGACCCGGATGCCGTAGCGCCCCAGCTCACTGGAGAGCTGCCGGCGCATCGCTTCCATGGCTTCGAACGCGGTCTGCAATCCGCCTAGGTACAGACCCGGCACGGGGTCCCCGGACCCGCCGAAGGCCAGGATCACCCCCGAACGCTGCCTCATCATGTGCCGGGCTGCGGCCTGCGAGGTGAGGAAAAAGGTCTGCACCGCGGTGTCCACCGGGCGCAGGTACTCCGCCACGGGCATTTCCACCATGGGGGTGCCCTGCACGTCTCCGTGCTGAATCACGTTCAGGGAGATGTCCAGGCTTCCCGCCGCGGCCGCTACGTCGTCGGCATGCTGGTTCACGGCCCGCTCGTTGGTGGCATCCAGCAGTGCCGTGTCCGCCACTCCCCCGGCCGCCCTAATCGCCGCAGCCACCGCCTGCAGCGGCTCCGGGGTGCGCCCGGCAAGGAACACGCGGGCCCCTTCCCGGGCGAAGGCCTGAGCCACCGCGCCGCCGATAGCCCCGCCTCCACCGTAGATGACGGCGTTCTTGCCCATAAGCAGCGGCTGCATGTTTGCCTCCCTGACGGCGTGCCGAAGCCCGATACACCCCGGCCACCCCATCATCAGCCGCCATTGCAGCGGGGACAAGGGCGGGCCCGGGCGAATGTACAGAAGGGCGGGAAGCTTACGGCTTCCCGCCCTTCTGTACTTTTCTGCGGTGCTTTTCCCGGCAGGCGGCTGCGGAGCTAGATCAGCGCATCCGAAAGGTGGTTCGGCGTGCCGAAGCGGTGCGCCGTGATGCTGACGGCCTGCTCATGCAGGAACGGCAGCAGCTCCAAGCGGCCGGATTCGGTGACCGGCTGGGCGTACACGGCAATATCCGGGGTGCCGCCGGTCGCCTCGGCCAAGGCCCGGGCGGAACCGCCGATCAGCCGGACCCGGCCGTTCTTCAGCGAGGCAGCGGCGGAAGCCAGCCAGGCGGCGTCGTCCTCCACCCGGAACTGGAGCCCGAGTTCGGTCAGGACCGCCCGCACGCCGGCGGGGAGGTCGACGGCGGTGGATACGGCCACCGTTGACCCTGCCGTCAGCGCTGCGGCCAGCACGCGGACGAGCCGGGCCGCCGGCTGGCCCTCGGACAGGCGGACGGTCACCGGCACGGGAACGTACCGGAACACGTTGCGCTCGGCGGAGAGTGCGGAGATGTCCTTGGCGGTGCCGAATTCGCTGTTCCAGGCCTGCGCGTCACGGTTCGCCGCGCGGCGGAGGAAGGCGGCGTCGTCGGCGCTGAAGGACGACCCGGCCGATTCCGCCACAGCTACCAGTCGCGCCGCCGGCGCTGCTGCGGGTAGCTCAAGGGCTGCCTCGGAGGTGCCGTCTACCGCTTCCCAGTTGCCCAGCCCGATGAGGTAGTTGGGGCCACCCGCCTTGGTGCCGGCGCCCACGGCCGATTTCTTCCAGCCGCCGAAGGGCTGGCGGCGCACAATGGCGCCGGTGATGCCGCGGTTCACGTAGAGGTTGCCGGCAGAGATGCGGTTCAGCCAGACATCCATTTCCGCCGGGTCCAGCGAGTGCAGGCCGGCGGTGAGGCCGTAGTCGATGTCGTTGGCCATCTCGATGGCCTCTTCCAGCGTGTCCGCCGTCATGACGCCCAGGATCGGGCCGAAGTACTCGGTGAGGTGGTACTCGGAGCCGCGGCGCACGCCGGTGCGGATGCCCGGGCTCCACAGCCGGCCGCTCTCGTCGAGCTGTTCGGGCTGCAGCAGCCAGGTTTCCCCCACGCCCAGCTCGGTGAGGCCGCGCAGCAGCTTGCCGGCGGCCGGTTCGATGATCGGGCCCATCTGCGTGGTGGGATCCTCCGGGTAGCCGACCTTCAGGGACTGCACGGCGTCCACCAGCTGGTTGCGGAAGCGCGGGGACTTAGCCACGGAGCCGACCAGGATTACCAGCGAGGCGGCCGAGCACTTCTGCCCGGCGTGCCCGAAGGCGGAGGCGGCGACGTCGCGCGCGGCCAGGTCGAAGTCAGCGCTCGGGGTGACAATCACAGTGTTCTTGCCGGAGGTCTCGGCCAGCAGCGGCAGGTCCGGGCGGAAGGAGCGGAACAGTTCGGCCGTCTCGTAGCCGCCGGTGAGGATCACGCGGTCCACGGCCGGGTTGGAAATCAGCTGGCGGCCCAGTTCCTTTTCGCCCAACTGGACCATCTGCAGCACGTCGCGCGGGACGCCGGCTTCCCAGAGGGCTTCCACCATCACGGCGCCGGAGCGCGCGGACTGGCGGGCGGGCTTGATGACGACCGCGGACCCGGCGGCGAGCGCTGCCAGGGTGGAGCCGGCGGGAATGGCCACCGGGAAGTTCCACGGCGGGGTGACCACGGTCAGGCGGGAGGGCACAAACCGGGCACCTTCCACGGTGTCCAGTTCACGGGCCAGCTCGGCGTAGTAGTGCGCGAAGTCGATGGCCTCGGAAACCTCGGGGTCCGACTGGTCCAGGGTCTTGCCGGTCTCGGCGGCCATGACCTCCATCAGGTCGGCGCGGCGGGCCTCGAGGACTTCACCGGCGCGGTGCAGCACTTCGGCCCGCTCCGCACCGCTGAGCGCACCCCAGGCCTTGCCCTGGGTGACGGCGGTGTTGATGACGGCTTCCAGCTCGGCTTCGGTGCTGACTGCGGCGGCGGCCACAGCGGCCTCGCCCAGGTCCGAGCCGGGCACACGCGCCAGGATGCCGCGGCCCCAGGCCTGGTTGGCGGGCAGCGACGGATCGCTGTCCGGAGTGTTGTCGAAGCTGTCCGCGGCGGCAGCGGCGGCCGGCATGCTGCGGTCCTGCACGCGGTGCGGTGCGGGAACGGCGGTGTCCAGGTTCTCCAGCGAGGCCAGGAAACGCAGCTTTTCCCGCTCGAACAGGGCCTCGTTCTCGGCCAGCTCGAAGACGGCTGACATGAAGTTCTCGGAGCTGGCGCCCTCTTCAAGGCGGCGGATCAGGTAGGCGATGGCGACGTCGAACTCCGCCGGGTGCACCACCGGGGTGTAGAGCAGCAGGCTGCCGACGTCGCGGCGCACCACCTCGGCCTGGCCGGCGGCCATGCCCAGCAGCATTTCGAATTCGATGCCGTCCCGCACGCCGCGTTCCCCGGCCAGCAGCCAGGCGAACGCGACGTCGAACAGGTTGTGCCCGGCCACGCCGATCCGCACGTTGGAGATCCGGTCCGGGTGCAGGGCGTAGTTGATGACGCGCTTGTAGTTGGTGTCGCTGTCCGCCTTGGAGTGCCAGGTGGCCAGCGGCCAGCCGTGCAGGGAGGCTTCCACCTGCTCCATGGGCAGGTTCGCACCCTTGACCACGCGCACCTTGATGGCGGCTCCGCCCTCGGCACGGCGGGCGGCAGCGAATTCCTGCAGCCGCATCATGGCCGAGAGGGCGTCCGGCAGGTAGGCCTGGAGCACGATGCCGGCTTCCAGTTCTTTGAACTCAGGCTTGGCAAGGAGCCCGGTGAAGACCGCCATGGTCATCTCCAGGTCCTTGTATTCCTCCATGTCCAGGTTGATGAACTTCTTCACCGGAGACTGCGCGGCACGGCGGAAGAGCGGAGTCAGCGACTCGATCACATGCTGCACGGCCTCGTTGAAGGCCCACGGCGAGTGCGGGGCCACGGTGGCGGAGACCTTGATGGAGACGTAATCGACGTCGTCGCGGGCCAACAGCGCGTGTGTGCCCTCGAGCCGGCGGGCGGCTTCATGCTGGCCCAGGACGGCTTCACCCAGCAGGTTCATGTTCAGCCGGATGTTCTCCTTGCGGATGCCGGCGATGGCCTTGCCCAGCTTGGCGTCGGTGGCGTCCACAATCAGGTGGCCGACCATTTCGCGCAGCACCCTGCGGGCGGCAGGAATGACGATCTGCGGCACCACCGGGCCCAGGATGCCGCCCGCGCGGACGGCCGCGCGCATGTACCAGGGCAGGAAGCCGGGGACGCGGGGCGCCAAGGCAGCCAGGTTGCGGGCGGCGACGCGGATATCTTCGGGGCGGACGACGCCGTCCACGAAGCCCACGGTGAAACCGAGGCCGTCGGGGTCCTTGAGGACGCCGGCCAGCTGCGCGGCGGAGGCGTCCACGGGGACGGCTGCGGCCTCGGTGAGCCAGCGGCGGACGAGGGCTACGGACTGCTCTGCCAGCGCGGCGTTGGGGACGGCGTCGGCGGTGGCGCGGTCCTCAAAGGTGTCGGTCATTTTCCTGGTGCTCTTTTCGTCTAACAAGTGGGGTTCCCCCGAGGTACTGACTCAGTATCCGCTTGTAGTTCAATTAGATAAAGCGATCTTTTCCGACCAATACTGGTCAGCTTTTCTGAACGTTCTACGAGGGGTTCCCGTGCTCGATATCCGCCGGCTGCGGCTTCTGCGTGAATTGAAGGTCCGGGGTACCTTGGCGTCTGTGGCCACCGCCCTGAACTTCAGTCCGTCCTCCGTATCCCAGCAGCTGGCCCTGCTGGAAAAGGAGGTGGGAGTGGAGCTGCTGCGCAAGACCGGCCGCCGGGTGACACTGACGCCGCAGGCGGAAATCTTGGTGGACCACGCCGCCCGCATCCTGGACTCCATGGAAGCGGCCGAGGCAGATCTGGCCGAGTCGCTGACCACGGTTGCCGGCACGGTCCGGGTGGCCGTATTCCAGTCCGCGGCGCTGGCGCTGATGCCGGACGCGCTGACCATCCTGGGCCGGGACTACCCCGAGGTGCGTATTGAAATGACCCAGCGGGAACCGGAAACGGCACTGTATGAAACCTGGGCCCGGGACTTCGACCTGGTGATTGCCGAGCAGTACCCCGGGCACGCCGCTCCGAGGCATCCCGGGCTGGACCGGGAACAGCTGACCACCGACGCCATCCATCTGGCCGTGCCTGCGGAGAACCTGGGCGGGCCGGATATCCGCTCCATTGCCGACACTGCCTCCCTGGCCTGGGTCATGGAGCCGCGGGGTGCAGCTTCCAGGCACTGGGCTGAGCAGGCCTGCCGGCAAGCCGGGTTTGAACCGGATGTGCGGTATGAAACGGCGGACCTGCAGGCGCAGATTCGGCTGATCGAGTCCGGCAACGCCGTCGGGCTGATGCCGGAGCTGGTCTGGACGGGCCGGCCCCCGACCGTGCGGCTGCTGGATTTGCCGGGCAAACCACGGCGGACCATCTTCACTTCGGTGCGTGAGGCCGGCAGCCAGCGTCCGGCCATCCGTGCCTGCCGGGAAGTGCTGGAACGGACGGCCCGGCTGGTGGCGTAGGGGCTTGGGGTGTACTCCTGCCGGTTTGGGATTCTCCTGCCGGTTTGGCATTCTGCTGCCAGTCCAAACCGGCAGGGATTTCCCAAAGTGGCAGCGTTTCCCCAAACCGGCCACATTTCCGGAGACTCCATCGCAGGGGTGGCCGGGATGCGACAGCAGACCTGCACGGATTCCATCCATTGACAGACCGTGAGTGGTGGGCCAGCGCCAACGCCTGGTACAACGCCGGGCTCAGCCCACCTCGTAGGGCGCGCACGTTGCTTGGAGGTCCGCAATGGTGCTTTGCCAGGCGAACATGTCGAAGCTCGATCCGGCAGCCTGGCTTTCGGCCGCAATGATGGCCTTACCCAAGGACGAGACCAGCTCATCCAACTGCACATCCAGGCCCTCCGGCGCGGTGAGGGCGATGCTGCGGATCTGCTTCTCCACTGTGCGGGCGCTTTCTGCCGGCCCGTTGAATCCGTAGGTACCCTCATTGATTCGCACGAAATAGCTGGCCTGGGAAAGCACCCCTTTGCCCTCCGGCCCGAGGAGTTTGCGGCAGGACTGCTCCAGTGAATCCTTTGCCGACGCCGTCGGAGTGGCGGAAGGCGCGGGGGTAGCGGAAGGCGCTGCCGGTGCCGCGGCGGGTTCGGTTTCCGGACCTGCCGCACTGCAACCGGTGGTGAGCATCAGGGCAAGGGCCGCAATGGCGGCGGTTTTTCGCATGGTTCCCCCGGGAATCGAAGACAGTTGCCCCACCCTAGCGGGTAACAACGGGGACGGGGAACCTTCCGACGTGCCGCCTGGAGCCGCAACGAAACGGCGGGCCCCGGAAAACCCGGGACCCGCCGTCGTCGTGCGTACTAAATTGCTGTGCCGGATGCTAGCGGCCGCGGCCGGACCCGGAACCCGAGCCCGAGCTGCCGCCCGACCCGGACCCGCCGGACCCGGACCCGCCGGACCCGGACCCGCCCGACTTCCCGCGCCGGATGTCGCTGTCGTTGACGTCCGTGTCGATCTGCTCCTTGCGGACCTCTTCGGAAACGCTCTCGGTATCAGTAACGGTCTCGGTGTCCAGCCGTACCCGCTCCACCGGCTCGGTGTGCTTGGACACCACCGGCTCCTCGGCGTGCAGGGTCACCTCGTGCTCGTCCTCGGTGAGTTCGGCACCGGAGAGGGCATCGCCCGCGTTGGCGTCCGTGATGGGCTCGCGCTCAATCCGGACTTCCTCGTGGCTGACCGGCACCTGCTGGGTGACGGTCTCGGTAACGATGTACTTGCGCAGCCGGGCCTTGCCTACCGCACGGTTTTCGGTGCCGACGTTCAGCCGCTCCTCGGACCGGGTCATGGCATCGTCGATGTTTGCACCCGACCGCGAGTGGTCCGACAGGTTGGACGTGCCCGACCCGGTGGATGTACCGGCGGTGCGCTCATCCGAAACCAGGCCGGCGTCGGCGTCCCTCATGTCGGCGTCCCTCATGCCGCTGGTTCCGCTGTCCGTGGTGATGGTGTCCGTCTCGCTGAAGGACTCGGTGGAACCGTCGTCGTAACTGAACCCGTAGTAGCGGTACAGCGTGACTTCTTCTTCGGGGCTGATCGAACCGTCGCTTTCGATCTGCGGCGCGTTCTTGACCTCTTCCTTGGAATAGGGCACCAGGACGTCAACGCCCTCAACGGTTGCCTCGCTCAGGGGAATGAACGTTTCAGACGTGCCGAAAAGGCCGGTGTTGACCGTGACCCATGCCGGTTCGTCGGTCTGGTCATCCAGGTAGAAGGTGCCGACGGAACCGATCCTGTCACCATTCGGGCCCAGTACGTTGCCCGAACCGGTCATAAGTCCTTCGACCTGCTGATTCGTGATCATCTTGTTCTCCTCGCGACAGCGAATCCGCCGAGTCGGTTGACCGGCGGTAATTCACCCCCGGCCGGTGGAGGAAAACAGCGAAGCGGTCGGTTTCCGCCTGCAGCTCCGGGTGGCCGGTTGGTTGACTTGTGAGTGACCTGGCACACATACCAAGCCCACTTACAATTCCAGCCCCTCAGCCGGAGAACCGTCAATAGGTACCCGAAGCGCGAGGCGTAAACCTCTTGCCCCCGCGAAAACGATGATGGAAGCTAGGCGTCCTGCAGCAGGGAGTCCCGCACCTGGCGCCGGAGCACCTTGCCCAGCATGGACTTGGGCAGTTCGTCGATGGCGACAATCTTCCGCGGCACCTTGTAAGGGGTGAGCCGCTCCCGGCAGTAGGCGCGCAGCGCGGCCTCATCCAGCTCGGCACCTTCCTGCAGGACGACGGCGGCCACTACCTGCTCGCCGCCGTCTGCCCGGGGCAAGCCCACCACGGCGGCGTCGAGGATGTACTGCTGGGTGCGCAGCACGTCCTCCACCTCGGTGGGGGAAACGTTGAAGCCGCCGGTGATGATCAGTTCCTTGCGCCGATCCACCACCTTCACAAAGCCGTCTTCATCCACGGTGACAATGTCGCCGGTGCGCAGCCAGCCGCCGTCGAGCAGCACCTCCGCGGTGCCCTCCGGGTTGTTCCAGTAGCCGGCGAAGACCTGCGGACCGCGGACCAGCAGTTCGCCCGCAGCTCCGGGCTCGACGTCGTTTTCCGGCGCCTCGGGGTCCACTACCCGCATTTCGGTGCTCGGGAACGGCACACCGATGGTGCCGTTGCGCCGCGATTCGGCGAACGGATTGCCCAGTGCCACCGGTGAGGATTCGGTGAGGCCGTAGCCTTCCACCAGCAGTCCGCCGGAGACCTCTTCCCACAGCTTGACCGTGGCGGCCGGCAGGGTCATGGCGCCGGAGATCGCGTAGCGGATGGTCGACAGGTCCACGCCGCGCTTCTTCGATTCGGTGGCGGTTTTCTCGTAGATCGGCGGCACGGCGCAGAAGACGGTGGGGCGGGACTTCTTCGCTGCCGTCAGCACCAGGTCCACGTCGAACTTGGGGAACAGCACCAGCCGGGAGCCGGTGAGCACCGAGAAGGTCAGGTACAGGGTCAGGCCGAAGGCATGGAACATCGGCAGCACGCCGTAAATAACTTCCTTGCCCTCCTGCGCGCCGTGCATCCAGGCCTTGCCCTGCAGGGCGTTGGAACGCAGGTTGTAGTGCGTGAGCATGACGCCCTTGGGAGCGCCGGTGGTGCCGGAGGTGTACTGCAGCGCGGCCAGGTCGGTGACCTGCGGGCGCGGGTGGTCCTGCGCCAGCGGGGCGTTGTCCAGCAGGTCTTCCCACGAGGTGGTGCGCTCGGTCTTGGCGGTCAGTCCCTCGCGGGTGCGCCGGACGGAGGGCAGCGGCAGGGTCAGGGCGATGCGCTTCAGGCGCGGCATGGCCTTGGTGATGTTCACGGCCACGATGGTTTCCACGGCAACGTCGCCGGGGAAGTCCTGGACCTTCTCCACTGCCTTGTCCCACACGATGGCAACCTTGGCACCGTGGTTCTCGAACTGGTGGCGGAGTTCGCGCTCCGTGTACAGCGGGTTGTGCCCGACGACGACGGCGCCCAGCCGCAGCACGGCGTAGAACGCGATGAGGTACTGCGGGCAGTTGGGCAGAATGATGGCCACCCGGTGGCCCTTGCGCACTCCCAGCCGGCGCAGTCCCTCGGCTGCACGGTTGATCCGGTCCCCCAGATCCTTATAGGTGGTCTCGGCGCCGAAGAACTCCAATGCCACCTTGCTGCCGAAGCGTTCTACAGCTTCTTCCATCATTGCGGTGAGGGATTCCGTGGGCAGTTCAATCTGCGCCGGAACACCGCTCTGATAGTTCTTGACCCACAGGGGTTCAGAGGCACGCTCAGCGGCGACGGACATGGAGTTGCTCCTTAAGTTGGCTAAAACTGACTATAGCGAGGCCTCGCTTCCACCGATAAATAACGAGGTCCAAACCACGCCGGTTCCGTCCCGCCGCCGAGGTGTGGGGGAACAGTCAACGGGTCCAAGCGGACGCAGCTAGTCGGTCAGGGACGCCAGGTAGCGGGCCAGCGCGCGCGGTGCCGACCGCGGGGCAACGGCCTCCACTGCGGCGTTGTAGTTGGTGTTGGTATTCACGTCGTAGGTCAGCAGCCGGCCGTCGGCAGCTTCAATGAACTCGATCCCGCACACCTCCAGCCCGTTGCGGCGGGCAAACTCCAGGTACTTCCCGATCACTGGGGAGTCGAAGTCCTTCCGCAGGCTGAACAGCTGCGTGTCGGCGTCCGGGGCAATGGTGGCGCCCGGCGGCATGATGGGCCTCCCGGTGGCCGGGTCAATGGCGCAGGCGTCGGCCGGGCAGAGCTGGAAGCCGCCCCGGGCGGTGTCCGCCTTGATCGCATAAATGAACTCCCCGCCCACAATTTCAACGCGGGTGATAAACGGTTCGGCAGCGGAAATGTACTCCTGCACCAGGGTGATTCCGTCCGCCGGTTCCTCGAACTCCGCTGACGCCACGTAGTCCGCCAGCTCACCGTGGGACTCGAACTTCCGCACGCCCAGGCCCTTGCCGCCCTGATTGTGCTTGACGATGAAAGGGGTCTCGAACTCCTTGGCCGCCGCCACGATCTGGTGGCGTCCGACGGCGGCAACGGTGCGCGGGGTGTCGACGCCGGCAGCCCGCAGGGCGGTCAGCTGGTCCACCTTGCTCATTTCCAGTTCCAGGACCCGGCGGCCGTTTACGGTCCGCCGGCCGTGCGCCTGAAGCCAGGACAGCACGGCCCGGGCATAGTCCTTGGACAATCCGTGGTCCCGCGTATGGGACGACGCACTGATCCGCGACCAGAAAATTCCCTCCGGCGGGACCGCATCCAGGTCCAGCACACCGTCGGTCAGCAGCCATTCCTCCACATGGACGCCCTCGGCCTCGAAGGCCCGGGCGAAGGGCGGAAACCATTCAGGGTTCTCGTGCAGCGCGTAAATCGTGGGGGTGCTCATGGGACTCGCTTTCGCCGTGGGGAACAGCCGTGGGGAACAGCATCCCGGGTCCGGGTCACGCCTGGCCGGGGCGGCGCGGGAACCGCACAGTCACCCTAGGCCCGTGGCCGGGCAACGGCCAGCCCGCATGACGTCCCGAGTCACAGGCGCTGGCCGGTCTGGGTGGGTGTCCCGCCCCGCCTTTCCTGCCGCATCCAATTTCCCACGAAGTGTTACTGCTGCGCCGCGTGGGGAAACACCCGTCCCACCAGCACCAGAGCGTGGGAAAACCGCTTCCCCAACACCGGCCCACCCAACGAAAAGGCAAAAATTACCGATTTCCGGCCGAAAACCGGTAATTTTTGCCTTTTCGAGCTGCCAGACCAAACGACCCCAGGCCCAGCCGACCCCCAGCCCCCAGCCGACCCCCCGCCCCGCTCCGCGCGTCGTCGTCCGCTTCCCGTTACCGACCCCGGCCGGCGATCCGGGCCACCGTCCCCTGCGGGGCGAGACCGCTGACCGCGGCGAGCGCCCGGTACCGCTTGGACGGAATCGACACTCCCTTGCCGGCAAAGGCTGCGGCCAGCCCCTCCCGCACCACGCGTTCGGGCTGCAGCCACATCCAGCCTGGGTAGACCGTCTTGTCCATCTGCATGCGCTGGTGGAATTCGGTGTGCACAAACCCCGGGCATACCGCCGTCACGGTGATCCCGCGGTCCTTGTAGTAAATGTTGGCCCAGCGGCTGAAGTTGATGACCCAGGCCTTCGCGGCGCTGTACGTTCCCCGCGGCAGGAAGCCGGCCAGCGAGGCCACGTTGATGATTCGTCCGCCCCCGCCGGCCTGCATGCTGTTCAGCGCGGCGTGGGTCAGCTTCAGCGGTGCGGTGACCAGCACATTGAGGTGGTCCACTTCGGCGTCCAAGCTGTTGTGCGCGAAATCGTTCTTCAGTCCGTAGCCGGCGTTGTTCACCAGCACGCGCACGTCCGGTTCCCGCACACGCGCGGCGACCGCGGCCACGCCGTCGTCGGTGGACAGGTCGGCGCCGAGGTACTCGGTTTTGACGGAGTACCGCCGGGCCAGTTCAGCGGCGGAGGCCTCCAGCCGTTCGGTGTTCCGTCCGGTCAGCACGAGGTTGTAGCCCCGCTCGGCCAGTTGGCGGGCGAACTCGGCCCCGATACCCGATGTTGCTCCTGTAATTACTGCGGTCTGCGTCATACCGGCCACTTTGCTATGCCCGGCGCGGCTTTGGCAACGAGGGCCCCTACCGGCCGGCTGCGTCCGCGCCTAGCGTGAAAGGACCATCCCCTTTTCCGGAAAATGGCTGGTTATGCCGGATCCCCCTCAGCAGCACAATCCCCGCCCGGGCTGGCAGGACCGGGCCGACGCCGGACGCCAGCTCGCCGCGGCGCTGGCCGGGTATGCGGGCAGCACGGATCTGCTGGTGCTGGGACTGCCGCGCGGCGGGGTCCCGGTGGCAGCCGAAGTGGCCCGCAGCCTGGGAGCCGCCCTGGACGTGGTGGTGGTGCGCAAGGTCGGATATCCGCCGCAGCCGGAGCTGGCGGCCGGAGCGGTGGCGGGAATTGCGGGGGTGACCAGCATGGTGCGCAACGAGGATGTCCTGGCGTACTGGCGGACCCGCGATCCGGAGGCCGAGGCGCTGTTCGACGCAGCTTCGGGCGAGCAGCTGGCCGAGGTGAGGCGGCGGGAGGAGCTGTTCCGGCAGGGTGCCCCGCCCCGCCGGCTGCGGGGCAGCACGGTCATTGTGGTGGATGACGGCATCGCCACCGGGGCCACCATGCGCGCCGCGCTGGGCGCCGTGCGGCAGCTGGACCCTGCCCGGCTGGTGGCTGCGGCGCCGATGTCCTGCGGCGGTGCCGCAGAGCTGCCCGCATTCGGGGCCGACGACGTCGTGGTGCCGTGGGCGCCCAGCGGACTGCCCGCCGTCGGACTTGCCTACCGCTCCTTCCCGCAGACCACCGACGCGCAGGTGCGCGAACTGCTTGGCATGCCAGGGGCACCGCGCCTGTCCTGACTATCCCAATAAAGAGGGCATGGCCGCCGTCGCCGGCATGATCCGGGCCGTGCTGACCGGTTCCGACAGCCTTCCCTAGAGAAAGGCGCGGCCCGCGGCAGATACTGGACAGGCCGGTATTTGCCGGAGCCGCTTGGGGGAAACTCTCAGGAGGTCTTGATGTCCACATCAGGCAGCGCTTTCCATCAAGAGGGCGGGTTCGCGTTGGACGCCCTCACCCTGGCCAAATCCGCTATCCGCGGGATCCGCCTCGGACTGGCAACCATCGGGGTGGTCTCGGTGGTCCTGGGCCTGCTGGTCCTGTTCTGGCCCGGGGCAACCCTTGAGGTCCTGGCCGTCCTCTTTGGCCTCTACTTTGTGGTGGCCGGCGCCATCCGCATCCTGCTGGGCGTCTTCACCGGACTGGGCCCGGGGCTGAAGATCCTGAACATCCTGGTGGGGCTGGCCCTGGTGGCCGTGGGTGTGATCGCCATCCGCAATCCCGCTGCATCCCTGACCGCGCTGGCCCTGGTCATAGGTATTGCCTGGATTGTGGAAGGCGTTATGAGCCTGGCCGAGTCCGACCGCGGGGGCTCCCGCTGGTTCGCCATTGTGCTCGGTGTCCTGAGCATCCTCGCCGGTATTGTGGTCCTCTTTATCCCGGTGGAATCCCTGGCTGTCCTGGTGATCTACGGAGGGATCTTCCTGGTGGTGCTGGGCATCATCCAGATTGTCCGGGCCTTCACCTTCGGCCGCGGCATGCCCCGCAACGCCTGACGTTCAGCAAGCTCCCAGCAGGTGCCCAGCCAGCGTTAACACAGCGCTAACCCGGCGGCGCTCCCGTTCGTAACATCCCGGCACCACCATGGAACCAGTGCCCCGCATCCACCGGGGGCGCCGGTCAGTACCGGGGGGCTGATCCGTCCATCATCCCCCGCCCGGCTGTTGCCCGGCCCTGTTGACGCAGCGCCCATGCAGACCCGGGCCCCCGACCCGAACGGGAGTACCTCCATGGACTCTGGAAACACGGCCTGGCTGCTGGCCAGTTCGGCACTGGTCTGCCTGATGATCCCCGGGATCGCCTTTTTCTACGGCGGCATGGTGGGTTCACGGCGGATCCTGAACATGATGATGATGTGCTTCGGCGGAGCCAGCCTGGTCGCCGTCCTATGGGTGCTGTATGGGTATTCCGCAGCGTTTGGCGATTCGCTCGGGGGCCTGGGCCTGCTGGGTAACCCGGCAGAGTTCTTCGGCCTTTCCTCGCTGCTCACCGAGGACCCGGCAGCGTCCATTCCCCTGGCGCTGTTTGCCGCCTTCCAGCTGATGTTCGCCTGCGTCACCACCGCCCTGGTGGCCGGTTCCGCCGCCGGCCGGATGAAGTTCGGTGCGTGGATGGTCTTTGCCGGACTATGGGCCACATTGGTTTACTTCCCCCTCGCGCACTGGGTCTTCGCCTTCGACAACGAGGACGGCACCGTGGTGGGCGGCTGGATCGCCAACCAGCTGGGCGCCATCGACTTTGCCGGCGGCACCGCCGTGCACCTGAACGCCGGGGTGGCCGCCCTGGCCCTGGCCCTGGTCCTGGGCCGCAGCAAGGGCTGGCCGCACAGCCACGGCCAGCCGCACAGCCGCCCGCTGATCCTGTTGGGGGCCAGCCTGCTGTGGATCGGTTGGTACGGCTTCAACGCCGGATCTGCCCTAAGCGCCGGACATTCCGCCGCGGTTGTATTCCTTAATACTGCCGTCGCGGCCGCCGCGGGACTGCTCGGCTGGGCCCTGATGGAACGCATGCGGTTGGGCCGGTCCTCCAGCCTGGGCGCGGCGTCGGGCCTGATCGCAGCGCTGGTGGCCATCACCCCGGCCTGCGGCGCGGTCAGCCCGCTGGGCGCCGTGGCCATCGGTGCTATTGCGGGACTGGTCTGCTCGCTGGCCATCGAGCTGAAGTTCCGGCTCGGCTTTGACGACTCCCTGGACGTGGTGGGTGTCCACGCTGTCGGCGGCCTGCTCGGCACCCTGCTGATCGGCCTGTTCGCCACGGACGCCGCCCCCAACGGGGTCAGCGGCCTGTTCTACGGCGGCGGTTTCTCGCTCCTGGGCATCCAGGCGGTGGCCTGCCTCGCGGTGCTGGCCTATTCGTTCGCGGTCACGTGGCTTATTGCCAAGGTGCTGCAGCTGACCATTGGCCTGCGCATCCCGGAGGAGAGCGAGCTCAAGGGCATTGACCTGATTGCCCACTCCGAATCCGCCTACCTCAATGACGAAGAACCCGTGGAACTCGGCGCGCCGACCCGCTCCTAGCCCCCTCGAAGGCAGGTCCGGTCCGCCGAAAGGAGGAACGGGCGCACCCCGCCGGGGTGCGCCCGTTCCGTTATCGGGGCCTTCGCAGCAACGGGCTCAGCAACGGGCGGAGCGCCGGGCCTAGCGCCAGGCCTCAGAGGTCCCCGTACAAGCCCTCTTCCTGGGCCAGGTAGATTTCCAGCATCCGGCGGGAGTGTTCACCGGCGGCGCCTTCCTGGTCCAGTCCGTCCTTCATGGTTTCCGCCTGCGCCGCACCGGCCGGGAAGGGCGGCAGCAGCGGCACGGCTGGATCGGTGACAACCTCGATCAGGAACGGCCGCTTGGCCGCGAGCGCCACGTCCCAGGCTTCTCCCAGCAGTTCCGGATCCTCCACCCGGATGCTTTCCAGGCCGAGCAGCTTCGCGTATTCGGCGTATTTGAAGTCCGGCAGCGACTGGCTGTCCTCAAACCGCGGGTCGCCCTCCATTTCACGCTGCTCCCAGGTCACCTCGGCCAGCTCCCGGTTGTTCAGCACGCAGATGACAAACCGCGGGTCCTCCCACTTCTGCCATAGCCTGCTCAGGGTGATCAGTTCGGCCACCCCGGCCATCTGCATGGCACCGTCACCGGAGAGCGCCACCACGGGACGGTCCGGGGCAGCGAGCTTGGCGGCCAGGCCGTACGGCACCGCACAGCCCATGCTTGCCAAGGTGCTGGAGAGGTGCGCCGGCACGCCTTCGGGAAGCTGCAGGTGCCGGGCGTACCAGTAGACCGAACTGCCGACGTCGACCGCCACCTGCGCGTTGGCCGGCAGCCGCCGGTTCAGCTCATAGACCACACGTTCGGGGTTCACTGGGTCCGCTTCGGTCATGGCGCGGACGCGGGCCAGTTCGTGCCAGCGGCGTACGCTTTCCTCCACCTTGCCGCGCCACGGTGCGTTGGGTTTGGCGTCCAGCAGCGGAAGCAGGGCATCCAGTGTTGGACCGGCGTCTCCGGTGATGCCTACCTCCACCGGATAGCGGTTGCCGATGGCCGAGGCGTCCCGGTCAATCTGCACGGCGCGGGCGGATCCGGGCGTCGGATAGAACTCGGTCCACGGGTCATTGGAGCCGATGATCAGCAGCGTGTCGCAGTTGTCCAGCACGTACCCTGCGGAGGCGGTGCCCAGATGGCCCATGGTGCCGGCAGCCAGCGGCGCGGTTTCATCCACGTACGGCTTGCCCAGCAGGCTGGTGGTGATGCCGGCGCCTATCTTTTCGGCCAGGTCAGCCACCTGGGCGCGGGCATGCCGGGCGCCCTGCCCCACCAGCAGCGCCACCTTTTCTCCAGCATTGATCAGGTCCGCGGCGGCGCGCACATCCGCTTCGAGCGGCTGGATGCGGGCCGGGCGGAACACCGGGACGGTGTCCAGGATGCCGTGCTCCTGCTCCAGTTCCGGCGCCGGCGCCTGCTGCACGTCATGCGGAATGATGACGACGGCGGGGGTACCGGTGGCCAGTGCCTTCTTGAAGGCGCGGTCCAGCACCAGCGGAACCTGTTCGGGGGAATTGATCTGCTGCCGGAAGGCCGAGGCCACGTCCCGGGTCAGGTTCATCAGGTCCACCTCCTGCATGTAGGAGGACCCCAGGACGCTGCGGGACTGCTGGCCGACAATGGCCACCACGGGCACCCCGTCCAGCCGGGCGTCGTACAGTCCGTTGAGCAGATGGATGGCCCCCGGCCCCTGGGTGGACATCACCACGCCCACGCCGCCGGTGTACTTGGCGTGCCCCACGGCCATAAAGGCGGCGTTTTCCTCATGCCGGACCTGGATGAACTCGGGGTCCCCGCTGCGGCGCATGGCTCCCAGCACGGTGTTGATGCCGTCTCCGCTGTACCCGAACACCCGCTGGACGTCCCAGGCCTTCAACCGGTCGACAATCAGGTCAGCTACGAGCCGCTCGCTCATATGTTCTTCCTTCCGCGTCCCGCCCGGTGCCGTCCGCCGGCCGGATCCAAAATAGTCAGGCTGCTTATGGTGCGTGCTTCTCAACCTATCCCAGAAGCTGGCGGAGCGCGCCGGAAGGCGGGCGCAATCCGGTGCCCGGGGCTACCGTTTGGGACCGTCCACTGCCCGGCACTGCGGGGGCGCCGGTAGTCTTTCGGCATGCCCAAGGTCATCTATTACGTCGCCTCGTCCCTGGATGGCTTCATCGCTACCGAGGACAACAGCCTGGACTGGCTGCTGCAGTTCGGTTTCGAAGCGTTCCAGGCGCACTATGACCGGTTCATTGCCGGCGTGGGGGCGGTGGTGATGGGCGGGGAAACCTACCGCTGGCTGCGCACGGAGGAACCGGACAACTGGTCCTACCGGCAGCCGTGCTGGGTGCTCACCAGCCGGGAAGAGTCCGCTCCCCCGCAGGCCGACGTGCGGTTCGCGTCCGGCGACGTGCGCGAGGTGCTTGCCGCAGCCCGGGATGCTGCCGGTGAACGCGACGTCTGGGTGGTGGGCGGCGGCAATGTGGCCGCCCAGTTTGCCGACGCCGGACTGCTGGACGAACTGTGGGTGACCTACATGCCCGTTGCCCTGGGCAACGGCCGGCGGCTGCTGCCGGTGGACGGGCCCACTCCGCCCATGCACCTGGTGGCCACCACGCAGTTCAACGGCGGAGCGGCTGAACTCCGCTTTGCCGTGGGCTAAGGAGCAGGATCGCAGCAGCAATTGAGGCCGCCTGCCTCCAGTACCAAAAACAGGAATTCCCGTGTTTTGCGCAATTCGAATTACGCACCTCCGTGCCACCATGGCAGCATGCCGGCCCGGACCTTTCCCTTTTCCCCGCACACTGCCACCGCGCTCGAGGTGGGCGACATTGTTCCCGTACAGTCGCCGTCGGGCGCCTGGGCATGTTTGCAGGTGGTGGAAGCCTGCAGGTGACCGGGAATGCGCAGCCCAACGACGCCGGGCAGGAACGCTGGTACGGGCCCGGCTACGTCGGAAAAACCACGAGCGTGTGGGGATGGATAGCCACCATCCGGGTTGCCCGGGAAGCCGCGGATAACAAGTGGCCTGAAGATCGGAAATCCCCGGCGGAGCTGCACGCTAAACGCATTTCCGAACGGAACCAATATGGCGTCTAAAGCTGCCGGGAACCTGTAAAGTGTGCAGTTGAATCCGCTGTGGGGCAGGGGCGGACATTGCATCAGAAGAAAAGCAGGCGCAAACGTACATGACAACTGATATCCGCACTCGGAACAATGTTCGAGTGCTGGGACGCGCCGACGGCCCGGTACTGCTTTTCGCCCACGGATTCGGCTGCGACCAGGGCATGTGGGAGGGCGTTCTTCCCCGCTTCACGGATGAGTACAAAGTGGTTGTCTTCGACCACGTGGGCGCCGGCAATTCCGATGCCGCTGCTTATTCTCCGGCCAAGTACTCCAGCCTGAACGGCTATGTGGATGACGTCCTGGAACTGTGCGAGGAACTGGACCTGCAGGACGTCACGTTTATCGGCCACAGCGTAAGCGCCATGATGGCTATTGCTGCCGCCGCCGCAGCACCCGCACGGCTGGGCCGGGTCGTTCTCGTGGCCCCGTCCCCCAGTTACATGGACCACCCGGAGGAAGGCTATGAAGGCGGCTTCAGCCGGGCCGACCTCGATGATCTGCTGGAGTCCCTGGACGCCAACTACCTGGTCTGGGCGGCAAACATGGCGCCGGTCATTATGGGCAACCCGGAAACTCCCGCCCTCGGCGCCAAGCTGGAGGGCAGCTTCTGCCGGGTGAACCCAACCATCGCCCGCCAGTTCGCCCGGGTGGCGTTCCTCTCCGACGTCCGCCACCTCCTGGCCCGGGTTGCCGTTCCGGCCCTGATCATGCAGGCCTCCTCGGACCTGCTCTGCCCCGAGCACGTGGGCCGGTACCTCCGTGACGGGATGCCGCAGAGCACCCTGGTGCAGATGAAGGCCACCGGGCACCTTCCCCACGTCAGCGCCCCCGACGAGACCGCAGACATCATCCTCGACTTCCTCCAGCAGCCAAAGTAGCCCGCGGTGGACCGGCTTTTCCCGCTCGACTACGAGGAACTGTTCAACAACGCACCCGCCGGGCACATCCTCACCCTGGAAGACGGCACCGTGGTGTCCGCCAACGCCATGGTGCTCAAATGGATCGGTAAATCCATTGAGGAGCTGCGCGGCACCAGCCTGCTGAAGCTGCTGCCGGTGGGTGACCGGATTGTCTACACCACGCACGCCATGCCCCAGCTGGGGATGAACAAGGCGTTCGCGGAACTCGCCGTCGACCTCATGGGACCCGGAGGCCAGCGCATTCCGGTACTGCTTTCCGCCACCCGCACGCCGGCAGCCGGCGACCGGCCCGCCCTTGACCAGATTGTCGCGTTTTACGCGCACGAGCGCCGGTTGTACGAACGGGACCTGATCTCGGCGCTGCGCACGGCTGAGGACGCCGAGTCTGCCCGTGCTGCGGCGGAAGCGAGCCTTACCGCCCAGGCCGTGGTGCTGCAGGAAAAGGACGTGGTGCTGCAGGCTTCGCTGCTGGAGAGCCTGCGCAAGGAATCCATGCTGGAGACCATCCTGGACACGGTCCGGGTGGGTGTGGTGGTTATTGACGAGGACGGACGGCGGATCCTGACCAACTCGCGCCAGCGCCTGCATGAGCGTTTGGCCGCCCCCTACTTCACCAAGCGTCCCACCGAGGGCGAAATGCTGATTTTCGGCCCCGACCGCTCTACGCCGGTCCCGCTGGAGCAGCGTCCGGTGCAGCGCGCGGGCCGCGGACAGTCCTTCTCGGACCAGCTGGTCTGGTACGGCGAGGGCGAGGAACAGAAGGCCCTGAGCGTATCTGCCCGGTCCATGAAGGGCGACGACGACGCGTTCCGGGGCTCGGTGATCGCCTACAGCGATGTCACCGGCCTGGTCAACGCCGTGGCAGCCAAGGACGACTTCGTGGCCAACGTTTCACACGAGCTGCGTACCCCGCTGACTTCGATCATGGGTTACCTGGAGCTGGCGCTGGACGAAGAAGATTCCATTCCGTCCTATGTGGCGTCATCCCTGAAGGTCGCCCAGCGGAACTCGGAGAAGCTCCTGCATCTGGTTTCCGACCTGCTTTCCGCCGCTGCGGGGTCCACCAGCGTGGAGCAGGAAGTCACCGACCTCAGCGAACTGATCCGCTCCTGCATCACTTCCGCCGAGCCGCGGGCTGAAATCAACGCCGTCGAGCTGATCGCCCAGGTCCCGGAGTCCCTGCCGGCCATGGTGGATCCCAAGCGCATCTCGCAGGTGCTGGACAACCTGCTCTCCAACGCGGTCAAGTACTCGCCCGACGGCGGCCAGGTGACGATCCGCGCCTGGCGCACTGACGCGGGCGCCACCATTTTGCAGGTGGCCGACTGCGGCATCGGCATGACCGAAGCCGAGCAGGCGGAGGTATTTACCAAATTCTTCCGCTCCGGCACCGCCCGCCGCGCGCAGATCCCCGGCGTGGGGCTGGGTCTGGTCATCACCAAGCGCATTGTGGAGGAGCACGGGGGCACCATCGCCATGGAGAGCGAAGCCGGCAAGGGAACTGTCTTTACGGTCACACTGCCCTGATTCCGCTTGCGTTTGACCCGATTTTGCGGCCAAATGCACGGTGTGCAATCATCCGAAGGTAAAAGTCCCACACCTGCGTGATTGCACGGCTTGGGCAGGAAGCTGCGTCCCGGTGCGAACGCGTTGAACGGATTCGGTAATGGCTAAAACCAACAAGGTGCGCGCGATCGCCCGCCGCCTCGGCTCCTTCTCGGCTGTGGGAGCCGTGGCCTTCGTGGTGGATGTGAGTTTGTTCAACATCCTCTCCTCCACCCTGATCCAGGACAGCCCCATCCTGGCCAAGACCATTTCCGTCCTGGCAGCGACCACCGTCTCCTGGCTGGGCAGCCGCTACATCACCTTCCGCAAGCTGCGCACCCGCAGCATCCGCACCGAATCCCTGCTTTTCGGCCTGACGAACCTGGTGGGCCTGTTCATCGCCACCGGCTGCCTGTACGTCTCCCACTACGTCCTGGGCTACCGCAGCCAGTTCGCGGACAACATCTCCGGCAACATCGTCGGCATAGCCTTGGGCAACATCTTCCGGTACTTCGCCTACCGCTACGTGGTGTTCAACGGACCCAGCGACCACGCGGATGCTTCCCGGCCGGAGCCCGAAAGCGCGGAACCGGAAAGCACCCGCGCGGCCTAGTCCGTCCTCAGCGCTTGGCCGGGGTGCGGACCAGCTTCTTGTTGACGAACTCGTCCATGCCGTAGCGGCCCAGCTCGCGGCCGACGCCGGACCGCTTGACGCCGCCGAAGGGCAGGTCAGGCTGGGTGCTGGCGGTGCCGTTGATCCAGACCATGCCGCTTTCCAGCTGGTCCGCCACCTCCAGTGCCTTGTCCTCATCTGCGCTGAAGACGGTGCCGCCCAGGCCGAACGGTGAGTTGTTGGCCAGCTCCACGGCCTCATCCGCGCTGGCCACCTTGTAGATGACGGCGGCCGGTCCGAACAGCTCCTCGGAGAAGGCCCGCATGTCCGGGGTGACGTCGGTGAGCACGGTGGGCTGCACGTAAGCGCCGGGGCCGTCGATGTGTCCGCCGCCGGTGCGCAGCGTTGCCCCCTGCTCAACGGCGTTGCGGATCTGTTCCACCAGCCCGTCCGCTGCGGCCTGCGAGGAAAGCGGGCCGAACCGGGTTTCCGGATCCAGCGGGTCGCCGGGTTCCATGGCCGCCATCCCTGCGGTGAACTTCTCCACGAACTCCTCGTAGATGTCCTCCATCACAATGAACCGCTTGGCGGCGTTGCACGCCTGCCCGGCGTTGTTCATGCGGCCGGCCACGGCCGCCTTGACGGTGGCATCCAGGTCCGGGCTGTCCAGGACAATGAACGGATCGCTGCCGCCCAGTTCCAGCACGTACTTCTTCAGGTTCCGGCCGGCCACCTCGGCAACGGCGGCGCCTGCCCGTTCGCTGCCGGTCAGGGATACACCCTGGATACGCGGGTCGGCGATGATGTCCGCGGCCTGCTCATTGGTGGCAAACAGGTTGATGTAGGCACCTTCGGGCACGCCGGCGTCGGCGAAGATCTGTGCCATGGCCAGCGCGGACTGCGGGCAGTTGTTGGCGTGCTTGAGCAGCACCGTGTTGCCCAGCACCAGGTTGGGGCCGGCGAAGCGGGCCACCTGGTAGTAGGGGAAGTTCCAGGGCATGATCCCCAGCAGGGGGCCGACCGGCAGGGTACGGACGACGGCGGTGCCGCCGCCCTTGGGTGCCAGCTGTTCGTCGGCCATAAAGCCGGGGCCCTCGGTGGCGTAGTACTCGTAGATGTTCGCGGAGAGGGCTACCTCGCCCTTCGCCTGGGTCAGCGGCTTGCCCATTTCCGTGGCAATGAGTGCGGCCAGTTCGTCGGCGCGCTCCCGGTACAGTTCGGCAACCCGGGCAACAACCTTTGCCCGGCTCGCTACCGGTTCGTTGCGCCAGGCGAGGTACGCCTCGTGGGCGGACGTGACGGCCTGGCTGATCTGAGCATCGGTGGCTTCGGGGAATTCCTGGAGGGTCTCTCCAGTGGCGGGATTTACGCTTTTGTAAGCAGTCATAACGGCCACGCTACTCCGGCGTAGCGAGTCTGCAAAAGTGGATTTTTTCGGGACTAAATCGTCCGGAATCAGCGTTTTAGCGCAAATAAGCGCAGTTATTCGCGTCCGGTGTCATCTTGGTCCGGGTTCTTGTGCCCGGTTCCTTCCGCGCCTTCCCCGGATGCAGGGCGGGGCCGTGGCCTCAGGCGGGGGCGCCGGAGTGTGGGCCGCGGCCAACCTGCTGCCTGCCGCTCGGCCGGGCGGGTGCGGCGGGGCAGCTTGACGGTGAACTCGCCCGGGCCGGGCAGCCGCCAGCCGCGGCGCCGGGCCATGATGCACAGGACCGCGCAGGTGCCGATGGCCACGCCCATGCCCACGTTCTGCATTCCCAGGCTGTACAGGACCACCATTTCGGCGGCCGCCACCAGCGCGCCGGTGGCGTACAGGGTGTTGCCGCCGAAGATTGCCGGGACGCGCCCCACCACAATGTCGCGGATCATGCCGCCGCCCACCGCCGTCGCCACGCCGATCAGGATGGCAGGCAGCCAGTCCAGGTCCACGGCCAGGGCCTTGGCGGTACCGGTTGCTGCCCAGCAGCCAAGTGCGAGGGCGTCGATCACAATCAGGAAGCGGTTGGCCCATTTGCCCTTGAGTTCAATGGCGTACGCGATGAAAGCACCGGCAATGGCCGTGAACAGGTAGGCGGGGTTGGTCAGGGCCACGGGTGTACCGGCCTGCAGCAAGGTATCGCGGAGTACACCGCCGCCCAGGGCGGAGGTAAGGGCCAGCACAATGAAGCCCACCGGGTCCATCCGCAGCTGTCGTGCCACGGCTCCGCCCAACACCCCGTTGGCCAGCACTCCGGCGAGGTCAACGGCGTCGAAAACCTCCGCCGGGTCGAATAAGTTCACGCCGCTCCTGCTGTTTCCTCCGGCCGTGTTGCCGCCGTTCATTCTACGGTGGTCTGCGGCTCCAGGCGGATCCAGGGCGTCCGCAGCGGGGCGGCCATGGGCAGTTCTGCCCATGGCCGCACAAATGGAACTCATGCAATGCTCGGGGCCAGTCATTCGGTCAGGTCCAGGGGATGAAAATGATGTGGAGGACAGACGCATTCAAAATGCCATCGGTACCGTTGTGGCTTCTGATTTCGAAGAGCACCCGGAGTTATGCGAATGGAAAACTGGACACGGTCAGAGTGAAAGGCCTGGAACAGTGAGCGAATTGACTCCACGGTCCCGCGGCCGCTCCGGCGCCGTCATACTGGCACTTTTGATCACCGCCGCTGCCGCAGGATGCGCGCCCTCGGTGCAGGCAGAATCCCAAGAAACGGAGACATCCACGGCAGCACCTCTTTCCGCGGAAGAGTTCGCGGACATTCAGCAGGAGCTGGAGAAACTGGTTCCCCTGCTGCAGCAGGGGACGGGAGGCGCCGCAGAACTGGCGGTCGACAAACTGCGGGAAATCTCCTGCCTTCGCCCCGAAAACAAGGAACAACAAAAGCAAACAAGCTGGATGTCGGAACTGAGCGCGACGCCGCAGGACGCCACCGCAGCCAACGCGGCACTGGAGCAAGTTGTCTCCACCTTGGAACAGGAGGGATGGACCTTCTCCCGCGAGGCCGGAGATTCCGAGGAAACCGATGGCGTTGTCCGCGAAATAGTGCTGAGCAACGGAGGCCTTCGCGCCACGGTCACCTACGAACGCGGCCAATCCAACCCGGAGCACTTCGTCACGGTCTTCCTGCGCACCAGCTGCCTGGAACACCCCGCGGACCACCAGATGCAACGCTCCCCGTTGGATCCCACCTACGGCATAAGCGACTTGTACTACCCCGACGGTGCCTGACCCCCGCTAGCGCTCGTTTGAATCGTCTTCTTCGGATCCCTGCGGATAGCCGTCGTCATCCACCGGGACCTCCGCCTTCTGTTCCAGGATGTCGGCCTCGGACCCCTCGGGATAGACCGGGCCACTGGGGCCGGCGTCGCCCGCCCCGGGAATCATGTCCTGGTCCATTCCGTCCGCCTCTGAACCGTCGCGGTGGATTTCCCCGGCCGGGCCGGCGTCACCGGCGCCCGGAACGGTGGGAATGTCCTGGTCTGCCCGGTCGGCGTCCGATCCGCCGGGCATGATGGGAAGGTCGGTTTCCTTGGTCATCAGCGTCCCTCCAATGCGGTTTGCCGCGGCCGCCGGGCGGCCCTGGTGCTTCCTGTCTACCACCGAAGCCGGCCCCGCTGAATACCCTCCCGGACGGATCAGGCCAGGTCCAGCACCACCTTGATGTCGCCGTCGCGGTCTTCGAAGGCCTGCTCGTAGTCGGCCAGGGGAACCCGGCGGGAAATTATCTTGTCCAGCCATGACGTGTCGGCTTTGGCCAGTGCCTCCGCCGCCTTGAGGTAGTGCCGGCGGTTGGCGTTGATGGTTCCGAAAACCACCCGGTTGTCCATCACCAGGGACAGGTTGAGTGCCCCCAGGTCCAAAGGCTCTTCACCGCCTTCCTCGGAGACTCCGGTCAGGCAGGTGACGGAGTTTTTGGCGCCGTTCTGCAACACCTCGCGAATCACGGCGGGAGCACCGGTGCACTCGATGGTGATATCGGCACTGACGCCGGATTCGGCGAGGGATTCGGTGTGGAATACGGCACCGAGTTCCTTGGTGAGGGCTTCCTTGGGTCCGCCTTCTTCCAGGTCGAAGACATGCACCTCCATTCCGCGCTGGATGCCCAGCAGCGCGGCCAGCAGGCCCACCGGTCCTGCACCGGTTACGGCAACCACGTGCGGGCGGAAATAGGCGCGGCTGCCAATCCGGTCCACCTGTTCCCATGCCTTGGCGAGGATGGTGGCCGGTTCCAGCAGCACGCCCACGCGTTCCAGGGAAGGCTTCAGCTTCACCATGTCCTCCGGTTCACCCCGCCAGCGTTCGCGGGCAAAGCCGTCCAGGGCTTCGATGCCGTGCTCGGTGTAATTGCCGGTATGGCACATGTCCCATTCACCGGCAGCGCAGGCACGGCAGTTCTCCGCACAGGGACGGCGGACAATCCCCACCACCAGGTCCCCCGCGGTCAGCCCGGAGCCTTCCGGCGCTTCCAGCACCCGGCCCAGGTTCTCGTGGCCCATCACCAGGTAGTCCCGGCCCTCGGGAGCAGTACCGAACTCGTCCGCGATCACTTCCCGGTCCGTGGCGCACAGCCCCACGGCAAGCGTTTCCACCAGTACGCTGCCTTCGGCCGCTTCCGGCTCCGGCAGGTCCGCCAGGTCCAGCGAATCCTTCTGCCCGGGGGTAATGGTCAATGCCTGCATGGGTGTCCCTTCACGCGTACCGAGTTTCTTCCCCCCAGATTAGCGCCCGCTCAACGCGGCGTTGGAAGCGCATGCCGCCGGACAAAGAAAAACACCCCGGTCCGAAGACCGGGGCGTCAACGTTGACCCGACTCACCCGTAAAGGATGTCTCGGCGCAACATACGGTGGAGATGGGGGGAATCGAACCCCCGTCCGGTGTTGTATTGTCAGGGCTTCTCCGGGCGCAGTATGCGTCGGATTTTCTCGGCCCCAGCCATCTTGCAAACGAGTGGCTGATCCGGGCCCAGCCGTCATAAAGTCCCGAACACCCCGACGGCGGAGGTATTCAGCAGTGGCCCTCTAAACGACGCCAGGATCCGGAGCGAGAGCGACTCCGGGCTGACGGACTACTCCGGCTGCTTAGGCAGCGAGAGCGAAGTCAGTGCGCATAGGTTTGGCACTTATTTTTTTGCAGAGAGCGTTAACGAGATAACTCTGCGTTCTCGGCCCGCTTCCCCTGGCTCAACAAACATCGTCGAAACCGATCATCCCCGTGTTCAGTTGCCAAGTACTTCCGGTGTTTCTTCAACTGCGTGTTGCCTCAACTGCCGGCCCTCTCGGTCCGGCACTGCGTATAACGACGACGGCGTGCGGATGATTCCCGCCGTTTGCGGCAGATTTCCGGGCCGGCAGTACATGCTGCGCTGCCCGGCGGCCGGGGGTCAAGCCGCAGGTCCGGCGCGTTGTACCATAACGGAATGATCAAGGAAGTGCCGCCTGCGGCGGAAATGCAGGAAGGCACGGTGCCCCGGCACCACCAATTGATCGTTACGCTGTTTGGCCTCTATGCCCGGACCCCGGGAGCAGGCATTCAGGTGGCCACCATCATCCGGCTTCTACAGGACGCCGGTGTCGGTCCGGCGGGGGTGCGCTCCTCCATCTCACGCTTGAAGAAGCGGGGTGTCCTGGAAAGTGTGACCGTCCAGGGCCGCAGCGGATACGCCCTGTCGTCCGGGATGCAGGACACCTTCCGCGAAGGTGACGAGAGGATTTTCCATCCCCGCCGCGCCGGCATTGAGGATCCCTGGCTGCTCGCCACCTTCACCGTCCCTGAATCCCAGCGCAATATCCGGCACAAGATCCGCAGCTCACTGGTGCGGATGGGTTTCGGATCAGTCACCCCCGGGCTATGGATTGCCCCCGGACATTTGCGTCCCTCGGTTCTGTCCTACTTCGAAAACCGCGGTATGGGCCAGTACCTGGAGTTTTTCCTCGCCGACCACGTTGGCAGCAGTGACATGCGGGCCAATGTGGCGCAGTGGTGGGACCTGCCGGCGCTCGAGCTTCAGTACGCCGAGTTCATCCGCCTCCAGCAACCGCTGCTGGAACGCTGGCTCGACGGCGGGCAGCCCGTTGCGGACCGCATGGCCCGCGCGTTCGTGGACCACTTGCTACTGCTCACCGAATGGCGCCGGCTCCCGTACCTGGACCCGGGGCTGCCGGTGGAGCTGCTCTCCAAGGACTGGAATGCGCTGGAGGCACACGACCTCTTTTCCCGGCTGCACTCCGTTCTGGGTCCGCTGGCCGAAGAGCACGCGACCGCCGTCATCGACGACGTTCCCTAGTTCCGGCTCGTCCCGGCTAGTCCCGGTCCTGGATTACGGCGACGCCCTGGATCTCGATGACCGCTTCCTTCTGCCACAGCCGGCTGACACCGATCCCGGCCATCGCCGGATACTCCGACCCCGCCATCTCACGCCAGATACGGCCGATTTCGCGGCCGTTGGCCATGTAGTCGTCCACATCCGTGAGGTAAATAGTCACGGATACCAGATCCTCGGGACGGCCGCCCGCCTCGGCCAGCGTCGTCAGCACATTGCCGAAGGCCTGCCGGAACTGTGCAACCACCCCGCCTTCCACAATCCGCATCTCTGCATCCAGGGCAGTCTGCCCGCCCAGATAGACCGTGTTCCCCGACAGCACGCCGTGCGCATACCCCGACGGTTTGGGCAGCGAAGAGGGGTTGATGACCTTATTCTGCATTGCGGTTTTTCCTCCTGAGCGGATCACTTTCCTGCGTGAAAATGCCTCTGTTCAAGCCATTTGCACCGTGCTACATTGAGCCTACGTGACGCCAGTCACAAAGTCGACATATTCCTCGGGACTGCTTCCACGGCCGGGGAAGACACAGGCAGGGAGAGCATATGAAGCTGGCAACCATAGCCGCCGGGGGCGGCACAAGCGCGGCCGTTGTGCTGCCGGACGGAAGCTACCTCCCCTTGGACGCACCAAACCTCAGCGCCCTGCTTCAGCAGGACCAATGGCGCGAAGAGGCAACCCGGCAGGCCGCCGCACCGGACGCCGTCGCCCGTTCCGTCCCGCGGGAAGGGACCACGCTGCTCAACCCGCTCCCGGTGCCGGCCAAGGTCATTTGCTGCGGCCTGAACTACAGCGAGCACATCTTGGAAATGGGCCGGGAGCTTCCCCGGTTCCCCACACTCTTCGCGAAATTCGCGGACACCCTCACCGACCCCTTCGCGGACCTGGACATCAGCGGCAGCGAAAGCGTGGATTGGGAGGGCGAACTTGCAGTAGTGGTGGGAACCGCGCTCCGCCATGCCGACGAGGCTGAAGCAGCAGCAGGAATTGCCGGCTACACCGCGGCGAACGATATCTCCATGCGGGACTGGCAGAACCGGACACTGCAGTGGTTCCAGGGCAAGGCCTTTGACCGGAGCACGCCCCTGGGGCCGGTGCTCGTCACCGCCGACGAACTGGATCCGGAGGCCGGAGTGGAGGTCAGCTGCTACCTCAACGGCGAGCGCATGCAGCACGGCAATACGGCCAGCCTGGTCTTCAGCGCCGCCCGCCTGCTCTCCTATATTTCCACCTTCACCGAGCTGCGTCCGGGCGACATTGTCCTCACCGGGACCCCCGGCGGAGTGGGCATGGGCATGAATCCTCCCCGCTATCTGTCCGACGGCGATGTCCTCACCACCGAGGTGGGCGGGATCGGCCGGCTGGAAAACCACATCCGGGTCTCCTCCCGGGTCACCGCCTAGAGCATCCACCCACCGGCACCCACGGTGCCAGGAAAGGAAAATCATGACCGCGTACAGCGTCGAAGGAGACAACTCCGTTTATGCCGGCCCCGACGGGCAGGTGGTGCCCGTGGTGACGCGGGCCGGGGAGGAAGACACCAACACCGCCCAGTCCGGGGACTGCGTCCGGGTCTCCGGCGTAAGCATCCAGCACACTCCGGCCACCAAAATCTGGTTCGGGCAGGTATCCAATGTGCCCGGTTACCGGTCGCTCCCGCATCACCACGGCGAAGCGGAAACCGGCGGCTATGTCCTCCGCGGCCACGGACGCATCTATTTCGGTGCGGACTACTCCGAGTACCTGGATATGAAAGCCGGAGACTGGGTCTTCGTGCCCCCCTTCATGCCCCATGTGGAGGCCAACATGTCGGTCACAGAGGAGCTCGTCTGGCTCACCGCGCGGACCCCGGAAAACATTGTGGTCAACCTGGACGACGTGCCGGACGAAACGCTGGACGGATACCGCCGCTCGTGAACTCGGACACCTTCCTGCAGGCCATCGAGCTCAAGCCCACCGTGGCGGAGATCTTTGACCAGGCCTACACCGCCATGCCCCAGTACGTTCCCTGGCCCAAGGCCTACGGCGGGGACATGGTGGCGCAGGGTGCGCTGGCCATGATGCAGTCAGCCGCCGCGGACCGCCGGCTGCACTCCATGCACAGCTACTTCCTGCGGCCGGTGGATGTGGGGATTCCGGTCCGGTACGAGGTGGAGCTCCTGCGCGACGGGCGCGGCTACTCCACGCGGCAGGTGCGGGGCTACCAGAACGGAAAGCCGGTCTACGCAGCACTCGGGTCCTTCCACGTGCCCGAAGACGGCCCGGAGTATGAGCCGGACCTGCCGGCGTCGTACGCAGGCGTGGATCCTGAGTCCCTCGCCAGCGCCGCCGACGTGCTGGACGGCCACGACGGCGACGACGCCCGCTACTGGTCGGCCGGCCGCAGCTTCGACATGCGCCATGTTCCGGGACCGCTGTACCTGGAAACCGGCAGCGGCGTCACCGCCCACCAGGCCGTGTGGGTCAAGGCTTTTTCGGAGCTCCCCGATGATCCGGCGATCCAGCGTGCGGCCCTGGCCTATGTCTGTGACTACACCATCCTGGAACCCCTGCTCCGGGCCCACGGACTGGCCTGGGCAACCCCCGGGTTGACCACCGCAAGCCTGGACCACGCCATGTGGTTCCACCGTGACGGCCGGGTCGATGACTGGGTGCTCTACGCCCAGGACGCCGTTTCCTCCCAAAACAACCGGGGGCTGGCAGCGGGCCGGTTCTTCACCCGGGACGGAACCCTGCTGGCCACGGTGGCCCAGGAGGGCATGATCCGCGGTCCCCGCTCCTAACCCATCCCAGGGACACCAGCCCAGCTACGGAAAGAGGCACCATGGAACTATCCCCCTCGGCCCACCAGGACACCTTCACGCGCGACCACCTTCCGCCCGGGGAACAATGGCCGGTGCTGGAGTTCACCCTTCCCGAACTGCAGTACCCCGACCGGCTCAACGCTGCTGAAGCACTGATTGATGACACCGCTGCCGCGATGGGCGCCGACCGCACCGCGCTGCTGACCCCGGACGGTGAGCGGTGGAGCTACGGACTGCTGCTTGAGCGGTCCAACCAGGTTGCCCGGGTACTGGCCGAAGACCTTGGCGTTGTTCCGGGCAACCGGGTGATGCTGCGCGCGCCCAACAACCCGTGGCTCGTGGCCTGCTGGCTGGGCGTACTGAAGGCGGGCGCCGTTGTGGTGACCACCATGCCCGCCCTGCGTGCCGGGGAAATCGGCACACTGATGGAACTGACCCGCCCCACGGCGGTGCTCTGCGACCACCGGTTCCTGGCGGACATGAGGACCGCGGCCGGCGAGGTGCCGGTGGTCCCGGTGGGCGGCGACGACGACGGCGACCTCACCGTCCTGTCGGCAGCCAAACCCGCCAGCTTCACCAACGTGCAGACCGCCGCCGACGATGTTGCCTTGCTGGGGCCCACCTCCGGAACCACGGGCACACCCAAAATCACCATGCACTTCCACCGCGACATCCTGGCCAATGCCGACACTTTCGCGCGGCACATCCTGCAGCCGGTTACCGATGATGTCTTCGCAGGCTCCCCGCCCCTGGCCTTCACCTTCGGCCTCGGCGGACTGGTGGTTTTTCCGCTCCGGTTCGGTGCCAGTGCCCTGCTGACCGAGCGCACCACTCCGGCCCAGCTGGCCGAACTGAGCCGGCAGGCCGGTGCCACCGTGCTGTTCACCGCGCCCACCGCTTACCGGGCCATCATCAAGGAAGGGCTCTCCGATCTGCTGCGCCCGCTGCGCATGGCCGTCTCGGCCGGCGAGCATCTGCCGGAGGCAACGTGGCGGGAAGTGAAGAAGGAGACCGGTCTTGAACTGGTCAACGGAATCGGCTCCACCGAAATGCTGCACGTCTTCATTTCCGCTGCAGGCAGCGATATCCGCCCGGGTGCCACCGGACGTACCGTGCCCGGTTTCCGGGCCACCATCCTGGGACCCGACGACGAGGAAGTGGCCCCCGGGGAGATCGGGCGCCTGGCCGTCATTGGTCCCACCGGCTGCCGGTACCTGGATGACCCGCGGCAGGAAAACTATGTGGTCAACGGCTGGAACGTCACCGGGGATACCTTCCGCCAGGACGCCGACGGCTACTTCTATTACCAGGCCCGGTCCGACGACATGATTGTCTCCTCTGGCTACAACATCGGCGCCCCGGAAGTGGAAGCCGCCCTGAACCAGCACCCCGACGTACTGGAAAGCGCTGTGATCGGCCGCCCCGATCCCGAACGGGGATCCATAGTCCTCGCCTTTGTGGTGCTGCGGGAGAACGTTCCGCCGGGGGATGCGAAGGCCGTCGAACTGCAGGACTTCGTCAAACAGGTGATCGCGCCGTACAAGTATCCCCGCGCCATTTCGTTTGTCGACGAGTTGCCCCGGAACCCCAGCGGCAAGCTCCAGCATTTCAAGCTCCGCGAAATCGTTGAAACGGCCCAGGCCTAGATCCACACCGGACACCCGGTATTGAAAGGACACACCATGAAGATCGCAGTTGTCGGCGGCGGCCCCGGAGGGCTCTACTTTGCCGCATTGATGAAGCAGCTGGATCCTGCGCACGAGGTGACCGTGTGGGAGCGCAACGCCGCGAGCGACACGTTCGGGTTCGGCGTCGTGTTCTCCGACGAGACCCTTGGCGGCATCGGGAACGCGGACACCGAGATTGCCGCCGCCATGTCCCGGCGTTTTGCCCGCTGGACGGACATCGACATCCATTTCCGGGGTGAGCAGCATACCGTGGGCGGACAGGGCTTCGCCGCCATGAGCCGCAAGGAACTGCTCGAACTGCTGCAGCAGCGGTGCGGAGACCTCGGCGTCGACGTCCGGTTCTCCACGCTGGCCCCCGACGTCGCCGAGCTCAGCCGCACCCATGACCTGGTCCTCGCCGCCGACGGCCTCAATTCCGCCATCCGCGGCGCCTACGCGGATTCCTTCAAACCGTCGCTGGACCTGCGCCGTTCCAAGTACATGTGGCTGGGAACCGACCTTGTGTTCGAGGCCTTCAAGTTCTTCATCAAGGACACCGAGCACGGCGTCATGCAGATCCACGGTTACCCGTATTCGGACCAGGGCTCCACCTTTATTGTCGAAATGCATGAGGATGTATGGCGTTCGGCCGGCTTCGACGAAACTGAAGGGCAGGTGTTCCCTCCCGGCGTCAGCGACGAAGCAGCAATCGCCCGGATCACGGAAATCTTCCGGGACGAACTGCAGGGACACAGCGTTCTGTCCAACAACTCCAAGTGGCTGAACTTCACCACCGTGCGCAACGAAAACTGGCGGCACGGGAACATCGTCCTGCTTGGCGACGCCGCCCACACCGCGCATTTCTCGATCGGCTCAGGCACCAAACTCGCCATGGAGGACTCCTTGGCGCTGGCTGCCTGCCTGCACGAGCATCCCGATGTGGAGACCGCGCTGGCGGCCTATGAGGCGGAGCGGCGTCCCGTGGTGGAATCCACCCAGCGTGCCGCACAGGCTTCGCTCGAATGGTTTGAGAACATCGGCCAGTATGCGGGCCAGGATCCGGTGCAGTTCTGCTTCAACCTGCTCACCCGCAGCCGCCGCATCACCTACGACAACCTCAAGCTCCGCGACCCTGGCTTCGCCGCCCTGGCGGACAAGGCCTTCGCCGAGTCCGCCGGCGTGCAGGACGTGGCACCGGCCATGTTCCAGCCGGCCCGCATCGGCAGCCTGGAACTCAAGAACCGCATAGTGGTCTCCCCCATGGACATGTATTCGGCGGTGGACGGACTGCCGGGGGACTTCCACCTCACCCACCTGGGCAGCAAGGCGATGGGCGGCGCCGGACTGGTGATGACCGAGATGGTCTGCGTGTCCGACGTCGGCCGGATCACCCCGGGCTGCACCGGCCTGTACTCGGATGAGCAAGCTGCCGGCTGGCGGCGGATCGTGGACTTTGTCCACCAGCAGTCCACGGCCAAGATCGGTGGGCAGATCGGGCACTCCGGACGCAAGGGGTCCACCCGGCTCATGTGGGAGGGTATTGATGTTCCGCTGGAGGACGGCTGGGACGTGATGGGTCCGTCGGCGCTTCCCTACGGCGAGAACTGCAACGTGCCGCGGGAAATGGACCGATCCGACATGCAGCAGGTCTTGGCGGAGTTTACCGACGCGGCCCGCCGTGCTGCCGACGCCGGCTTTGATTTGCTCGAACTCCACGCCGCGCACGGATACCTTCTGTCCTCCTTCCTCTCCCCGCTCTCCAACCGGCGCACGGATGAATACGGCGGCAGCCTGGCGAACCGGCTGCGCTATCCCCTCGAAGTTTTCGACGCCGTCCGGGCGGCTTGGCCGGCCGAGCGCCCGCTCACCGTCCGCCTGTCCGCCACGGATTGGGTTGAGGGCGGAAACACCGACGACGACGCCGTGGAGATCGCGCGTGCGTTCATCGCCCACGGGGCAGACGGAATCGACGTGTCCTCCGGCCAGGTCTCGAAGGAGGAAAAGCCGGCGTTCGGCCGCAGCTACCAGACACCCTTTGCGGACAAAATCCGCAACCAGGCGGCAGCTGCTGCCGGCGTGGCCGTTATCGCCGTCGGCGCTGTTTCCTCCTACGACGACGTGAATTCCATCCTGCTCGCCGGGCGCGCCGACTTCTGCGCGTTGGGCCGCACCCACCTGTACAACCCGCAGTGGACGCTGCAGGCCGCGGCGGAGCAGGACTACCGGGGGCCGGGAGCGGATTGGCCCCTGCCGTTCAAGGCCGGCCGGCGCAAGCCGCCCAGCGCCCGGACCGACGCCGTCCGGCCCCGGCTGTCGCTGCTGCGTGAACTGGAACCGGAATCCGCTGCGACGCACGTGCGGTGGACACCAAAAACCGCCGCCCGGTCTGCGGAAGTCCTGGCTTCGGGCGTATAGACCGCCCCTTCCAAAGGGAAAGGTCCCGTCTACAGCAGACGGGACCTTTCCCTTTGTGCTTCCAGCCGGGCTTTCGGCATGCTCTCCGGAGCCGGGCTGCTTAGTGGCTGCTGAAGGCCTCGGCGAGCCACCAGGCACCGTTGTCCGACGTGATTTTGGCGTCGATGACCAGCGGCCGGCGCGGGCCTGATACCAGCCACTGAGTTACGGCGTCCAGGTCCTCGGCCTTTCGGACGGTGAGCCCGTCTGCACCGAAACCGCGTCCGATGGCTGCCGCGTCCGTTTCCGGGAACACCACCGTGTCCATGTCAGCATGCGGATTGTCCGCACCGAAGTGATGGACCTCTGCCCCGTAGGCGGCATCGTTGTACACAACGCAGACCAACGGCAGGTGGAGCCTCACGGCGGTTTCCAGTTCCGCCAGGGCCATGTGGAAGCCGCCGTCTCCGGTCCCGAGGACCGGGAGGCGGTCCGGGCGGGCTACAGCTGCTCCGATCGCGGTGGCCAGGCCTAAGCCAACGGACTGGAACGCCTGCGTGAAACAGAACCCGAACTCGTCCGGAACTTCGAGGAACTGGCTTGGATAGCCCATGAAATTGCCGGAGTCCACGGCAACAATCCGCTCTGCCGGCAGCAGCTCGTCTAGCCTGCGGGTCAGGACACGCGGATCGATCCTGCCGCCGGCTGAGGAATCCACCAGCGGCTCATCCCGCCACCGGATGGAGGCGGCGATGCGCCGGCGGACGCCGTCGGTCCGGTACCCGGTGCGCGCAGCGCTCCCGCGGCTGGACAGTTCCACGAGTACCGCCGTCGCCGTTTCGGCTGCGTCGCCCTGCACCCCCAAGGTGATCGGACGGTTGGCGCCGAGTGCTTCGTCCTCCAGATCGACCTGGACCACGGCGGTGTCGGGGCCCACAAGATGCCCGTGCCGCATGGTCCACATATTCAAGGCGCAGCCGAAACCGACCAGCAGATCCGCGTCCGTGATCAGCTCAGCGGCCAAGGGTGAGGCGAACCCGCCGGAAATGCCCAGGCTGAACGGGTCTGCGTTGAACAGCCCCTTGGCCACCGCGGAAGTAGCCACCAGGGCACCGCTGCGGCGGGCCAACGCCAGCAGTTCGTTCCGTGCCCCTCTGCCTCCCCGGCCGGCAATGATTACCGGACGCCGGGCCTTTTCCAGCAGGTCCGCGAGCGCGGCAACAGATCCTGCACCCGGCCGCACCGGATCCGGCCGCCGCAGGGCGGGGACCGGCTGCGAAGGAATTTCCGGCACTGCTTGGGCCTGTACGTCCAGGGGAAGATTCAGCACAACCGTGCGCCTGTCATTAACTGCCCGGCGATAGGCTCTGACCGTGTCCGCGACTGCGGTCCGGGCAGAGTGGATCCGTTCGGGAACGGCCAGGACGGACCGGGCGAAGCTGTCCTGATCCATGCTGAAGTTTGAGTTCACGGATGCGGACGGGGCCTCGGCAGCCAGCACGATCACCGGTGTCCGGGACTTGGCCGCCTCGCCTATTCCTGTTGCCGCGTTTGTCAGCCCGCACCCCTGGTGCACCGAGACGAGGCCCACCCGGCCGGACATGCGGGCATAGGCATCGGCCATGGTGGCAGCGCCGCCCTCATGCCGTGCGGCGGTAAACGCTACTCCGTGCTCGCGTAGAGAATTTGTCAGGGTGAAGTTTCCCGACCCCACCACGCCGAAGCAGTGCCCGGCACCCAGTTCCGCCAAGGTCCGGCCCACCAACTGCGCTACGTTCATGCAGGTCCTCCGCCGACAGGGTTGGTGCCCGGCACGCGGCCGGGCACCAACCGTAGGTTTTATTTGGTGGAACCGGCCGCAGGGGAGGCAGCCGGTACGGCAGTATCCGCAGCCAGGCCGTCCAACTGGGGAACCCGCTTGGGGATCATGGCGACCGCGCCGGCGGCAACCAGGCCGATGACGGCAAAGACGGCAAAGTTCCATTCGAAGGGAACTCCGGCACCGGCGATCCAGCCGCCGATGATTGGACCGCTGATGGCACCGATCCGCGCGAAGCTGAGCGCCCAGCCCGTGGCCGTGGCTCGGGTGGCCGCCGGGTAGTAGTCCGCAATATAGCCGGTGAGGACCAAGGACGTGGAGATGGATCCAATGCCCGCGAAGGCAACGAAGGCCAGGTTCACCACCATGGAGTTGGGGAACATCAGCAGCAGGATTCCCGCTGCACCGAGGATGTAGAAGACCACCAGGATGCGCTTTTGCCCCACCCGGTCTGCGGCGTATCCAAGGACCAGGCCACCGATGGCGGAGGCCAGGCTGAAGACCAGAAGGAAGGTCAGCGAGGATCCCAGGTCATAGCCGGCCTTGCGCATGATCTGCGGCAGCCAGGTGTTGAGGCCGTAGACCAGGACCATGCCGCAGAACAGCGAGATCCAGAAGAAGACCGTGGACCGGAGGAACCGCTTGGAGAACATGGTGGCCATGACTTCGCGCCAGGGAATTGCCGCCGTCCCGCGGGCAGGCGGTGCGGGGTTGTAGTTGGGGATGTTCTGGCGTGCGGCGAGGGCTTTGGCCTGCGTGATCCGGCCCTTGGAGACGAGGTACTCCAGCGATTCGGGCAGCAGGTAGGCCACGACGGGCAGGATGACCACCGGCAGCGCCCCCACGGCAATGACTGCCCGCCAGCCGAATGCCGGCAGCAGGGCCATGGCGACCAGTGCCGAGGCAACAATGCCCAGCGAGTAGCCCGAGTACATCAAGCCGTAGTTGAAAGAGCGCTTCTTCGGTGCGGAGTACTCGATGGTCAGCGCGGCGGCCACCGGGATGACGCCGCCCATGCCGAGTCCGCCCAGGAAGCGGAAGAGGCCGAACATTTCCGGGGTGGGGGCCATCGCGGCGCCCGCCTGCGTCACGGTGAAGATCAGCATGGACAGCAGCAGCATTTTCTTGCGGCCGATGATGTCGCTGAGGGTGCCGATAAACAGGGCGCCAAAGAGCATGCCTACCAGTGCGTAAGCGCCCAGCCCGCCCAGTTCAAGGGGTGAGAGGTCCCATTCCTTGTATTCCGCGAGTGCGGGAAGCACGGCGCCGAGGACGCCGACGTCGTATCCCTCAGCCAGGATTGCCAGCCAGCAGGCAAACAGCACCAGGCCCGTGGTGCGGCGGGGAATGTTCCATTCAGTCGATGATGGTGCCTGTGTAGCCACGGTGCTCCTTGCGTTGCAGTGCTTGGACGCTCCATTATTGACAGACTATGACGATCGTCACAATAGATAAATAGAATTACTTTCTGCCGCTGCCGCCACACACAGATAGGGCCGGACAGGTATTCCTGTCCGGCCCTATGGGTACTTGGGTTTTCGCTGCGGCTAGCGCTTCCGGCCGAAGACCAGCGAAGCCAGGGCGACGGCCCCGGTTACGGTGAAGACGGACGGCCAGGCGCCCATCTTCTTGGCCAGCGGGTGGGACAGGCCGAAGGCGGCAACGTAGCCGGTGGTGAGTGCGGCAGCGGTGCCCGTGCCGGCGTCGCGCTTCCACAGGGCGAAGGCGGCGGCGCCCGCCGCGGCGAGGACGGCTCCGCCGAGCTGGCGGTTCCCGGTATCACGGGCGGTCTTGTAGCCGCCGATCAGGCCGGCGCTGGTAATCAAGGGGGTCAGCAGGGACAACGTATTTCTCCTCGGATAGGCAACATCCCCAGCTTAGGCCGGGACGGGCGCGGCCCGCACACGGCGGTTCAGTGCCTGTTCGGCCTTTCCGCCTGCGGGTGGACCGGCATCGCCGCCTAGACTGGCCGAACCGGAACCTGCATGAAGAAAAGACCTGTCCGGAGCAGACCGGGACGGAGGAGGAGCGGAAGGACCGTGTCCAGTGCTACCACCCTGACCGAGTTGAAAACGCGGCTCCTGGCGTTGGCCGGGACCACGGACGGGCCCGTGATCGTCGGCGTCACCGGTGCGCCCGGAGCTGGAAAAACCACCCTGGTGGAAGCACTGGTCCAAGCCCTGAATCCGGAGGACCAACCCCTGGAATCGCACCGCTTTGCCCATGTTCCCATGGACGGCTTCCACCTCTCCGACCGGGAACTGACCCGCCTGGGCCTGCTGCAGCGCAAAGGCGCACCGGAGACCTTCGACGCCGGCGGGTACGCCGCACTGCTGGAGCGGCTGGCCGCTCCGCGCACCGCCGTCGTCTACGCCCCGGGGTTTGAACGGACCCTGGAGCAGCCGCTGGCCGGGGACATCCCGGTGTTCCCCGCCGCACGCGTCATCCTCACCGAAGGCAACTACCTGCTGCTGGACCGGCCGGAGTGGCGGCAGGTCCGTTCCCGCTGCGCTGAGGTTTGGTTCTGCGAACCCGAGGAGGAACTGCGGGTGGAACGCCTGGTGGAACGGCACATCCGTTTCGGCAAGGACCCGGTGACGGCAGCAGCGTGGGTGCAGGACGTGGACCAGCCCAACGCGGACCTGGTGCGCACTTTTCGGCAGCACGCCGACCTCCTGATCCACGGTTGGGTCGCCTAGCCTTGCGCGCGCTTCGCAACCCCGGAGCACATCCGCGGTGCTGCCCGGCTTGGGACCGGCGGCCGCCTCGCGTATAAAAGGACGCAGACCGCACACGCTTGGGCCCGCAGGGGCTGCGAAAAGGAGACAACGCATGGACGCACTGCTGGAAGACGGAGCCGAGCTGGAGCAGGTGGGCACCGGGGCGGTCTGGGCCGAAGGACCAACCTGGGTTCCGCAGCGCAATGCTGTCCGGTACAGCGACGTGCGGTCCAACCGGATCCTGGAATACAGCGAAACCACGGGCGAGCTCAGCGTGTACGGCCGGGATGTGGAATTCACCAACGGCCGCGCACTCGACGCCGACGGCTCCGTGGTCCAGTGCTCGCACGGACGCCGGGCCATTGAGCGCGATACCAACGGCACCGTTCAGACCCTGGTGGACCGCTTCGGCGAGGTGCGCTTCAACTCCCCCAACGACGTCGTGGTCAAGTCCGACGGTACCGTCTGGTTCTCGGATCCCTCCTACGGCATCGACAATCCGGCGGAAGGCCACGGCGGAGAGCTGGAATACGGGGACCGGTACGTGTTCCGCTTCGATCCGGCCAGCGGGGAACTGACCGCCGTCATCACGGACATCATGGCGCCCAACGGCCTGGCGTTCTCGCCGGATGAGTCCGTCCTGTACGTTTCGGATACCGCCGAGGAAACCGTCTCCCCCGCCGGGCCGGCGCAGCCTGCGGGAAACCCCATCCGCGCCTACGACGTCGTCGACGGGCGGCAGGCGAAAAACGGCCGCGTCTTCGTGCGGGTGGCCCCGGGCGTGCCGGATGGTTTCCGGGTGGATACCGACGGCAATATCTGGTCTTCCGGCGGCGACGGGGTGCGGGTCTTCTCCCCCGCAGGGGAAGTGCTCCTGCACATTCCGGTGCCGGAAACGGTCAGCAACGTCTGCTTCGGCGGTGCCGACGGCCGCACGCTGTACATGACCGCGACGTCGAGCCTCTACCGGATCCGGACCACTGCCAGCGACGCCGCCGCGGCCCTGCGCGGCCAGCGCTAGGCGGCCCGTCCGATCCGGTCTTCCGGCTCCCGGGCCCGCAACGCCTGCGGGCCCTGCTGCCTGCCCGTTTCCCGGCGGCGCCGGGGCCGGGGTGAACAGATAGCGGCGCAGGGGTACCCGGATAGCAGTGCAGGGGTCCATACTTCTGCCCTAGCGGGTGCCCGGCACCCGGTCCAGGCACTGCCGCGTACGGAACGGAGCAGATATGTCCACAGTTGCGGGCCGCGGAGGTTCCGTCCTCCGCCGCAAGCCCATCGAAGAGATCGACGACGAGAAGACCGGCAACAAGCTGTTCAAAAGCCTGGGCCTGTGGCAGCTGACCGCCATCGGGGTGGGCGGAATTATCGGCATCGGCATTTTCACCCTCGCCGGCCTGGTGGCCAACGGTGGACCGGACGCTGCCCCGGTGGGTCCGGCCGTGCTGATTTCCTTCCTCGTCGCCGGTCTGGCCAGTGCGGCTGCCGCGCTTTCCTACGCTGAGTTCGCCGGCATGGTGCCGCGGGCCGGGTCTGCTTACACCTACGGGTACGTGGCTTTGGGAGAGTTGATCGGCTGGTTCATCGGCTGGGATTTGCTCCTGGAGTACACGGCCATCGTGGCGGTGGTCGCCATTGGTATTTCCGGGTACTTCACCGAGTTCCTGGCGGGCTTCGGTATCGACATGCCGGTGTGGATGCAGGGGACCGGTGACACCGTGGAGGGCGGGCTGATCAACCTGCCCGCCGCCGTCGTCTGCTTGTTCATCACCTTCATCCTGAGCCGCGGCACCAAGACCTTCGGCAGGTTCGAGCTGGTGGCCGTGGGATTGAAGGTGCTGCTGATCCTGTTCATCGTCGGTCTTGGTTTCTTCTTCATCAACACGGACAACTACACGCCCTTCCTGCCCAGCGGATTCGGCGCCGTGTTCACCGGTGCCGCCACTGTGTTCTTCGCCGTTTTCGGCTACGACGCCATGAGCACTGCAGCAGAGGAAGCCAAGGACGGCAAAAAACACATGCCCAAGGCCATCCTGCTGTCCCTGGGCGTGGCCATGGTCCTGTACATCCTGGCCACCCTGGTGCTCACCGGGATGCAGAATTACGGGGACATCAGCCCAACGGCCGGGTTCGCGTCGGCCTTCCAGTCCGTGGGGCTGCCGGTCATTGCCACCGTCATCTCGGCTTTCGCGGTGCTCTCCATCCTGACCGTGATGCTCACGTTCCTGCTGGGCGTCACCCGGGTGTGGTTCTCCATGAGCCGGGACGGGCTGCTGCCGGGCTGGTTCGCCGGCACCGACCGGCGCGGCACTCCGCAGCGGGTTACCTGGATTGCCGGCGGGGCCTCGGCCCTGCTCGCCGGGTTCTTCCCCATCCGCGCCGTGGCCGACCTGACGAACATCGGCATCCTGGCCGCCTTTGTGGTGGTAAGTGTTGCCGTGATTGTGCTCCGCTACCGCCAGCCGGAAGCCCCGCGGGAATTCCGGCTGCCGCTGATGCCGTGGATCCCGGCATTCGGGGTCTTGTCCTCCGGCTTCCTGATGCTGCAGCTGCACTGGGAAACCTGGCTGCGGTTCGCCATCTGGTTGGTGATCGGCATGGCCGTGTACGGGTTCTACGGCTACCGCCACTCCCTGCTGAACCCCAACAGTCCGCGGCATTCCCAGCTGCGCGCAGATCCCCAGCCAGGAAGCTGAGCCGGCGGGAAGCGCCCTTGTGGCCTCGGCGGTAAAAGCCCATCTCCCAATTCGGCCAAAAACGGCTATTATCTGCATAGGTCCAGATAGGGACCTTTAGTTGGGGAGAAAACCGAAATGGGCAGTCAGTCTCAGGCCATGCCTTCCACCCGGAAGCGGTCGGCCATGCTCTACCGCCGGGCGCGCAGCGGTCTTGTACTGATCGGCGTCTTCTGGCTGTGGATGCTGTTCGGGGCCGCTGACCTGGTCGGCGCCCTGTTCGGTTCCCCCGTGCATGCCGCCCTGGCTGTCTTCGCGCTCGGTGCCCTCACCCTGATTTCGCTGCTTTTCCTACCGATTTGCGTTGCCTACCTGGTGCTGAACCGGTCTGCCATGAAGGCCCCCGGGAAGCCGGCGAACGCCGCCGAGCGGCACGAGGGCACCGCACCCGCTGCAGGCCTAGCACCCGTGATCCGCATGATGCCCCGCCGAGCTGCTGAACGCGGCGCGGAGCTCACCGGCCGTGCTGCTGCGAAATGGCGGGACCTGGCTTCCTAGCCGCCCCTCCTCCGCACCGGCAGAAATGTCAGTGCCACTTGCCATGGTTTATCCATGAGCTCCTCCGCCGGCACCTCCGCCCTCTCCGCTGTTCCCACCACACCTGTCACCCACGCCCATTACCGCCGGGAACCGTACGTTCGGTGCACCACCCGCGGCGGCGGAACCGTGGACGGCAAGGCCGTGGCCTGGACCCGCACCCAGGTGCTCCTGCACTGGATTGACGACGACGGCGTGGCCCACAACCGCTGGGTACCGGCACCGGCGGTGCAGCGCATTCCCCGCGACGACTCCGCCTGGCGGGATCCGTACGACGATTTCCGTTTTTACTACAGCCCCTCCCCCGCAGCCGCCTGACCCTTGACGCAGGCGCACCGGGAGGAGCTGATAGTTGGAATGGATTTCAAGCACTTTATCGAGACGGTCGGGGAGCTGGTGGACCTGGCCGGGGTTGCCGCCATAGTGCTGGGAGCCATTGCCGCAAGCGTTGCCGCCGTCGTCGCCTTGGCTCAAAGGAAGCCCCGGGTCTACGCGGATTACCGGCAGCGGCTGGGCCGCAGCATCCTGCTGGGACTGGAACTCCTCGTCGCTGCGGACATCATCCGCACCGTAGCCGTGACCCCCACGTTTGAATCACTGGGAGTGCTGGCGGTCATTGTGCTGATCCGGACCTTTCTGAGTTATTCGCTGCAGCTGGAGGTCACGGGATATCTGCCGTGGAAGCGCCCGCCCGGCGAATTATCAAATGTCAGCGAATAGTCCACCGAAACAGTTCCGTCCTTTCAGTCCGCAGGCCAGCAAGGGCCCCTTCGGTCTCGCCAACCAGCCCGGTCAGCAGGCCTACGCACCCCAGCCCTAAGCGCCCCGGGCATCCGGTGCGCCAAAGCACTCCTGAACCGATCCAAGGCCACTTGGTTAGTCAGCGTCCGGAACACCAATCCACCCGGTGCCAAGGCAGACCTGGAAAAATTGTTAGGCGCACCGAACTTTGAGTGTTAGGTTGCTGTCATGGCTCGTACAGTCCCTTCCCCAGAGACCGTTGTGCCGGACCCCGGCACCCGCTCGGCAGGACGGCCGCGCAATATCCTGTGGCTGCTCGGGCCCGCGCTCGTAGCCGGTGTGGCCTATCTGGACCCGGGCAATGTTGCCAGCAACATGACCGCTGGGGCCCGGTTCGGCTACCTGTTGGTCTGGGTGGTGGTAGTCGGCAACATCATGGCCTGGCTCATCCAGTACCTTTCAGCCAAGCTGGGCCTGGTCACGGGCCGCAGCCTGCCGGAACTGCTTGGTGAGCGGATCGGCCGGAAGCCCGCCCGCCGGCTGTACTGGCTGCAGGCCGAGCTGGTGGCCATGGCAACCGACGTGGCGGAGGTAATCGGCGGCGCCGTCGCCCTCTGGCTGCTCTTTGACTTGCCGTTGTTCCTGGGCGGACTGATTACCGGCATCATTTCGATTGTGGTGCTGCAGCTGCAGAACAGCGGCCGCCAGCGCGGCTTCGAATACGTCATTGTCACCCTGATGGCGGTGATCGTGGTGGGGTTCACGGTAGGGGTGTTCGTCAGCCCGCCGGACGCTGGCGGGGTGGCCGAAGGCCTGGTCCCGCGTTTTGAAGGCAGCGAATCGGTGCTGCTGGCAGCTTCCATCCTGGGCGCCACCGTAATGCCGCACGCCATCTACGCACACTCGGCCCTGACCCGCGACCGGTTCCCCGGACGCACCGACACGCTGACCACCCCGCGGCTGATCAAGGCCACCAAGGTGGACGTCACCATTGCCCTGGCGGTGGCAGGGTCAGTGAACCTGGCCATCCTGCTGCTGGCCGCCAGTGCCCTGCAGGGAGTGGACGGGACCGACACACTGCAGGGCGCGCATGCCGCCATTGCCGGGTCCCTGGGCGGAGTGGTGGCCACACTGTTCGCCGTGGGGCTGCTCGCGTCCGGGCTGGCGTCGACGTCGGTGGGTGCCTACGCGGGAGCGGAGATCATGCAGGGGCTGCTGAAAATCCGCATCCCGATGCTCTTGCGCCGCCTGATCACGCTGATTCCGGCCCTGGCGATACTCGCCGTCGGCATCGATCCCACCTGGGCCCTGATCCTCAGCCAGGTCATCCTCTCCTTCGGCATCCCGTTTGCCCTGATACCGCTGGTCTGGCTGACCGCGCAGCAGGCGGTGATGGGTGTGCACCGCAACCACTGGTGGACCACGGCACTGGGCGTGCTGGTCTCACTGCTGCTGGTCACACTGAACATCACGCTGCTGGTGCTGACCTTTACCGGCGCCTGAGCTGAGGAGGGGCCCGGTACGTCCGGACAGGGCTCGGCCCGCATGCCTAGCCCTGCAGGGAGCCTTCCACCAGCGCGGTGGCAATGCTGTCCGCATCTTCCACTGCTGCCAGGTACCGCTCGGCGTCGAGCGCCGCCGAGCAGCCGGTGCCGGCCGCGGTGATCGCCTGCCGGTACCGGTGGTCCACCGCGTCGCCGCACGCGAACACGCCGTCGAGGTTGGTCTGCGTGGTGGGGGCGGCCACCCGGATGTAGCCGTTTTCGTCCAGGTCCACCTGCCCGGCCAGCAGATCGGTGCGCGGCGCGTGGCCAATGGCCACGAAGATCCCGGTAGCCGGCACCTCCCGCGTGCTCCCCGTGACGGTGTCCGTCAGCGTCACTCCGGTGACTTTGTCCGTGCCGTGGATGGCGGTGACCTCGCTGTTGAACTCGAAGCGGATCTTGCCGTGGTCGCGGGCGCGCTGGGCCATGATCCGCGAGGCACGCAGGGCATCGCGGCGTACGACGACGGTCACCGACTCCCCGAACCGGGTCAGGAACAGTGCCTCCTCCATGGCCGAATCCCCGCCGCCCACCACCACAATGGGCTGGTTCCGGAAGAAGAAGCCGTCACATGTGGCGCACCAGGAAATGCCCCGCCCGTTGAGCTGTTTCTCCTCAGGCAGTCCCAGCTCCTTGTATACGGAACCGGTGGCGAGGATGACGCTGCGGGCCTTGTAGGTTTTCCCGCCTCCAGTGGCCACCCGTTTGGTGTGGCCGGCCAGCTCGACCGAGACGACGTCGTCGTACTCCACCACCGCACCGAACTTCTCCGCCTGCCGACGCAGGTTTTCCATCAGGTCCGGGCCTTGGATGCCGTCGGTGAAGCCGGGAAAATTCTCCACCTCGGTAGTATTCATCAGCGCCCCGCCAGCGGTGACCGAGCCGGCCAGGATGCGCGGCTTCAGCCCGGCCCTCGCCGCGTAGATCCCGGCCGTGTACCCGGCGGGTCCGGAGCCGATGATGAGGACGGAGTCGGTGGCCATGGGGTGTCCCTTCGCTGCGGCGTCGCGGGTTTCTTCAAGTCTGGCGGGGAACCGGTTAGGGTCGGAACCCCGGCCGCATATTCGCGCTGCCGGATCAGGCAAAGGAGCCGGCAGCGGCCGCAAGGACGGCGGCAGGGGAAGGTAAGTAGCCAGGTCCTCAAGACAGGTATTTCTGGTGTGAGCATGCTCCCTTTTCCGCCTGTTTTGGGGCCGGAAATGTCAGTGCCGGATGAAATCCTTGGGGCATGGATCAGCTCGGGAACACCGAACGGATAACCGAAGAAGCAGGGTCTGAACACCAGTCGGCTAAAGGCCAGGCTGGTACCAAGGATGCGTCAGGTGCGGGGTGCACGCTCGCTGTGTTCCAGGCGGGTGCCGGTACCGTCGACGGCGGCTCCCGGTCCGGCGCTTCTGCCGCAGGCGCGGATGCTGCCACCGCCTTTCCGGACGGCTTCAGCGGGGTGCTGGCCCTGCAGAACCTTGAATCCTTTGACGAACAGGCCACCTGCGATGTTTTGGCCCGCGTGGTCCATCTGGTTCGGTGGGCCCAGGCACAGGAGGCCCGCTTGATCCACCATCTGGAGGAACTCTTCCGGTCCGGTCTCGGCAAGGATTTGGGCCGGGAAGAAGCCGGGCTGGCGTTCAGCCTGGCAGCCTCTGAATGTGCAGCTATTTTGAACGTTCCGCAGACCACCGCGCAGGGGATGATGTTCGAAGCGGACAGGCTCTGCAGCACCCATACCGCCACCCTTGCCGGACTGGAAGCAGGACGCTTCAGCTACGGGCACGCTCAAGTGGTGCTGGACCAGTGTGAGAACATTCCGGCGTCGGAGCTTCCCGGGTTCGAGTCCGAACTGCTGGGCAAGGCAGAAGGCGTAACGAGGAGCCAGTTCTGTGCCAAGGCCAGGCGGCTAAGGGAGAGGAAATATCCCCAAACCATTCCCGAACGGCATTTGACGGCCTTTGATAAACGGCGCGTCGTCCTGGACCGGGACGAGGACGGCATGTCGTGGCTGTCGGCGCATTTGCGGGCCGCGGAAGCCCAGCAGATCTACACGGCCTTGAGCACTGCTGCCCGCGGTGAACAGGCCGCCGGTGACTCCCGGACTGCGGACCAGCTGCGCGCCGATGTCCTGGTCCAGCTGCTGATGGGCGGCCTCGGCTCAGCCCCGTCAGGTGCACGAAGTGGAGCAGGCAGTGGACCTGCCGATGCCGATCCCGACGCCTCAACAGTCCTTCCTCGGGCGGAAATCATGGTCCTGATCAATGCTGAAACCCTCTTCGGCGCCAACGAGGAGCCGGCTGAGCTCCACGGCTACGGTCCGATCAGCGCCGAAGAAGCCCGCCGACTGGCCCGCAACGCGGTGGGGTGGACGGGTCTGGCCCAGGATCCGAAGACCGGTGAAATCCTCGGCGTGGGCAGGCGCCGGAAAGTCCCCTCCGGACTGGCCCGCTGGCTACGCGCCCGGGACGGGACATGCCGATTCCCCGGTTGCAGGGTCAGCACCGCCGTCACGGAAATCGACCACACCATCGACTGGGCGGCAGGCGGTCCCACCGAGCACGGCAACCTTGAACACCTGTGCCGCCGGCATCACCGGTTCAAGACCCTGGGTTATTGGAAGGCCCGCCAGCCCACGCCGGGCGTGATCGAGTGGACCTCACCGGCCGGACGCACCTACCGCACTGATCCTTTCCTGGAAACCGAACGCCCCACCGCTGACCATCCAAGTGCGGAGCCTGCACCGTTCTGAGCCTGCGGGTTTCTGACTGGAGTCGGTTAGGCTTCCCGGATGACATCGTGGGCAGAAATCACAGACGCCGTGGGGGTAGCCCTGAGCGGGGACCGGACCGAGGGCAAACGCCGTCTCCTCGAGTGCTGGGAGGGTACCGTTCCGGGCGAGCACGCCCACCGCTGCGTCCTGGCGCACTATCTGGCGGACACGGAAACTGACCTGGCAGCGGAAATCGCCTGGGACGAGGCCGCATTGGCCGAGCATGCAGGCGTCAGGGACGAGGACCTGGTGCCGCTCGGCATCCCCTCCGCCCGCGGGTTTGCACCCTCACTGCATCTGAACCTCGGGGATGGCTATCTCCGCCGCGGCGAGCCTGAACCGGCACGCCGCCACCTTGTTCTGGGACTCGCCTCCGCAGAGGTGCTGGGCAACGACGGCTATGGCTCAATGATCCGTGCAGGCTTGGAAAATCTGGCCCTGCGGATCGAGGCAGCCCGCTGACGGAAGCGCCGAACGGATCCGTCAGCGGCCGTCGTCGTGCCTGCCGCGCCGTCGTGCCTGCCGCGCCTCGAACCTGTACCGGCGTCGGACCCTGCTCAGCGAATGCGGGACCGGATCCGAAGCGCGGCCAGGACGGAAAAGACCACCACCATCGCCGCCAGGACAAACAGCACATATCCGGTGGGCACGGCCCAGTCCCCCACATAGGCGGTGATGCCGAAGAGACGCTCTACCTCCGCGACCGCCCCCGGCTTGTCCGTCACCGCCCCCATGGGCCCTTCGGTCATTTCCTGGCGCACCACCATGGACGCCTGCATAAACGGCAGCGCGCTGACAAAGTTCCGCACACCCTCGGGAAAGGCACCCACCGGAATGTAGGACCCGGCTGCGAAACCGAGAATGGTGCCCACCAGCGTGGACAGAGCCGCGAAGGACCCCGGCGTGCGGACGAACGTCACCACAAAGCAGCTCAACGCCCCGAACGCAACACAACTGAGAACCAGATAGCCGTAGGAGCGGGCCACCTGCCCCACAGCGAGCACCACCCCGTCCACTAAGCCCAGGTAGGCCAGGCTCACGGCGAACACCACCGTGGTCATGATCAGCGCTATCACCACCGTGGACAGCAGGTACCCCAGCACCAGCTGGCCGCGGCTGATGGGCGACACCAGGAAGTCGCGGAAGCGGCCGGTGGCGGTGTCGTCCACAATCACGTTCACGGCGGCAAGTCCGGTGGTGATAGCGGTGATGCCCACAATCCCGGCGAACATCCAGGCGTCCACGAAGCCCTTTATGTCCTCTTCGGCGGCTTGCGGAAAGCTCTCGGCCAGCCCCTGAGTCTGCTGGTTGCCCAAGAACAGGGTGTACAGCAGGAACAGGACCAGCGCCCCGAGGAGGGAAAAGAAGACGTTCAGCCGGTCCCGGAAGTACAGGCGCAAGTTCCGTCCGGTGATGTCCATAACTACGTTCATTCCGCTTCCCCCCGACGGCCGGTCAGGGCCAGAAACACATCGTCCATGGTGCCGTGGCGGAACTCGAAGTCCAGTACGTTTTCGCCGTGCCCGGCCAGCAGCTCCCGGGCAGTGTCGGAGCGGTCCACCGCCAGCCGGAGCACGTTCGACTCCTCACCCACGACGTCGACTCCGGCGCCGCGCGCGAGGAGCCGCAGTGCCTCCGGGTCGGCGGAACTGATCGAGAGGATGCTGCGGCTGTACTTTGCCCGCAGCTCGGTGGGTGTTCCGTCCGCAATGATCCGGCCCTTCTCGATCACGCAGACCCGGTCCGCTTCCTCGGTTTCCTCCATGTAGTGCGTGGTGAGGAAAACGGTGAGGCCGTGGTTTTCCCGCAGGTCGTGGATGGTGGACCAGACCAGAGCACGGCTGGCCGGATCCAGGCCGGCGGTGGGTTCGTCCAGGAAAATGATCGACGGCGCGTGCAGCAGGGCGCGGGCAATGTCCACCCGCCGGCGCTGCCCGCCCGAATAGGTGCTGTAGCGGCGGTCAAGGAAGTCCTCCAATCCGACCATCCGGCTCAGCTCCTCGATGCGGGCATTGTTGGCCGCCTTGTCAGGGGAATAGAAGCGCGCCCTGGTCTGCAGGTTCTCGCGGCCGGTCAGGATGGGGTCCAGCATGGAGTCCTGGAACACCACCCCGATGGTTTCACGGACTCCGGTGCCGCTGCGCAGCACATCATTTCCGGCCACTTCCACCGTGCCGGAGTCGAACGGCAGGACCGTGGTGAGGCAGGAGATGGTGGTGGACTTCCCCGCGCCGTTGGCCCCGAGGAAAGCAAAGACGGTTCCGGCGGCCACTTCGAAGGACAGATCATCGACAGCGGCCACGCTACCGAAGCGTTTCGTTAATCCGCGTACAGAAATAGCGGGAGTGGTAGCTGCCAAAGGGTTTCCTCGGTTACTGGGGATCACAAAAGGGGAAATCGTCGAATTCCAGCGCGGTTACTGTGTTGGTTTCCCAATCCGACCGAAGTATCGCATAGGCAACCGATGCCACCCGGGAACCGTCCGCCGTCGGCCATGCCTGACGGTAATGGGCCTCCTTGACGAACCCGGCGCGCAAGAACGTTTTACGCATGGCAATGTTGTCTTCCCGCGTCTGGCCTTCAAACCGGACACTGCCGGCGTGCCCGGTAAACACGAGCCCACAAAGCGCCCGCAAAATACCCGCGCCCCGGCCCTGCCCGCGGTGTTCCTCAGCCAGTCGGAGGTCGAACATCGGGTTTTCATCCTCAGGATCCTCAACGACCACCAGCCCGAGGTCCTGATTGCCATCCTGGATCCAGTACCCCTGCGCCGCCGTCGACCAGAAGTGCCCCTGCTGCACCCGGTCCCGCACCTGCGCCGCGGTGGGCGCGGGGGACGCATGAAAAGGAAACGTGTTGGAGGTCAGGAAAGAGGTAAGGACATCGGCGTCGCCGGCGGTCATCCTGCGGAAGGTGAACGTCATGACCGCGAGTCTAGCCGGGGGGTTCCGTACGGCTAGAGCGCGCCGATGCGGTCCTGGTTCCCGGCTGCCGCCGCTGCCTCGACCTCTTCCTCCAGCTTGCGGCGCCAACCGCGCGGCGGAGGCCAGGAGATTCCCCACTCGGCAAGCTGCTGCTTGGTGAAACCACCGGAGGGCGTACGGGCTGCATCGATTTCTTCGCGGGTCGGCATGGCCAAATCATGACATGCCGGCGGGGCTGTGTCACCGAATAAAACGAACGTTTTGGGAGGTGATTTCCAGGTCAGTTATTGACTATTCACCAAACACGGGCTAATCCCCGGAAATCCGCGGATTCCGGGGGTTAGCAGAACCTTGGGTATCACTCAAAAGATAGTATTAGGGACGTCCGGTACTGCCTAATAACCTTTTACGGGTGGGTGGTAACCATAATCAATTGCCAGCCTTCCGGGACCTGCTTTTGCAGGGCTTCCCGGGCGTCAAGAAAATTCTCGCCCTCCGCTTCCAGTTCCCGGGTTTCGATGGGGCGCATGATGCCAGTAACCTTCATGGTTCCAGCCTAGGCACCGGACACCGGGAGCGAAAACCGGTTGCCCTGTTGTGTCCACCACCCGGCGGGTCGCCAGCGGCCAGGATCTCGTGCTCCGCCCGGCCCTAAGCCTTGTCGTGCACGGTGATCGCATAGCCTTCCGGGTCGCAGAAAGTGAAGGTGGTGCCGGAGGGACCCTCGAAGGGCTCCTGAATCACAGGCGCACCGAGCGGCCGGCACGGCCGGAATCCGGCAGATCACTGCCCGCTGTACTGACCCCCGAAGGCACGGATCTCTTGGCACGTGCCGAAGCAGTGGTGGATACCGTGGACCGGCGGATCGTCTCCGGGCTCAGCGATGGGCAGGCCAAGGCACTGGCACAGGCACTGGGTGCCTGCATAGAGGCTTTGGAAGAGGCCTAGTTGTACTGACCCGGCTAGGACTGCAGCGAAGTGCCGGTTTCCCGAGCCAAGGCGGACAGGAGCTCATCCTGGAACGCTTCGTCATGGACTGCAGCGTGGGGCTGTTGCCGCTGCCGGTGATACCAGTAGCCGCCACTCGTGAGGGCTTCAGGTTGGTCGCTGGCGGCCAGCCATTCCTGGGTTTGATGGCCCAGCTCCAAATCATCCTGAGCACCGGGGCCGCCCATCCGCGTCGGCACCCAGCCGGGGTCCACCGCGTTGCTCAGCACCTCCGGCCGCAGGCGTGCGAGCGCAGCCGAGAAAGCGGTCACAAACAGCTTGCTGTCCGCGTAGGACCCGGGCCTGCCGCCGGACCAGTCCGCGCCGGCCAAGGACGGCTGTCCGGCGAAGTGGGAACCGCTGCTCAGGTACACGTGCCGCTGCGGGCCTTCCAGCAGCGCGGTAAGGAGATACGGCGCGACCGTGTTCACCGGCAGCACGGCCGGGCCCCTCCAGACTCCGGCGTTATGGATCACCGAGTCCAGCGGCGCCCCGCTGTTCAATTCAGCAGCAACCTCCCGGACGGCGTCGCGGTCGGCGAAATCTCCCACCACAATCTCCGCCCCGCGGCTGACAAGGGGCGCCAGGCTGGCTGCACGGTCCCGGTTGCGTGCATGCACTACGACGTCGTGCCCCTGGGAGAGCAGCGCATCGGCGGCAGCGCGCCCGAGACCGTCGGCTGAACCGGTTACGAGGATCCTCATGGAACGCACCTTCCGCGAATACTGACCGTTTTCGGCAAACACTGACCACCGGCTGCTGCTGGGGCTGTCCGGTTGCCAGGTTGCCGGGGTTGCCCGGATTGCCCGGTTGCCGGGGTTGCCAGGTTGCCAGGATTACCAGGTTGCCCGGTTGCCCGGTTGCCCGGTTGCCCGCCCAACGCTGGCCGCCAGGGCCGCCGGCACTGCACGAGGTATCCCCGTCCCCCCTGCCGCGTGCATCCCGCTCACGACTTTCCCGCTCACGACTATAAGGACCACGGCAACCGGTGTCAGGAGGCCCCCCGCGGAGGATCCCACCGAGTGGGGCTGCTGTGACCTATGGGGAAACACCGGCCCCACCGTTAACACTGCGTGGGAAGTTCCGCTCGCGGGCGGGCTGGCATACGAACGAAAGGGCAAAATTTACCGATTTTTGGCCCAGAATCGGTAAATTGTGCTTTTTCGTTTCCGGGGCGGACCCCACTGCCTCCGTCCCACCCCGAACCCGTAATCCCGATCCCGCAACCCCTGGCCCCGGGGCGCAGAAAAGGGGCCCGCTTCCCGGTAAACCGGGAAACAGACCCCTTCGAATCTGTGGAGCCTAGGGGAATCGAACCCCTGACCTTTTCATTGCGAACGAAACGCTCTACCAACTGAGCTAAGGCCCCAAACTGCACCGTACGGCGTCGGAACGACCAACATTTTTCCTGATCAACTCTGCCGATCAACCGACCCCGCTAGGCTACACCGATTCTAATCACGCCGTCGCGCAGCGGCCAAACGAGCGGCACCCTTGGGATGTCCTGCCGGCGTCGTTACCGTGGGGCAATGGGTCCATCCGCACCGGCGGCCGGGACCTGCCAACGCACTGCGGAACGAAGGAGAATCCCATGGCCCTGATCACCGAAATGCTCAAGAACCATCCCGGCGGACCCCGCACTTCGGACCCCCGTAAACTCGCCGAATGTCTGCAGGCCTGCGCGGAGTGCGCCCAGGTCTGCAGCGCCTGCGCAGACGCGTGTCTGGGCGAGGACATGCTCGGTGACCTGGTGGCGTGTATCCGCATTGACCTGGACTGCGCGGAGATCTGCGCGGTTACCTCGGCGGTACTGTCCCGTACCGCAGCGTCCGGCCCCGCAACGGCAACCCTGCTGCGCGCCTGCATGGCCGCCTGCGCGGCCTGCGGCGAGGAATGCATGCAGCACGCGTCCATGCATGAACACTGCCGGATCTGCGCGGAGGCATGCCGCCGTTGCGTCAACGCCTGCGAGGAACTGCTGACCTCGATGGGCTGAGTTGGTCCTCCGACAGGGCCCTAGGAACCTTCCGCGAGCACCAGGCCGCGCAGATACGCGGCTTGGCCGGCATGCTCCAGGCAGTCCGCCAGGATGCTCACCAGCCGCACGCCCAGGGTGACCGGCGGATCCCAGGCCCGGTCCACCACCTGGTCCAGGTCCGCCGCGGACAGTCCGGAAACAAACGCGGCAGTGCGGGAATGCACGTCGTCGTAGTAGCCCAGCAAAACCTCGGCCGAGGATACCTGCACCTGTGCCACCTGCTCGGAAGTGTGTCCGTAGCCGGTGTCTTCCACCGATAACGGCAGCCCCACGCGTTTCGCCCAGCCGTCCGCCGTCCAGGCCTGTTCCTGCCCGGCGGCATCGGCCACTTGGGCGTCCTCCACCCGGGCCAGATGCCAAATCAGCCAGGAAATGGAGTTTCCCTCCGGGTAGGGGCGGTGGTTCAGGGCCTTCGCGTCCAGGTCCTTCACCGTGCGCCGGACGGTGCCGGGCAGCCGGCCGAAGGCGTCAATCAGCAGATCACTTTGGTCCATGGTGGCAGGCTCCCGAAGGTCGGCGGCAGGGTGCGGCCATCCTTTCACGCCACCCCGCCGCCGGGAAGAGCCGGGGGTCGTGTGCGACAGCAGAAAAAGCCGGCCTACCCGGTGCGCCGGCACTCCGTCGGTCCTAAAATTGCCGGATGAGCTGGACTGACGAGCGGCCCGCATGGCTTCCGCCCATTCCGTCCCCGCACCGCGGCCTGATCCGGATCACGCTGGGCATGATCCTGGTCTGCGCGAGCATGGTCACCTGCCTGGTCATCGCCGCATTCGGCGCCCTGCTGAGCATGTACCTGCTCTGGCCGCTGGCAATCGGCCTGCTGCTGCTGATGTCCGGGCTGCTCAGCCGGCGCCGCGGCGCCTAGCGCCCCGGCCCGCTCCGGAGCCCCGGCGGCACGCCCCGGCCCGCCCCGGCCCCACCCGCTTCCGCGGCAACGGCCCGCCCCGGCCCGCTCCGGACGCAACGAACACAACGGCCGCTCCGCGGAGGTTAGGTTAGCTTTCTCTTGCTGGAAACCGCGGTGCCGGCGGGCTTACAACAGAGGCATGGTCACTGTTCGCATGAACCGAAGCCGCACCCTGATCCGGCGTTATCCGCTGGTGGTCGCCACCGTGCTGGTGGGGGTGGCGTTCCTCGTACTGCAGGCGGCCGGCGCGGGCACCGCCGCGGACTGGACCGGCGGCGTTTATGCCTGCGCAGTAGCGGCAAAAACCGGAGCGGGCATGATCCGGGACATCCGCGCCGGACGCTACGGGTTGGACATCCTGGCCGTAATCGCGATCCTGAGCACCGTCGTCGTCGGCGAGTACCTGGCCGCGCTGATCATCGTGCTGATGCTCACCGGCGGTGAGGCGCTGGAGGACTACGCCGCTGGCCGGGCCCGCCGGGAGCTGGACGCCCTGCTCACCCGGGCACCCCAACAGGCGCACCGGTTTCCGGGCGGAAACACCCAGCGCGGTGCCGTGGATGTCCCGGCCACCGACGTGGGGCCGGGCGACTTGCTGCTAATCCGGCCCGCCGAAGTGGTTCCCGTGGACGGCATTCTGGTCTCTTCTGCAGCGGACTTCGACGAATCCTCACTCACCGGCGAATCCCTTCCCGTGGGCAGGCACGCCGGGGATCCGGTGATGAGCGGTTCCGTCAACGGTGCCCGCGCCGTGCTGCTGCAGGCCACGGCGACGACGGCGGACAGCCAGTACCAGCGCATCGTGGCCCTGGTGGCGGAGGCCGCCGAGTCGAAGGCGCCGGTGGTCCGCCTGGCCGACCGGTTTGCGGTGCCCTTCACCGTGGTGTCGCTGCTGATCGCCGCCCTGGCCTGGGCACTGAGCGGGGATCCGGTGCGTTTCGCGGAAGTGCTGGTCCTGGCAACCCCGTGCCCGCTGCTGATTGCAGCCCCGGTCGCGTTCCTGGGCGGTATGAGCCGTTCGGCCCGCACCGGGATCATCGTCAAGGGCGGATCCGTACTGGAACAGCTCGCCAAGGCCGGCACCGCGGCGTTCGACAAGACCGGAACACTCACCCACGGGCATCCCGAACTGGTGGAGGTCCGCCCGCAGCCCGGCTTCAGCGCCGAGGACGTGCTGGGCCTGGCCGCTTCCGCCGAACAGTATTCCTCCCATGTGCTGGCTGCCGCCGTGCAGCAGGCCGCTGCCGCCCGCGGACTGGAACCACACTCCGCCGCGGACGCGCGGGAAACGGCCACGAACGGTGTGGAGGCCGTGCTGGACGGGCATTCTGTCCGGGTGGGCAAGGAACGTTTCGTGGCCGAAACCGCCCCGGATACCCGGCCGGCAGACCTGCAGCCGGGCCAGATGGTGGTTTACATCGGCGTGGACGGACACTTTGCCGGCACCCTGATCATGAGCGATGCCGTGCGGGACAACGCCGCCGCGACCCTGCACCGGCTGGCGGAACTGGGCATCGGCCGCACGGTCATGCTCACCGGTGACAGTGCGGCGACCGCGGAGGCCGTAGCCGCGGGGCTCGGCATAACCGATGCGCGGGCGGGCCTGCTGCCCGCCGGCAAGGTTGACGCCGTGCGGACGCTCGCGCCGCGGCCGGTGATCATGGTGGGCGACGGCGTCAATGACGCTCCGGTACTGGCGGTGGCCGACGTCGGCATTGCCATGGGAGCGCGCGGATCCACCGCCGCGAGCGAGTCCGCCGACGTCGTGCTGGTGGCGGATGACATTTCAAAGGTGGCCGACGCGGTTCAGATTGGCCGCCGGACCATGCGGGTGGCTTTGGGCAGCATCTGGCTGGGGATCGCGCTCAGCCTGGCACTGATGCTGACCGCCGCCTTCGGGTTCATCCCGGCGGTAGCCGGGGCATTGACCCAGGAGCTGGTGGACCTGGCCGCCATCCTCAACGCCCTGCGCGCCCTGCACGGCGGCCGGCAACTTCCGGGTACCGCCCGCGAAACGCCCTCCGCGGCGGACAGCGTCGCGGCAGCGCGGCCGAAGCCGGTCCCCCGGGCCGGCTGATCCGCCTAAGCCGGCTCAGCAGGCGCCGCTATGGCATTGCAAAGGTTCCGGGGGCAGGCTATTGAAGCGGGGGAACACCGCGTGCACGAACCGTCGGGGACCACACACAGGGGTGAGACGTGGATACAACCGAAAGCCCGGCCGCATGATCCCGCCAATGCTCGCCACCTTTGTGGTCCTGGCCCTGGCGGTAGCGGGCTTCATGACCAACCGGCTGCCCCTCGTGGTCGTCGCGCTCTTCGTTCCGGTGGCACTGTGGGCCACCGGAGTGCTTCCCCTCAACGAATCCCTGCAGGGTTTCAGCGACCCGATCACCCTGTTCATCGCCTCGCTGTTTGTGCTCAGCGAGGCCCTGGACGCCACGGGGATCACCGCCTGGGTTGGGCAGCAGCTGGAACTTCGCTCGTCGCTGAGCCGCACCGGCCTGCTCGTCACGATCATGGCTGCCGCCGCGCTCCTCTCCGCGGTCATCAGCATTAACGGTGCCGTCGCGGCGCTCCTGCCCGTGGTCGTCGTTGCAACGGCGCGGGCCGGGGTCATTCCCTCGCACATGCTCATCCCGCTGGCCTTCGCTGCCAGTGCGGGATCGCTGCTGACCCTTACGGGAACGCCGGTAAACATCATCGTCTCCGAGCTCTCCGCCAGCTCCGGAGGACGCGAGTTCGGGTACTTCGAGTTCGCACTGGTGGGGCTTCCCCTCGTCGCCGTTACGACCCTCCTCGTTGTACTGCTGGGGCGAAGGCTCCTGCCGAAGCGTGCACCCGAGCAGCTGGCAAAGGCGGGCTCCGACCCGCGGGAGCGGGTGCGGTCCTGGCGGGAGATGTACACAGCCGACCTTGACACGGAGCGGCTGTTCACGGGACGGCTGGGCGTGGTGGAGGTTCTCATCGCGCCCCGTTCAACGCTGATCGGGCGCATCGTCAGTCCCGGCATGACCACGCGCGACGAGGACCTGGTGATCGTCGCCCTGCACCGCGGCGGAACCACCGCGGTGCGCCCCGACGCCCCCGCGCCTCCCGGCACGCTGACGCTGCGGGCCGGAGACTCGGTGCTGGTCCACGGCCCCTGGGATGCCCTGAACCGATACGTCCAGTCCTCCGATGTCATCGCCGTCGAACCTCCGCATACCCTCCAGCGGGGAGTGCCGCTGGGCCGCGGATGGCGCCGCTGCCTCGCGGTGCTGGCCGCCACGATCGCGCTGCTGGCCACCGGGCTCCTCCCGCCGGTGATCGTGGGGCTCCTCGCCGCGGCCGCCCTGGTGCTCCTTGGAGTGGTGACCGTACCCCAGGGGTTCCGGGCTATTTCGTGGAACACGGTGGTCCTGATCGGGGCGCTCATCCCGCTGTCCTCCGCGTTTGTGTCCTCGGGGGCCGCAGATGCGATCGCTTCGCTGGTGCTGAATTCGACCGGCAGCATGTCCCCGCACCTCGCCCTCCTGGTGATCTGCGTTCTCGCGCTCATCCTCAGCCAGTTCATCTCCAACGTGGCCACCGTGCTCGTGATGGGACCCGTAGCAGTGACTTTCGCCCAAACGCTCGAGGTCAGCGTGCTCCCGTTCATGATGGGGCTCAGCGTGGTCGGGGCAGCAGCCTTCCTCACTCCCATCGCAACCCCTGCCAACCTCATGGTGATGCAGCCGGGCGGCTACCGTTTCGGCGACTACTGGCGCCTTGGGCTGCCGCTCTCCTTCGTCTTCCTCGCCGCCGCGGTGCTGTATGTGCCGCTCATCTGGCGGTTCTGATCCCGGCGGAGCCGGGAACGGGGATAATGGTCAGTGGTCCGGCCGGCAGTGCCGCTCCGCTGACGGTAATCAAGGATTCGACGCTAGGGGTATGTCCATGACGCTGATCGACAACGCGGTGTACGTGGACGGCAAGCGTGTCCACGACCCGGACAACCTGGATGAGACCTTCGAGCTGACCCGAACCTCCGACGGCATGGCCTGGATCGGCCTGTACCGCCCGGACGAGGTGGAGCTGCTGGCCGTCGCCGAGGAATTCGGCCTGAACCTGCTCATTGTCGAAGACGCCCTCGCCGGACACCAGCGTTCGAAGCTGGAGCAGTACAACGACCAGCTGTTTGTGGTGCTGCGCCCCGCCCGCTACCTGGACGACGTCGAACGGGTGGAATTCGGTGAGCTGCACCTGTTTGTGGGCCCGAACTTCGTGGTCACCGTGCGGCACGCCGAGTCCCCGGACCTGGCCCGGGTACGCAAACGGGTGGAGCAGGAACCGGATCTGCTGGCCCTGGGGCCGCAGGCCGTGCTGTACGCAGTGCTGGACCAGGTGGTGGACGAATACGCGCCGGTCGCTGCAGGGCTGGAAAACGACATTGACGAGATCGAAGACCAGCTGTTCAGCGGCGACGCCGAAGTATCCCGCCGCATCTACGAACTGTCCCGTGAGGTCATCCAGTTCCAGCGCGCCATCTCCCCGCTGCAGACCGTGGTGGGCGAACTGCGGCATGCCGCAGACCAGTACGGGGTTCCGCCCGAACTGCGGGACAACCTCGGCGACGTCCTGGACCATGTGCTGCGCCTGATCGACCGGGCCAACGCGTACCGCGCCATCCTGGAAAACGCGCTGACCCTGTCCTCCACGCTGGCCTCGAACCGGCTGGCCGAAACCAGCATTGAGCAGAACGAACAGGTCAAGCGGATTTCCTCCTGGGCCGCCATCCTGTTCGCTCCCACCCTGGTGGGCACCGTGTACGGGATGAACTTCGACAACATGCCCGAGCTGTCCTGGCAGTTCGGCTACCCGCTGGCACTGCTGGGGATGCTGGTCACCGGCATCGTCCTGTACCTGACCTTCAAACGGAACAAGTGGCTGTGACGCGCCGCCTGCCGGTTCCGGCCCTCTTGTCCGTCCTGCTGCTGCCCGCGCTGCTGCCGCTCGCGGCGTGCGGGGACGTCGCAGGCAGTACTTCCCCGGACGACGGCGGTGCCACCCCGGATGCCGACGTCACCGGGGCCTGGGGCGACACGGCCAACACCGAAGCACCGTCGCTGGACTTCGATCCCAACGGGCGGGTCAGCGGAACCGACGGCTGCAACCGGCTGATGGGCCACTGGAGCGTCAAAGGCAACCGGGTCACCATGCAGGACATGGCCTCCACCATGATGCTCTGCCACGGCATCGACACCTGGCTTTCCGGCGGTGCCGCCGCCGACGTGGACGGCGACACCCTGCGGATTTATGACCAGGCGGGCACCGAAATAGGCGTCCTGGAGCGCCCGAAGCCCGGGTCCTAGCGCGGACGCCGCTTGGCCGCGGTCTCCACATGCAGGTCCGTGCCCCGGGTTTCCTTCACCATCGAAACTGCCGCGAAGGAAATGACGCACAGCACCATGATGTAGAGGCCGATGGCCGGGGACCAGCCCGTCCCGTTCAGCAGTGCCTGGGCAATGGTGGGCGCGAAGGCACCGCCCAGGATGGCGCCGAGGGCGTATCCGATGGACACCCCCGAGTAGCGCACCCGGGCCGGGAACATCTCCGCATACAGGGCGGACTGCGGCCCGTAGGACAGGCCCAGGCCGATGGTCAGCACAAAGATCGCGACCGCAAACAGGACAATGTTGGTGGTGTCGATCAGCAGGAACATCGGCACCGACCACAGGAACACCCAGACGTAGCCAAGCTGGAAGGTGCGTATCCGTCCAATCCGGTCCGAGAGGATGCCTCCGTACAGGGTGAAGATCAGCCAGCCGAAAGAGCCCAGGGTGGTGGCCAACAGCACCGAGGGGCGGTCCATGCCAAGCCCGCCGCCGTCGGGATTGGGCTTGCCGCTGGCATAGGAGGCGAAGAACGCGATGACCAGGTAGCCGGCCGCGTTGTTCGCCACGAAGATCAGGGCGCTGAGGATGACTTCCCGGCTGTTGTGCCGGAACAGCTGCCGCAGCGGGGCGGAGGACTCCTTCTTCCGCTCCTGGATTTCCTTGAAGATTGGGCTTTCGGACACGGAACGGCGGATGACGTAGCCCACGGCAATCAGCACCACGGAAAGCAGGAACGGAATACGCCAGCCCCAGCTTTCGAACTGGTCCTCGGTGAGGCTCGTGCTCAGCACGTACATCACGAAGGTTGCCAGGATCATGCCGATGGGTACGCCAATCTGCGGATACGCACCGAAGAGCCCGCGCTTGGCCACCGGGGCGTGCTCCACGGACAGCAGGGCAGCTCCGCCCCATTCCCCGCCGGCGGAGAAGCCCTGCAGGATGCGCAGCAGGATCAGCAGGATCGGGCCGGCGATACCGATCTGCGCGTAGGTGGGCACCACCCCGATCAGGGCGGTGGAGGCGCCCATCATGATCAAAGTGAACACGAGCATCTTTTTCCGGCCGATCCGGTCCCCCAGGTGCCCTGCGACAATGGCTCCCAGCGGACGGAACAGGAAGCTGATGCCGATGGTGGCGAAGGAGACCACCTGGCCCAGCGGGCCGTCATTGATGGGACCGAAGTACAGCGTTGCCAGCACCAGACCCGCGGCCTGGGCGTAAATAAAGAAGTCGTACCACTCGATGGTGGTGCCAACCAGCGTTCCGGCGAGGACTTTGCGTTCCTCCCGGCTCATCCGGCCGGCGGAAGGCGCGGCGGAGGCGGCGTTGACGCTCATCTGAAACTCCATTGTTCGAGACGGACAGTGTGGTGCGACGGACCCCGATTTGAGACCCTTGCTGCAGGAATCCGGTTGCACGCATCCTAAGCCCAGCCCGGATGCAACCGGCAGAGCCCTGCAGGACCCGGGCGAGTCACGGAAGGTCCTCATGTCCACCGCCCTGCCGCCACCGCCGCCGGCGGAACCGGCACCCACTGTCCTGGGCCTGCCGTTCACCGGCCGCTGGCTCACGCAGAACAGCCCGGCGAACCGCGTCCCCAGCCACGGCACGGACCTGTTCGGAACTACCTACGCCATAGATTTCGTGGCCGTGGACGGGCATGGCCGGTCCGGTCCGCCGGGCTGGCGGGCACTGTTCGCCACCGAGGCGCCGGAAGATTTCCGCGGGTTCGGCACACCGGTGCTGGCGCCGTCGTCGGGCACCGTGGCCTCCGTGCACGACGGCGAGCCCGACCACGAAGCGCGCCGCTCGCAGCCCGCGCTGCTCGCCTACGCCCTGACGCAGGCGGGCCGGGTGCGGCAGGGACCGAATGCCATTGCCGGCAACCACGTGGTCATCGCCCTCGCCCCCGACGGCCCGTACGTGCTGCTGGCCCATCTGCGCCGGGGATCGATTGCCGCCGTGCCGGGCGCCTTGGTCGCCGAAGGTGCACGGATCGGTGGATGCGGGAACTCCGGCAACAGCACCGAACCGCATGTCCACCTCCAGGTCACGGACTCAACGGACTGGTCCGCCTGCCGCGGCCTGCCGCTGGCCTTCCGGCATCCCGACGGCGGTCCCGGGCCGTGGCTGCCGCGCAACGGCACGGTCTTCAACGCCTGGTGATTGCACGGATTACCGGAGGCCGGAATATGCGGGCACCGTCACGGGTTTGCCTCTAGGGCACGCAGGGCAAGAATGGACTTCGGCCTTTTCCGACACCACTATTCCGAACGGCAGCGACGCACCTTGAAAAACCTCTCCCCGGACACCGTCAGGCCCTGGCCTGCCCTGTGGTCCCTGGTCATCGGATTCTTCATGATCCTGGTGGACTCCACGATCGTTAACATCGCCACCCCGGCCATCATGGAGGACCTGGGCGCCGGCCTGGACAAGGTCATCTGGGTGATCAGTGCCTACCTGCTGGCCTACGCCGTGCCGCTGCTGATCACCGGCCGGCTCGGCGACCGCTTCGGCCCGCGCCGCGTCTACCTGATCGGCCTGGTGGTCTTCACCCTCTCCAGCCTCTGGTGCGGTTTTGCGGGCAGCGTTGACGGACTCATCCTGGCCCGTGTCTTCCAGGGCTTCGGCGCCGCACTGATGACGCCGCAGACCATGTCCGTGATCACCCGGATCTTCCCGCCGGAAAAGCGCGGCACCGCCCTGGGCCTGTGGGGCGCCACGGCCGGCGTCGCGACCCTGGTCGGGCCAATCCTCGGCGGCGTCCTGGTGGACGGCCTGGGCTGGGAATGGATCTTCTTCATCAACGTCCCCGTGGGCATTGTGGGCTTCATCCTCGCCTACCGGCTGGTACCGAAACTCTCCACCTCAGTGCACCGCTTCGACTACCTGGGTGTCCTGCTCAGCGCCGCGGGCATGTTCGCCCTGGTCTTCGGCATCCAGGAAGGCGAAAGCTACAACTGGGGCACCATTGCCGGTCCCATTTCGGTCTGGTCGCTGATCATTGCCGGCATTGTGCTGCTGGCCCTGTTTGTCCTCTGGCAGCGCCTGAACCGGGCCGAGCCGCTGCTGCCCCTGAAGCTCTTCCGGGACCGCAACTTCTCCCTGGCCAACATCTCCATCACCGGTATGGGCTTCGCCGTGACGGCGTTCTCCCTGCCGCTGATCCTCTTTGCGCAGAACGTGCGCGGCCTCAGCCCCACGCAGGCAGCCCTGCTGCTCGCCCCGATGGCGGTGCTGTCCGGTGTGCTGGCCCCGCTCGCGGGCAAAACCGTGCAGCGCGGCAATCCCAAGTTCATCGCCGTGTTCGGCTTCGCGGCCATGGCGGCGTCGCTGATCTGGCTCGGCGCACTGCTCAGCCCGGATGTCCCCTACTGGCAGCTGGTCCTGCCGATGCTGCTGATGGGCCTGGCGAACGCCTGCATCTGGCCCTCCGTATCGCTGACCGCCACCCGCAACCTGGCGGCCAACGTCGCCGGTGCCGGGTCCGGCGTCTACAACACCACGCGCCAGTTCGGTGCGGTGATCGGCAGCAGCGCCATTGCTGCGATCATGCAGTCCCGCCTGACCGCGCACCTGGGCGGCGGGGCGGCCGACGGCGGCACTGCACCTGCCGCAGGCGCGTTCCCGGAGGCGCTGAAGGCCGGCTATTCCGAGGCCATGGGCCAGTCCCTGTACCTCCCGGCAGCCGTGATTGTCGTGGCGCTGCTGGCGTCGCTGTTCTACGCCAAGCCGGCTCCGCACCTCACCTCTGCCGGGGCCCGCAGCGCGAAGAGTCCCGCAGAGAACACTGTCGCCTAGCATTCCGCTTCTGCTGCCGGTTTCGGTTTCTGCTGCCGGTTCAAACCCGCAGCAGAAACGTAAACCGGCGGCAGAACCTCCGGGGTACGCTCGCCCCATGACTATGGTTTCCAAGTTCTTCGCCGGGGTGCTCTTGGCCAACGCTGTACCGCACGGCGTCAGCGCCGTGCAGGGCCGGCAGTTTCCATCACCGTTTGCCTCGCCGCCCGGCGTAGGCCTCTCCGGTCCGGTAACCAACGCCGCCTGGAGTGCCGTCAACGCCGTGGGCGGCGCCGCGCTGCTGGGCCGGGGCGGACTGGACCAGCGGAACCGCGCGGCCGTGACCGCCGGAGCCGTGGCGATGGGTTTCTTCCTGGCGCATTACTTCGGGAAGAACAGCAGCCATTCTGCAACCGGGACCGGCACCGGGCCGGCGGCCGACCCCGTACCCGGGCCCGGGCCCGCGGCCGGCTAGACCGTACCCCTGCCGGCGGGCCCGGCCGCGGTGAGCAGCAGCCCGGACCGCGGGATTGAGGGCAGCTGGGACAGCGAGATGCTCAGGTCCTGCGCCGGAACCCCGTACCCGCCTTCGGCCAACAGCCGCACGGCGGTTTTCACCAGTTCCAGGGTCAGCCCCTCCCCCGGGCAGCGGTGGGCCGTGGACACCTGCCCGGCACCCTGCGGCACCAGCCGGTAGGGGTTGTCATCCCAGGTGCGGAACCGTTCGGGGCGGAAAGCCTCCGGATCCGGCCACAGCCGGGAATCGTGGTTGGTGCCGTAGATATCCAGCATCACCCAGGAACCTGGCCGGAAGTCGTGGCCGTTCCAGGAAAAGTCCTTCAGCACAGTGCCGGCGATGGCCGGGAAGAACGGATAAAAGCGCCGGACCTCCTGCGCAAACGGTTCCAGGTCGGCTCGGTCGTCGTCGCTGCCGCCGGCGAACTGCTGCCGCCACTGCGGGTGTTCCACCAGCGCCGTGCCGGCGAAGGTGATGAAGCGGGCCACGGCCACAATCGGGCGCAGCACGTTGAGCAGTTCCACCGCGGCAATGTCCACCGGCAGCAGCTGCCCCTCCGGGTCCCGGTGCCCGGCTACCAAGCCGGCGGCCGACGTCGGCGACACCTCCAGCGAACCGGAGCGGATGGCGCTGACGATTCCCTGCGCCCATCTCTCGGTACTGCGGCGGCGCAGCTGCGCCCACCAGTTGGCCGGGCCGAAGGACCCGGCCTGGTCCACCATCAGGCCGAACTCGGCGGCCCGCCGGTCCACCACGGCGTCGGGCTGCGGGATGCCGGCCCATTCGCACGCGGCGGCGGTAAGCATCCAGCGGGCTTCCTCGTGCAGCACCACGGGTTTCCCGGACCAGCCGGCGGTGCGGCGGCACCACACGTCCTCAAAGATGGAGCCGATCCGGGCAATGGACTCGGGTGCCATCATGGCCGTGAACATAGCCTTGCGGTGATGATGCGCGGCGCCGTCGAGCGTCTGGACGCTGCCCTTGTCCTGGAGCAGGTGCACCACAGTGGGCGGCAGGGCGCCCTTGCGGCTGAACCGGTCGCCGTCGTAAAAGATCTGCGCCGCTTCGGCACCGCGCATGCAGTACACGGGGCGGCCGGCAATCCGGGTCCGGAACAGGTCGGTGCCCAGGCGGTCGCAGCGGGAAGAAATGAACGTGTAGCCCTCGCGCAGGAAGGCCAGGGAGCTGTCCGGTGAGGGCAGTTTCGGAATCAAAGGACGTCCTCGATAGTCAGGGTGCTTTGTTTCCCAGCCTACCGAGGGGCCCGCCGCGGCGGGAAACAGCCAGTGGGCAGGTTGTCCGGCTTGCCCGGGCACGGCAAGACCGGGCGTGTCCGGGCACGGCAGGACCGGGCGCCGTGCTGCCGCGCCCGGTTCTGCCGGTCATGCCGCCCCCGGGGCCGCTACTCCTTCTTGAGCTTGTCCTGCGCGCTGCCCGCTGCCTTCTCCACGGTGTTGGGCACCTCCGTGGTGCCGTAGAACCGAACATCGGGGTGGGTGGGCGGCGGCATGGGGGCCGATGTCGTGGGTCCGTCGTGGTAGCTGAACTCACCGTGCCCGTCGGGGGTGGGGCCCTTCGCCCAGGAGCCCTCGGACGCATGCTGGCCGTCGGAGAAGTTCAGGTACTGGTAGGACACCTCCCGGTATTCCTTGCTCAGCGGGAAATTGCTGGGGACCGGAAGCTGTTCCATGTTCTCCGCCTGAAGTTCCAGGGCCGCGGTGGTCCACTGGTTCTGGTGCATTGTGTCCCGCGCCAGGAGGAAGGACAGCAGGTCCCGGATCCCATGGTCATCGGTCATGTGATAGAGCCGAGCCACGGCGAGGCGGCCCTGCATCTCGATGTTGGCGTTGGAGGTGAAGTCCGCCAGCATGTTGCCGCTGGCCGTGATGTAACCGCCCGTCCACGGGTTGCCGTTGCTGTCCACCGGGCGGGCACCCGCACCGGCAACAATCGCGTGCTGCACGTCCATGCCGCCCATCACTGCCGCTACCGTCGGATCGGATTGGACGGCGTCATTGGTAATTCCCAGCGGAGCCTTTTCCAGCAGCTGGGCAATCATGATGGCAAGCATTTCGACGTGGCCCATTTCCTCTGCGGCGATGCCGTAGAGCAGATCCCGGTATTTGCCCGGTATATGGGAGTTCCACGACTGGAAGCCGTACTGCATGGCCACAGTGATTTCACCGTACTGGCCGCCCAGGACCTCCTGTAGCTTCCGGGCATAAACGGCGTCTGGCTTGTCCGGGGTGGACTTGAACTGGAGTTCCTGTTTATGGAAAAACATGCAATTCCTCCGCACCTTGGGGACCGCCGCGCGAGACAGAACCCGCATGTCGGGAGCCGCGGCCGGTCACGGTGGTCCCAACGTAGACCGATGGCCGGAGGCATGGAAGAGCAAAGCGGACGCTGCCCGCCCCGAAAAGTGAAACCGTCCGTGAGATCCCGGGTTAACCGGTTCCGGGCAGGTAGTGTGCTTGCCATGGTCTCCCCGGAACATCCCGAAACCCCTGCCCCGCCGGCTTCCGGCATCTCCGGCGACGGCGCCTCCTCCGCACCCGGCGCCTCCTCCGCATCCGGCACCGCCGCGGCCGGGGCCCGGGTGGACGTGAGCGACGACTTCGCCGTCCGCCGCCACACGCTGCCCTCAGGCCGGGAATACACCACCACCGCCGGCCGGCTGGTGTTCCGCAAGGAAGAGGTCAAGGACGGCAAGTCGGACGGCTTCCGGCCCAAGGCGGAAATTTTCATGGTCGCCTACACTGCGGATGCTCCCGAGACCGGCCCCAACCGCCGTCCGGTGGTGTTCGCGTTCAACGGCGGGCCCGGGTCCGCCTCGGTCTGGCTGCACATGGGCCTGCTCGGTCCGCGGATGGTGGTTTCCGGCGACGCCGGTGCGCTGGCTCCGCCGCCGTTCGGCCTGGTGGACAACCCGGACACCCTGCTCGAGCACGCGGACCTCGTGATGATCGACCCGGTGAACACCGGCTTCTCCCGCGTAGTGGACGGCAACGACGCCGGCGAGTTCCACGGCTTCGAAGAGGACCGGGACCTGGTGGCGGAGGTGATCCGGCTATGGACCACCCGCAACAACCGCTGGCTGAGCCCCAAGTACCTGGTGGGCGAGTCCTACGGCACCCTGCGCGCCGTCGCCGTGGCGGGGAAACTGTTTGACGCTTACGGGCTGGCGGTCAACGGCCTGGGCCTGGTCTCCACGGTGCTGAACATGGCGACCCTGGATTTCGCGCCGGGCCGGGACACCCCGTATCCGCTGCACCTGCCCACGTACGCCGCCATTGCGCACTACCACGGCCGCCATCCGGGCCGGGAGCTGGCCGACGTCGTGCGGGAAGCCGAAGAGTACGCGTCCGGGGACTACGTGCTGGCCCTGCACAAGGGGTCCCGGCTGGGCGCGCAGGAGTACGACGACGTCGTCCGCCGGCTCGCGGAAATCACCACCCTGAGCGAGGGGTTCATCCGCCGCACCAACCTGCGCTGGGACTACTCCATGTTCTCGGCCGAGCTGCTGCGGGAAGAGAATCTGGCGGTGGGCCGAATCGACGGGCGGTTCACCGCGGCGCCGGCGCACCAGCAGGACTGGATCAACTGGGACGATCCGAGCATGACGGCAATCAACGGTCCCTACTCGGCAGCGGTCAACCACTATCTGCGCGCCGAACTGGGTTACGAGAATGACCTGCCCTACGAAATCCTTACCGGCCGGGTCCGGCCGTGGAGCTACAAGAGTTTCGAGGGCGTCCCGGTGGATGTCACCGGCACCCTGGAACGGTTGCTGGTGCACATTCCGGCGCTGCGGGTGCATGTGGACTACGGCTATTACGACGGCGCGACCCCGCATTTCGCCGCGGAATACGTGTGGGCGCACCTGCGGATGGACGACGCCGCCCGGGCCCGGTTCAGCCACCACTACTACGAGGCCGGGCACATGATGTACGTGAAGCCCGAGTGCCGGGTGGATCAGCTGCGGAACCTGGCGGAATTCGTGACCGCGGCGGAGTAGTCGGGGCGGGGGCAGCGGGCCTCTAGGCCTCGGGCTTGCGGAAAAGTGCGGTGAGCAGGAACGGTTCTCCAAACAAGGGCGAGTCTTTGCCCTGGGGAATCATGGGCCGAATCGCGATTTCTTCGAAGTCCTCGAAAATCCAGCGGAGATCTGCCGGGCTGAAGGCCATGCCCGCCTCGAACTGTCCGTCCCGGTACAGCTGGTCATCGGGGAGCTCGGACCCCATCTGCCCGCTGGCGAAACAGGCCAGGCCGAAGTAGCCGCCCGGGGCTAGCGTGCGCTCAAGCAGCTGCAGGTAGCTGATCCGCCGGTGCGGCGGAAGATGGTGGAGGCAGCCGGAATCGTAGACCAGTCCGTAAGGTCCGGGGATTGCCTCCGGCGGGAGCGTAAACGCGTCGCCACAGGTGAAAGCGACGTCGAGATTTCGGTCCCGGGCCCGTTCCTTCCCCCACTCGACCGCGGTGGACGAGAGGTCCACGGCGTCGACAGTGCAGCCCTGCTCCGCGAGGAACAGGGCGTTGCGTCCCGGTCCAGAGCCCAGATCCAAGACTCGGATTGGTGCACGCAGGGTGTTCCGGACCAGTGCGGCAAGGTTTTCATCTGGTTTGTCCGCGAAGAACGGGACAGGACGGCTCCGGTCGGAGTAAAAGGAGTTCCACCATGCTCCCCCGGCCGTTTCGGTCCACCGCACTGCGTCCTGGACAAACAGGCCGTCCATCAAGGTGAGGAGGTCCTCCACTGCCCGGAGACGGCGGTTGATCCCGGGCTCATTCATGTCCAGAGCCTACTGGTCCGTGCTGCGGCGCGGGAAGGGTGCTGCCGCCTGGGAAGGGTGCTGCGGCGCGGGAAGGGTGCTGCCGGCACCGGTACTGGCTGGCCGTCGTCGTCGTCGACCTAGCGGGTGGCGAAGTGCACCCAGACGCCCGCACCCCAGATACCGCCGGCGGTTAGCGCCAGCGCGAGTTCGGCCAGGATGCCGATCCCCATGGCCTTCAGCGTGGCCAGGCTGGAGGACCATGCGGTGCGCAGGTCCCGCTGGCGCAGCCACTCGCTCAGCAGCAGGCCGACGGCGAATCCCACGAACAGCCCGACTGCCGGGATGGTGAACATACCGACGACGCCCAGCACCACACCGGCGACGATGGAGCGGGTGGGGATTTTCCGTTCCTTCAGCCGCCTCCCGGTGAGGAACGTGCTGGCGAGCATGCCGGCGACCAGCAGCACCGCGCCGATCCCGAAGGTCCACCAGCCGGCCGGGCTCTGCACGCCGTAGGCCCAGCCCAGCAGGGCAATGATGATCAGGATGCTGCCGGGAAGCACGGGCACCACAATGCCGGTCAGCCCCACGGCGATCACCAGGGCTGCGACGAGGGTTATCAGAAGGTCGGGATCCATGGCACCAGTCTTCCACCGGTTTCGGGCCACCTGCGCATTTTGGTTCCCGGGAGTGGTTTGGCGTCCGGTTTGGGATTCTGCTGCCAGTTTGGGATTCTGCTGCCGTTTTGAAGTGGCAGGGAATTCCCAAACCGGTCGAATTTCCCCAAAACGGAGCGATTCGGCGGCCCGGTGCCCGGAAATTCCGCAAACTGCCCAGCCCGCCGGGTGGAGAAATTAGTAAGGATGCTTATATGGTGGCATCTTCAGCCCGAATCACCGGACGGAAAACAGGAGATGCAGTAATGAGCACCGAACCAGGGAACACCTCTAACGCTTCCGCGGCCGGCCGCGGCGCCGGTGACGGCGGTCCGATGCGGGACCGCTCAGACCGGCCCGCTGCCGATGACGCCGCCCGCACTGCCCCGGAACACGGCACCGAAGATACCGGCACCAGGGTGATCCGCACGGACTCCGCACCTGCAACCACTCCGGTTGAGGGTACCGGCCGCCACACGGGCAGCCACACGGCCCAGCCCGCAGACGGATATGAGGACTCGCGGGTTGCATCGGCCGTCTCGAATGAGCACCCGACCGCTGGCCACACCGCCGACGAGAACACCCGTACGCGCGCGGTCCCCGCCACCGAGGACACCGCCACGCGCGCGGTCCCCGCGACGGACTCCCGCCACGCCGAAGACACCCGCACGCGGGTTGCCCCGGTAACGGCCAGCCGGGACCTCCCGGAGGAGACGGACCACAACCGGCACACCGACCGCGCAGACCGGGATGTACGCGACGCCCACGGCACCCGTCACGACGACGCCGACCGTGACGGCGTGGTCCGCGAAGCTGCCCTCCCCAACCGGGAAGCACTGCTGGCCCGGGAAAAGGAGCGCTTCGGCGGCATGAAGTTCGGCTCGGCCTTCTTCGGCTGGCTGACCGCCACCGGCATGGTGGTGCTGCTTTCGGCACTGGCCGCGGCTATCGGCGCCGCCATCGGCCTCTCCGCTGAAACGAATCTGGGTGCGGCACTGGAATCAGCCGCCGCCAACCAGTCCGCGGGCATCATCGGCGCCATCATCATGCTTGTGGTGCTGCTGCTCTCCTACTACGCCGGCGGCTATGTGGCCGGCCGGATGGCACGCTTCAACGGGCTTAAGCAGGGACTCGCCGTCTGGCTGTGGGCGCTGATCGCCGCCGCCGTCGTCGTCATCCTCGGCCTGATCTACGGCAGCGATATCCGCAGCATCAGCCAGCTGAACTCCGTGGCCCCGCTGCCGGAGAACCTGGAGAACGTGAGCGCCGGCACCTGGCTTGCCGTGGCCGCGAGCCTGGTGGTCACCCTGATCGGCGCCATCCTTGGTGGCCTGGCCGGCATGCGGTTCCACCGCCGCATTGACCGCGCCGACTTCCGCACCGAAGAGACGGTTAACCGCTAATACCCAGCGCACAACACACAGGAAGGGCCCCGCAACTGCGGGGCCCTTCCTGTGGTTAAGCGGAAACCAACGCTTACGGCGCGGGGGTGCCGCCGTTGACGTTCAGCGTCTCGCCGATCACGTAGCTGGATTCCGGGGAGGCCAGGAAGACGTAGGCCGGAGCCAGTTCGGTCGGCTGGCCCGCGCGGCCCAGCGGAGTGTCCTGGCCGAAGGTCGGCAGGGCGTCCTTCTGCTGTCCATCCGAAGGCTGCAGCGGGGTCCAGAACGGACCCGGAGCCACGGCGTTCACGCGGATGCCCTTGGGTGCCAACTGCTGGCCCAGGCCCTTGGTGAAGTTGTTAATCGCGGCCTTGGTGCTGGCGTAATCCAGCAGGTCAGCGGAGGGCTGGTAGGCCTGGATCGAGGTGGTGTTGATGATGCTGGAACCGGCCGGTAGGTGCTTCAGTGCTGCCTTGGTCACCCGGAAGAACGAGTAGATGTTCGTCTTGAAGGTGTGGTCCAGCTGCTCGTCGGAGAGATCCTCGAGGTTCTCCACGGCAATCTGCTTGCCGGCGTTGTTGACCAGGATGTCCAGCCCACCCAGGGCAGACACCGCATCTTCCACCAGCTGGCTGCAGTACGCGGGGTCCTTCAGGTCACCGGGCAGCTTCACGAGCTTGCGGCCGGTTGCCTCCACCACCTCGGCGATGTGCGCGGCGTCGGGCTCCTCTTCGGGGAGGTAGGAGATGGCGACGTCGGCACCCTCGCGGGCGAAGGCGATGGCCACGGCCGCGCCGATGCCGGAATCGCCGCCGGTAATGAGTGCCTTGCGGCCCTCGAGCCGCCCGGTGCCGCGGTAGGTGTCCTCGCCGTGGTCCACATGCGGGGCCATGTCCTTGTCCAGGCCGGGCTCCGACTGGTCCTGCACGGGCGGAGCGATGCTCGGGTAGCGGTCCACGGGGTTCTGGAAGGTGTACTGGTCCGTCTTGTTGCCGTTTGTCACAGAAGTTCCCACTTTCGGTAGGTCAGTCCATTCGGGCGGTCCGGATACGGGCCGCCGTAAAAGGCGGTCACTCACGCGAACGTAAGTATGCTTATCACCCTATGCCCGGTTCCCGTTCCGGCTCAAGTCGGGAGCCGACGACGGCGCGCGGGTGGCCAGCAACGCCAACAGGGCCACCAGCCCGGAGCCGCACATGACCAGGGCCAGCGGCAGGGCGGTGTCTTCGCCTGCAATCCCGGTCAGCGGGGAGACCAACGCACCGAACAGGAACTGTCCGCTGCCCAGCACGGCCGAACCGCTGCCAGCGGCAAACCCCGCCTCGGCCAGGGCCAGGCTGGTGGTGTTGCCCATGATGAAGCCCACCGAAGAGGCGGCCAGGAAGATCGGCACGGCCAGCAGCAGCGGCGGAACATCGAGCAGCACCAAGAGCAGCAGCACGGCGGACGCACCCAGCAGGACCGGAACGGCGATGCTGACAGTACGGCGCGGCGGCACCGTGCGGGCCAGCCGGGCGGAAATGAATCCGGCCAGCACCAGGCCAAGGGCATTGATGCCGAAGGCCACCCCGTAACCGGCCGGAGAAAGGCCCATCAGGCTCTGGTAAATGAACGGGGACGCAGAAATATAGCCCATCAGCACGCCGAAGGTGGAGGCGAACAGCACCGCGTAACCTACAAACCGTCGGCGGCGCAGCACCGAGGCCAGACCGCCCAGGATCGGCCCGCTGCTGCGCTTTTCCGCCGGCCGGGTTTCCCGCACGACGCCGGCCACCCCGGCCAGCATGGCAGCGGCCAGGCCTGCCAGCACCCAGAGCACTCCGCGCCAGCCGACGCTGCCGGCCAGGATGCCGCCAACGGTGGGGGCAAGCACCGGTGCAACGCCGCCGATGGTCATGAGCAGGCTGAAGGTGCGGGCCGCGGCAGCCCGGAGGTCAGGTCCGCCACGATGGCACGGGCAATCACGACGCCGGCGGAGGCAAACAGGCCCTGGAAGAGCCGGCCGGCAATGAGCACCGGCAGGTTCGGGGCCACGGCGCAGACCACTGAGGCGAGCACAAACAGCACCGAGCCGAGCAGCAGCGGACGGGACCGGCCGTACCGGTCCGAGAACGGCCCAAAGACCAGCTGCCCGGCGGCCATGCCGATCAGGAACGCGGTGAGGGTGAACTGCACCCCTGTGGCCGAAGCGCCCAGCTGGTCCGCCATCTGCGGGAAGGAGGGCAGGTACAGGTCGGTGGCAAACGGGCCGGTGGCCGAGAGCAGGGCGAGGACCAATAGGAGCCCGGTGGTCATGGCGGTGGTTGTCCGGGCGGATCCGGGTAGGGCAGGCATATGCCACATCCTATTTGGGCCGGGCCGCCGTGCTCTGGCCATTACCGCTTCATAAAGCGCACACTGCTGGGTATCTGGACGCAAACATTGGAAGGAGCCCCCATGGCTGAGGCACACCGGAAACGGATTGTGGTGGGCATGGACGGCTCGGAGGAGTCCATTGCCGCGCTGCGCATGGCGGCCCGGCTCGCCGAGCTGCTCGGCTGCCGGATCCAGGCGGTCACCGTCTGGGAGTACCCGGCCATGCTGGCCATGCCGTTTCCCACCTCGGAGTTCTCACCGCGGGTGGAAGCGGAGCGGGCACTGGCCGAGGCGGTGGACGCGGCGTTCGAGGGCAGCGGAGCTCCGGAGGACCTCACCCAGGAAGCGGTGGCCGGCCAGCCCGCCAGGGTGCTGATGGAAGCCAGCCGGGGAGCGGAAATGCTGGTGGTGGGCAACCGCGGCCGGGGCGGTTTTGCCGGACTGCTGCTTGGCTCCGTAAGCGCCGCGGTCGCGTCCCACGCCTATTGCTCGGTCCTGATCGCCCGGCCGCACCGGGACTAGCTCGGCCGGGTCCAGCGGGGCGGAAGCCCTTACGGCCGACGACGGCGATGCGGCCCTGGCGGGTCCAAAAGAAAGTCAGAGCGGCGGGAGAGCCTTGACGCACCCTCCCGCCGCCCGGCTGCGCAACTATGCTGCCGGCAGCGACTCGAAGAACGCGCAGTTGTGGAGGTCGTACAGCCCGGTCGTGACATAAACCTCCGGCGCAAAAACGATCGCCTGGTCGCCTGCCAGGGTGTAAGCCGGCCACTTCAGCTCGCCCCGCGCAGTGGGTGCTCCCGACTTGGCGAACGCAGCCCAGTAGTCCTGCATCGAATGGCCCAACTCCTGCTCCTGATCGGTGAGCGGGCGATCTCCCAACGTGAAGTCGAACAGGTAGGCCAACTCGGCGCTGTGGGCGCTGGACATATCTATTCCCTCGGGTTGGAACCCAAACAGCGTTGGGCTGCCCGGGTCCTCAAAGAGATACCGGTAGACGGGCACGCCCTGTCCGAGGAACAGTTTCGCGTTCCTATCCACCGAACAACCGGCTCCAGCATCCGTGCGCATGGACGCCAGTGCATAGAAGGGCGCCTCATACGCGCTTGCCGGATATTCGGCCAAAACCAGCGGACCGGCAATGTCTCCATAGTCCTCCATCACCATCGCCTCGTATTCGGCCTCGGTAATGTCTGCCAGCTGCTGGTTCTGGAGCTTCTGCTCCCATCGGGTGTTGCCTACGATCACGGGAACCTTGTGCCAGTTGCCGTCAGCGATTGCAGCCCCCGCCGACTGGGGCAGCACCGCCGTGCCAGTGTAGGCACTGGTCCGGTTGACCACTGCCTGCGCCTTGACCAGGGCGGCGGGCCAGGCCTTTCGGAGACAGTCGAGCTGGTTCGGGCCGTCGGCACACCCTGCTGCAACCGCATAGGACTGTCCGCTGGCGTGAGCCTCTTCCTTGGTGATCTCACCGGCAGTGCAGGCCGAACTCTGAATCACGGCACGGTCAATGAGTCCCTCGGTGAGCGGTGTCGCCAGCAGCCGGCAGACCGCTCCGCCGCCTGCTGACTGCCCGAAGATGGTCACATTGTTGACGTCACCGCCGAAGGAGGAGATGGACTGTTGCACCCACTTCAGCGCTTCAATCTGGTCCAGGAGTGCGAAGTTCCCGCCCACGTCCGGGTTCTCTGCGTCGAGTGCGGGCAGGGCAAGGGTCCCCGAAGCGCCGAGGCGATAGTTGGTACTGACAACAATGACGTCTCCCCGGTCGGCGAGGGTCTGGCCGCCGTACAGCACGCCTGATCCCTGGGTTCCGGCGCCACCATGATAGAAAACCATCACTGGGAGCTGGGTGCCCCGCGGAATCCGTGCCGGACGGTACACATCCAAATACAGGCAATCCAGACTGGTCGGCTGATCGTTCTTGACGCCTGTCGGCTCGAACTGAAGGCATGCGGGTGCCTGCTCGGTGGCATCCCGGACCCCCTTCCACTTCTCCGGGGCCACTGGCGCCTTCCACATCAGGTCATACACGGGAGCCTGTGCGAAGGGGAGACCGAGGAAGGCTTGCGAATTCCCCCGTTCCTCACCCCGCACCTTCCCAAAAGGGGTTTGCACCTCGAGGCCCTGATGACCCTGCTCGTGGCCGTGCGAAGCCGTTGCCGCTGAGGGCAGGGCCGAGGCACCTGCAACGAGCGCTGCACCCAGGACGGCTGCACCCGCCACCTTGGCGGCCCGCCGCCGAAACCCGAACTGACGCAGTCCTCGATGTGAACTCTTCATTGAGTCAACTCCTCTGGTCACCCAGCTCGATCCGTACGGGCTGTGGGATCACGAGTATTGAGTGTCACCCAGCGGGGCACAAGCGTCGTGGTGTGAAAGAAGTCAACGTCTTGAATGATTTCTTGTTGCAGACGTAAGACTTCCCGGCCCGGCCGCACCGGGACTAGCGGGCACCGCGCGGCAGGGCACCGGGAGGCCCGGCCTTTTAGTGCCCGGCGGGTGCCTTGCGCAGCAGCACGACGGCGCCGGCAGCGGCCGCCACCATCACCAGCACGCCGATCAGCGAGGTCAGGCTGACACCCGAGTCGAACGCGGCCTGGGCCGAGTGCAGCAGGGCCGAGGCGCTCTCCGCCGGCAGGGACTGCGCCGCGTCGAAGGCCCCGCCCAGGGTTTCCCCGGCGGAAGCCGCCTGCTCGGGGCTCAGCCCGTCCGGCACGGTGACGTGGGTGCGGTAGGCGGAGGTGAGGATGCTGCCCAGTACCGCGGTGCCCAGCACGGAGCCGATTTCGTAGGCGGTCTCGGAGATCGCCGACGCGGAGCCGGCCCGGGACGGCGGCACGCTGGCAAGGATCAGGTCATTGGAAATGGTTTCCGCCGCACCCACGCCAACGCCGAGGAACAGGAACGCCACCACCAGTTCCATCACGGTGACCGATTCCCCGGCGAAGAACACCAGGGCGTAGCCGGCCGCGTTGAAGAGCAGCCCGCCGGCCACCACGTAGGCAGGCTTCAAGTGCTTCACCAGCGGCACCACGGCCAGGCCGGTGATGATGGTCAGCACCAGTCCGGGCAGCATGGTCAGGCCGGCTTCGATGGGCGACTGCCCCACCACCAGCTGCAGGTGCTGGGAGAGGAAGAAGATGAAGCCCACCATGGCGAAGAGGCTGAGTAGGTTGGCACTGATGGAGCCGGTGAAGATGGGGTTGCGGAACAGCCGCACATCCAGCATCGGCTTCTCGCGGTGCAGTTGGCGGCGCACAAACAAGGTGCCGAGCACCAGGCCGGCGAGGATGATCGGCAGGCCGGGCACCACGCCGTCGTGCGCGAAGGTCTTGATGCCGTAGGTGATCGAAAGCATCGAACCCATAACCAGGACGACGCCGAGGATATCGACCGCGCCCGGGCTCGGGTCCTTGGATTCGGGCAGCAGGATGGGGCCGAAGATCAGCAGCGGCAGCAGCACGGGGATGGAGAGCAGGAAGACCGAGCCCCACCAGAAGTGCTCCAGCAGCACGCCGCCCACAATCGGGCCCAGGGCTGCGCCGCCGGAGAAACCGGCTGCCCAGATGGCCACCGCCACGCGGCGCTGGGAAGGCACGGTGAAGATGTTGCGGATCAGCGACAGCGTGGCGGGCATCAGCATGGCACCGAAGACACCCATCAGGGCGCGGGCCAGGATCAGCATGGTGGCCGAAACGGAGAACGCCGCCACCAGGGAGAGCACGCCGAATCCCACGCTGCCGATCATCAGCAGCCGCCGGCGTCCGATCCGGTCCCCGAGGCTGCCCATGGGAACCAGCAGTCCGGCGAGGATCAGGGCGTAAATGTCCACTATCCACAGCAGCTGCACGCCGCTGGGGGCCAGCGCCTGGGACAGCGACGGGATGGCGAAGCTGAGCACGTTGTTGTCGATGGAGATCAACAGAACCGGCAGCATCAGGACAGCAAGTCCCCACCATTCGCGCTTACCAGCGCGCGTTTCTGCGGGCCTTTCCTGAACCGCCAGCACGGCATCCTCCTTCTGAAGTGTTTGGATTTCGTGAGGGAAAACCTCGACTAGCTACTGTACCGTCTAGACTGTATGGTTCCAAATGCCCGCATTTGAGTCCGCTCATGGCGTAGCGTAAAAGCATGCCCAACTCTCGTCCCGCCCGGGACCGTATCCTCGATGCCTACGAGGAACTGCTGATCAACGAAGGCCCCCGCGGTGCCACCCTGGACGCCGTGGTGGCACGCGCCGAGGTCTCCAAGGGTGGCCTGCTGTACCACTTCAAGAACAAGGAAGCGATGGCCGGGGCGCTGATCGAGCGGCTGCGCGAGCTGGCCGACGTCGATCTGCAGGCCATGCGGGAGGATCCCGAAGGTCCCGCCCGGTACCTCGTCCGCAGCTCGGTATACGTGGGCAGCCCGCTGGACCGGGCGCTGATCGGCGTGGTCCGGCTGGCGCAGGCTTCGGATCCCACGGCCTCCGACTTGCTGCAGCAGATCCACAGCAGCTGGTTCGACATGGTTCAGCAGGAAGTGGGCGATCCGGCCATCGCCCGGGCCATCACGCTGCTGGCCGACGGACTGTATTACAACGAAGGGCTGCCCGGCGGCTGGCCCCAGTCCACACGGGACAACCGCTCGAGCTCCGTGGGCGACCTGCTCCAGATTGTGGATGTCCTCAAGGACCACGCCCAGCCCGCCACGGCCTAGCCTCGCACCTGGCCGGCGGCGGCGTGGCAGCGCGGCTGCGGCCACGGCCTCTGCCACAGTAGGTGCCATGGAAACCCGACTGAGCACAGCTGACCTTTATGACGAGCGCGGCGACGAGCTGGCCTCCGTGCCCCTGCAGTTCCAGGACCTGGGCGGACACACCGCCTTCACCGGCCCCATCCGGACCGTGCGCTGCCTGGAGGACAACGGCATCATCAAGTCGCTCCTGAACTCCCCGGGCGAAGGCGCGGTCTTGGTGATCGACGGCGCCGGGTCGCTGAACACCGCGTTGATGGGGGACCTGATTGCCGGGGCCGCCGTGGAGAACGGCTGGGCCGGCGTCGTTATCAACGGCGCCATCCGCGACCGCACCGCCGTCGCCAAGCTGCCGCTGGGCGTGAAGGCGCTGGGATCCAACCCGCGCAAGAGCGCCAAGAACTCTGTCGGCGAGGTGGATGTGCCCGTAGAGTTCGGCGGCGTCACCTTCCGTCCCGGTGCGGTGCTGTACGCGGACGAGGATGGCATCCTCGTCGAGCCCTAGGAGAACCGATGGCAAACGTCCTGCTCTTCCACCACGCCCTGGGCCTGACCGCGGGGATGGACGCCTTCGCTGAGGTGCTGCGCGAGGCCGGGCACACCGTGACCGTGCCGGACCTCTATGACGGGCGGATCTTCGGGAACCTGGACGAGGGGATCGAGTACGCCGCCGAGCTCGGTATGGACACCGTCGAAGAGTTGGGCGTGCGGATTGCCGAGCGGTTTCCGCCGGAGATGGTCTACATCGGTTTTTCACTCGGCGTGATGCCGGCGCAGCGGCTGGCGCAGACCCGGCCCGGCGCCCGCGGTGCGGTGCTGATTAGCGCGTGCGCACCGCTGGGCACCTTCGCCGACAGCTGGCCCGCAGCGGTGCCGGTGCAAATCCACGGCATGGACGCCGACCCGTACTTCGTGGAGGAGGGCGACCTGGACGCCGCGGAGAACCTGGCCGCGGCCAGCCCGGACGCGGACCTGATCCTGTATGCGGGCGCGGCGCATCTGTTCGCGGACATCAGCCAGCCGGACTATGACATGGACGCTGCCTTTGCCCTGACCCGGATGGTGCTGCGGCTGCTGGACCGGGCGGACGCGGCCGGCTGACCAGCTGGTGAGAAACCGCCGCTGGTCAGCCGGCTAAAAACCGCTTAGGCGTTCCACAGTCCGTAGGAATCGGCCAGCGAGGAGATCTTCTGTGCACGGGCCAGGCGCGGCAGGTAGGAGCCGTCGCCCACCACGGCGCCGGCCGCGTGCGCTTCGAGCAGCTCGTGTGCCCAGGTGATTTCGGATTCGCTCGGCGACAGTCCCTGGTTGATGAAGTCCGCGGCCTCGGGCATCAGGCAGAGCTTGCCGGTCATCCCCATGCTCTGGGTGACCTTGCAGGCGTCCAGCAGCTTCTCGCCCAGGGCACCGACGGTGGGGCCGTCGATGGGGCCGGGCAGCTGGCCCACGCGGGAGGCGACCACGAGCTTGGAGCGGGCATAGGCCAGGGCCATCGGCTCGTCCGAGGCGCCGGTGTCGCGGCGGAAGTCGCCGACGCCGAAGGCGAGCCGGAAGGTGCCGGGTGCGCTGGCAATGGCGGTGGCGTTTTCAATGCCGAGGGCGGATTCCACCAGGGCGAGCACCGGGGTGCCGGCCTGCAGCCGCATGGCGGTGTGGGTGACCTGCTCGGGCTTTTCGGTCATGGCCAGCATCACGCCGCGCAGGCCCGGAGCCTTGGACAGGGCGGCCAGGTCATCAGCCCAGTAATCGGTTTCGATGCCGTTGACCCGCACCCAGGCGGTCATGCCGGTGGACAGTGCCTCGACAACGCGTTCACGGGCTTCGGCCTTGCCGAGCGCGGGGACGGCGTCTTCCATGTCGAAGACCACGGAATCAGCCTCAGAAGCGAGCGCCGGTGCAAAGTTCGCTTCGTTGGCTGCGGAGGCCAGCAGCCAGGAACGGGAGAGTTTTGCGGGGAGCGCAGCCGCGCGGCTGTTTCGAAATGGGGCCATAAGTAGACCCTACTTTCAGGGCGCACGGTTCCTAAAATGCGACGGCCGTCATTGTGGGCACCCTCACCTGTGTGACGCCGGTATCAGTAGGGTCCCTCCTCATTGGGCGCGCCGGGGCCTCTGTTGCGGCCCCCTTCCACGTCAGCTCCCCACACAGGCGCCGGGGTCCTCCAGCCAAGCAAACGCATCCCGCAGCGGTGCCCGGTACTCCAGGGAAACCTCCCCGCGGTAGCCGCCGGCCCGGAGGTCGGAGATCCACTGCACCAGCGGCTGCTGCCCGGTACCCGGTGCACCCCGGCCGGGCGCATCGGCTATCTGCACGTGCCCGAACCGGGCAGCGGCTCCGCCGGCCAGCAGCGCCGCGACGTCGTCGCCGTTCACGGCCAGGTGGTACAGGTCCGCGAGCAGCGCCGCGTTGTCCGTTCCGGCGCCGTGCAGGTCCGCGAGCACCGCGAAGACGTCCGCGGCGGTTTTCAGCGGATAGTCCGGGGCGCCGCTGAGCGGTTCCAGCAGCACGGTGCCGCCGAACGGCGCGACGGCGGCGGCAGCTTCGCGCAGGTTCCGCAGCGCTTCGGCGTCCTGCTCGGCCGGGGAATACTCCGGGCTCCGGTTGCCGTACAGGGCGTTGAACAACCGGCAGGCCAGCCGTTCGCCGATCCCGGCCACCACCTGCACGTTAGCGCGGAAATCCGCCCCGCGGTGCGGCAGCGAGAGCAGCCCGCGTTCCCCGGCCTCCATGGTTCCGCCGTCGAAATTCAGGGCACCCAGCTGCACCCCGGCATCACGGATGGCTGCCTCGAAGGCGCGCACGTCCGCTTCCGGCGGGACGGGTTCGGCGAACGGCCACCAGAATTCCACGGTGTCGAACCCCGCCGCCCGGGCCGCGGCGGGACGTTGCAGCAGCGGCAGCTCGGTGAAGAGGATGGAGCAGTTGACCGAATAGCCGGTCCGGGAACCAGCGGCCCGGGCATCTCCCACCGGGACCGAAACCGGCCCGCTCATCGCCGGCCGCCCAGCAGGACCTGGCGGTTCACGTCCTGATAGAGGAGGTAGCGGAAGTTGCCGGGCCCGCCGGCGTAACAGGCCTGCGGGCAGAAGGCGCGCAGGGACAGGTAGTCGCCGGCTTCCACCTCCACCCAGTCCTGGTTCAGCCGGTACACGGCCTTGCCCTCCAGCACGTACAGCCCGTGCTCCATCACGTGGGTTCCGGCGAACGGGCTCACTGCCCCGGGTTCGAAGGTCACCACGTTCATGTGCATGTCATAGGCGACGTCGTCCACGGGGATCAGCGAGGTGGTGCGCCACTTGTTGTCCGCGCCCGGCATGCCCACCGGTTCAATCTCCGCCTCGTTGCCGAACACCGGCTGCGGGGTGCGCCCGGCCAGCGGCTGCCAGGCCTTGCGGATCCAGGCGAACGTGGCCGTTTCGTCCGTATCGTTGAAGGCGCCCCAGAGTGCTTCGGGCGGCAGGTAGGCGAACCCGCCCGGGGGAAGGGGGTGGTCGGTGCCCAGCAGCCGCACGGTGAGCGTGCCTTCCAGGACAAAGACGAAGGACTCCACTTCCATTTCCGGTTCCGGAGCACGCGAGCCGCCGCCCGGGCCCACCTCCACCAGGTACTGCGCGAACGTGGTGGTGCCGCCGGCCACCGGGCGATTCAGGATCCAGGTGCGGGTGTCCGTCCATTCGGGCAGGACGCTGGTGACAATGTCGCGCAGCACCCCGCGGGGAATCACCGTGTAGGCCTCAGTGACCACGGCCCGGCCGGTGGGCAGTTCGGTTTGGGCGGGCAGGCCGCCACCGGGGGCGTAGTAGCGCGGTGCGGAGGTGCCGGGCCGTGGGGTATTCGGGGGCGGGGTGCTCATGACTGGACCTTTTCGGAAGCAGCGAATCTGGCGGGCGGAGAGGGCGGCGACGAGGCCTTTGGATACGCCGGCGCCGCCAGTTCGACGCCGCGCAGCCCGGTGCCGTCCTGCACTTCGGCCTCGGTGACGCGGCGGCGGGTCATGGGTGGAGCAGTCCGTCCAGGCGCAGGATGGCGATATCGCGCAGCTGGGCAGCGATGACGGGCAGTTCTTCTTCTACCGTGTGCTGCAGGCGGTCCTGGAGCGAGGCCAGGATCTCCTCGGCGCTGCGGCCGGCGGCGCGGATCAGGAACACCCGGCCGAACCGGTCCTCATAGGCGCGGTTGCCTGCACCCAGCCGGTCCCTGACGCCGGACAAGCCGCTGACGGAGGCCTGCTCGCTGCGGGAAAAGGCGCCTTCAACCCCGGAGCCGGCCGGGCGCTCGCCGATCCGCGGATGGTGCGCCAGGGCGCCGTCGACTTCGGCTTCGGTGAAGTCCGGGGCCGCCAGTTCAGCAAAGCTCAGCAGCTCCCCGGCGGTGGCGAAGGGCCGGGCTGCGGCAATCTCGTTGCACCAGCGGGGAATGTCCAGGCAGGGGCGCAGCATGGCTTCCGCCTCAGCGAAGCGTGCGGTGTTGAATGCGGTGAGGAAGTCCGGTCCGGACGCCCTGTGATCCGGGGCGTCCGGCGCTGGTTCTGAGGACACGGGTGTCAGCTTTCCCTAGGGCTGCGTCGGCAGCCGGCGCTGAACGCCCTTGACCATCGGCTGCGCCGACTTGAATCGATCTTTCCGGCAGACGCAATTGATATTCCGGACAGTCTGGGCGAGCGGCGCCGAAGGTGTCAAGGATTTGTATAGGGGTCCGCGTACCGGACGTACTCTCCGGTAGGCGCCGTCCCGCTGAAGCTCGTCTCAGAACCGAACCGGCCGTCCAGCTGGCAGCTCTGCTGCGCGCCGGTAAAGGCAACTTCGTTGAACCCGTAAGTGACATCCATCGACTGGCCCGGGGACAGTGTGATGGCGCCAATTTTCTGGCCGGCACTCCAAGTCTGCTCCTCGAAGGCATCCATGCCATGGTCCGACTTCAGGGTAGAGAGGACGTCCGTCAGGGAGACGGACTCGGGGACCTTGACGGAAGACGCGGCAGCAGCCATCCGGGACGCCGGAACCGGCGTGGCTTCTGCGGAGGAGTTGGTGAGGGTCGCCGATTCCCGCGGCGCTCCCATGCCGGGAATGACCGAACCGGGCTCGAAGACTGTTCGAATATCACCGGGTTCGCACTCGGTCATCGCGGCCGTTGCCGGCAGTGCCAGGACCGCGGAGCCGGCCATCAGGCCGGCGGTGGACAATAGGACGGCCGTTCTTTTCGTCGCGTTCTTCATGTCGCTCCTCTGTGTGCCGGGCTCTGTCCGGCACCTTCGGGAGCCCCCCGCGTTACCGGCCGGTAGTTTTCTGTCAACACCGTCCGGCGTTTGCCCGGCGCGGGTTCCGGTGCCCTGGCCTGCTTCTCACAATGGAAGGCGATGGACGCCGACACCCGCCGGGATCTGAGCCTCTGGTGCATCTGGACGGCGTGCGCAGCCGGTCTGGTGCACGCTGCGTTCAGTCTGTACTGGGCGGTGGGCGGGCAGTGGCTGCTGGACACGGTGGGTCGCTGGGCGGTTGAGCAGTCCGTCTTGGAGCCGCTGCGGACCGGGCTGATCCTGGCAGTGGTGGCACTGATCAAAATTGCCGCTGCACTTCTTCCGGTGGCCCTCGCCTACGGCCAGCTGTCCGTGGCGGGTTACTGGCGGGCAGCCTGCTGGGCCGGTGCGGTGCTGCTGGTGCTCTACGGCGGCGCCAACATGGCCGTCAGCCATGCGGTGCTGAGCGGGCTGGTGCGCCCGGAAACCGGCTATGACAGGGCGGCAATGATCGGCCATGCCTGGCTGTGGGATCCGCTGTTCCTGCTGTGGGGTGCTGCGCTGCTCGGCTATCTGCTGCTCACCCGGACCGGGCGGCGGACCGGGCCCGCAGCCGGGAGCGATGCCGGGAGCGATGCCGACGCCGCACCCGGTTCGGGCTGACCTCCGGGGTATCCCGCCCGCCTGAACAGCGTGGTACGCTTCCCTGCAATTTGGAGGGTAGGCCGCAGTGTTGGAGATGCTCGAGGTGCTGGCGTCCGCAGGGGAACCATGCGTCGCAGCCACCATTGTGCGTGCTTCCGGATCGGTGCCGAGGCCGGTGGGCACCTCCATGCTCATCAGCGGCAGCGGGCAGGTCACCGGGTCGCTATCGGGCGGCTGCGTGGAAGCCTCCGTTATAGCAGTGGCCGAGGACGTGTTTGCGGACGAACGCGCGCGGCTGGAGGTCTTTGGCTACAGCGACGACGATGCCTTCGCCGTCGGGCTCAGCTGCGGCGGAACGCTGGACGTCCTGGTGGAGCCCGTGGCTGCGGGGACGTTCCCCGCGTTGGCCGGCGCCCCGTGCGCCCTGATCCGTGCGCTCCCCGCCGGAGACGGCGACGGTGCACGCCAGCTTCCGCTGCTGGTTGCCAGCCCCGCCGCTGCCGCCGCCCCGGCCGCATTGCTCGCCGCGCACGGCCCGGAGCTGGCCGCGCTGCTCAATGTCCGCCCAGAAGCTGCCCTCCCTAAGGGTGTCCTGCAACGTGCCGCCGCCCGGCTGTCGCCCCTGCTCGCTGCGGGCCGCACCGGCGTCGTCGAACTGGACGGTCCGGGTAGCGGGACATGCGAAGGCAGCGCTCCCGCACTGTTCCTGGAGTCCCGGCTGGCCCCGCCCCGGCTGGTGCTGATCGGCGCCAATGATTTTTCGGCCGCCCTCGCCCGGCAGGGCCGGCTACTGGGCTACCACGTCACCGTCTGCGACGCCCGCCCGGTGTTCACCACCCCGGAGCGTTTTCCCGCCGCCCACTCGGTCCAGGTGCAGTGGCCGGACCGGTACCTGCGTGGGGAGGCGGCGGCGGGGAGGTTGGATGCCCGCACCGTGGTGTGCGTGCTCAGCCACGACGCGAAGTTCGACGTGCCGGCGCTGGCCGAAGCGCTGCGCCTGGATCTGGGCTATGTGGGGGCCATGGGCTCGCGGCGCAGCCACGACCAGCGCGTGACGGCCCTGCATGCTGCGGGGTTGGGCGCGGCGGAACTGCAGGCCCTGCACTCACCTCTAGGATTGGACATCGGCGCCGCTACGCCCGAGGAAACGGCTGTGTCCGTTTTCGCCGAGATCGTGGCCGCCCGATCCGGGACCGCTGCCAGCGGGCGGCCCCTGCGGGCCGTGAGCGGCCCCATCCACCCGCACACCTCATTAACCTCATAGGGACATCATGGACATATCCACCGTTTCCGAGCTGGTCCGCACCGCGGACCCGCAGCAGTGGCGCCCGGGCGATGCCTGGCTCGCCGGGGGCACGGTGCTGTATTCCAACGGAAGCGAAGACCTGCAGCGGCTGCTGGACATCACCGGCGCAGGCTGGGAACCGCTGACGGTGTCCGACGCCGGTCTGGAGATCGCTGCGACCTGCACCATCGCCGAACTATACGCATTTCCCGATGCCGTCCCCGCGGACCGCCAATGGCAGGCCCTGAACCTGGTGCGGCCGTGCTGTGAGTCCTTTGTGGCCTCCTTTAAGGTCTGGAATGTCTCCACCGTGGGCGGGAACATCTGCACCGGGCTGCCCGCCGGGCCCATGACCGCATTGACCGCGGCCCTGGACGGCGTTGCCCTGATCCACTCCCCCGACGGCACGTCCCGCCGGGTTCCCGTGGCCGAGCTGGTGGTGGGAGACTGCCGCACCGCGCTGGCACCGGGCGAACTGCTGCGCAGTATCAGCGTGCCCGCCGCCGCGCTGCGCGCCCGGACCGCGTTCCGGCAGCTGTCCCTGACCCGGCTGGGCCGCTCGGGGGTGCTGCTGATTGGTCGGCTGGATGAGGACGGCGGGTTTGTCCTCACCGTCACCGCCGCCACCAAGCGCCCGGTCCAGCTGCGCTTTGCAACTCTGCCGGACGCAGCCGGGCTGCGCGCGGAACTGAACGAGACGATTGATGCCAGTCTCTGGCACGACGACGTGCACGGCCTGCCGCAGTGGCGGCACTACATGACGGACCGGCTGGGCGAGGAAATCCGCGCCCAGCTCGCGGCACCGGAGCCGGCACCGGTTCCATAGCCGGAGCCTGCGGCAGCGCGGGCCTGCCCGGACGGAGGACTCGCTGGGGCCGCAAGCGCGAAGGTGATGGGCATTTCCCCGCAGTTTGTGCGTTTTCCCGCGCTGCGCACCGCGGGAAAATGCACAAACGGCGGGGATTTGGAGCGCGAAATGCCTACGGTTTGCGCGTTCCCTGCCGCTTGGGGAAATCCCTCCGCAGCGCACCGGCAGGGATTTCCCAAACCGGTCGGTTCAGGCCGTGGTGGTGCCGGTGCTGTTCCTGGAAAAGCTGATGACCGGGCTCTTCCAAGCCGCCCAGGCACTGACCAGGCCGGCTACGGAACACAGCCCGTAGAAGAATTCCGGCGGGATCCCGATCAGCCCGATGGAACTGCTGCCACCCAAGCAGAGGAACAATCCGGACAGCGGCAGGGACGTCAATGGGACGAGGAGCAGGCAGGCCCATGGCCGGATTCGTGGTCCGACAGCGGCCAGCAGCGCCGCGATTACCAGCAGTTCCAGGAACCAGAACGCCAGCCGCTGGTCGTTGATCAGGTACGGCCCGCCCCAGAAGGTCCGCTGCGCGCCGCCGCCCTGCAGGTAGCTGGTTGCCGTGATGAGGACGCCCAGCGCCGGTGCACCGATGAACACATGCAGCCGTGCGGTCCGGACGGGGTTGCCCAGCAGTGCCAGCAGGTTTGCGGCAGCGAAGAAGCAGAACACGAGCGGATGGACTTTAATGCTTGGCTCGGTCACCGCGAGGGTAATCCCCACGCCGACCGCGGCCGCGAGGGCGGCGCCATGCAGGATCTTCGCGGTGGTCCGACGGTGTGCAGCCACAGCGCCGAAGGCCGTGAGGGTGAGGATAAACACGATCACCGCGGGGGTAGTGAAGGCCCCGAACGGATGATCCACCAAGTTGTAACTGTTCCACCGGAACCAGCGTCCGAGTTCGCCAAGGACCAGCATCACCAGCGCCAGCGAGGCGCCGCCGATGCAGCCGACGGCGGCCAGCCGGTCCCGGTGTCGTCGGGGCAGATACTGGTTCACCCGGGCCGCCGCTCCGTGCAGCACAACGTGCGCCAGTTCGGACCGCGTGGCCTTTTGCCTTCCCTCGGCGGCGGCGACGTCGAGCATCACCCCGACGAGTTCCTCACCGTGCCTGCTGCGCCAGCGGGACGGGTAGGCCCGCAGCATCTGGCGGTACCGGCGTTCCAGGGCGTCGCTCATGCAGTTGCCCCCTTGGCCCGCAGGCTCAGGCTTTGCCGGGCGGCGCTCGCCGCGGCGTCCATCCTTGCGGCCTCGACGTGCAGGGCTTCGGCCCCGGCATCCGTCAGCGCGTAATAGCGGCGCAGGCGTCCGGCCACCACTTCCTCGCCGGCGTCCTGCACCAAGCCTTCCTCCTGCAAGCGGTCCAGGCTGGTGTAGAGGCTGCCCGGCTTCAGTGCCACCCGCCCGCCGGAGAGTTTCTTGGTTTCGGTGAGCAGCGAGTAGCCGTGCTGCCTGCTGCGGGCCAGGGCTGTGAGGATCAGGAACGTGGGTTCGCGCATTTCCCGGTTAGTCATGTGAGCAATATATGTATTGCACATGACTATGCGGGGAAGTGCGACCTTGGCGTGTCGGATTGTGTATTTCCTGCCGGTTTGGGAAATCCCTCCGCTGCGCAGTGGCAGGGATTTCCCAAACCGGAGGGACCCGGAGCGCCCCGCCGCACACCCGCGGGGCCCGCCAGCACCAGGGTGGCCAGGACCACCGCGGCACCCAGGCACTGGCCCGGACTGAGCGCCTGCCCCACGAGCAGCCAGCCGGCCGCGGCCGCCACTACCGGACTGAGCAGCCCGAGCAGCGCCATCCCGGAAGCGGGCAGCCGGTGCAGGCCGCGGAACCATAGCGAGTACGCCAGCGCGGTGCCGACCAGACCCAGATAGGCGTACCCGGCCAGGTTGGTGCCTGTCAGGGCGGGCGGCGGCCCCTCCGCCAGCAGGGCCACCGGCAGCAGGAACAGGCCACCGGCCACCAGCTGCCAGGAGGTAGTCGCCAGCAGCGTCTCCGGGGTGCCCCATTTCTTGGTCAGGACCACCCCGGCGGCCATGGCCACTGCGCCGCCCAGCGCGGCCGCCACGCCCAGCGCATCCAGCCGCGCGTCGGCCTGCAGCACCAGCAGCCCTACGCCGGCCAGTCCGGCCGCGCCGGCCGCCACTTTCCGCCCGGTGAGCCGCTCGCCGATCCAGCGCGAGGCAAACAGCGCCACCAGCAGCGGCTGCACCGCACCGACCGTGGCGGCCACTCCCCCGGGCAGCCGGTAGGCGGCAACGAACAGCAGGGCGAAGAACAGCCCGATATTGAGCGTCCCCAGCACCGCCGAACGCCACCACCATCCGCCACGGGGCAGGCGCCGGACCAGCAGGAGCAGCAGCAGCCCCGCCGGCAGCGAGCGCAGCAGGGCCGCCAGCAGCGGCCGGTCCGGCGGCAGCAGCTCCGAGGCCACAATGTAGGTGGTACCCCAGACGACCGGCGCCAGGGCCGTCGTCGCGGTCAGTGTCCATGTTTTGCTAAGCACTTAGCCAATGTAGCTAAGTGCTTAGCGAATTGCTAGGGTCGGGGCATGACTGATCATGTGGGCAGGGTGTTGCAGCAGTGGGCGGCCGAGCGCCCGGACCTCGACGTCTCACCGATGGCCGTGGTGGGCCGGCTGTCGCGGACGGCGCGCCGGTTCGACGGCGAGCTGGCGGAAACTTTCGCTGCGCACGGCCTGGATGCGGCGTCCTTTGACGTGCTGGCCACATTGCGCCGCTCGGGCCCGCCGTACACGCTCAGCCCCCGCGAGCTCACCGCCAGTTCCATGGTTACCTCCGCCGCCATCGCGCAGCGGCTGAACCGGCTGGAGGCACAGGGGTTTGTGCGCCGCTCCCCCAACGCCGCCGACGGGCGCGGCAAGCAGGTGGCGCTCACCGATGCCGGCCGCGCCGCCGTCGACGCCGCCCTGCCGGACCATGTGGCCACCGAACACCGGCTGCTCGCACCCCTGGACGAGGACGAACGGAAGACACTGGCGGGCCTGCTGGCCAAGCTGGACACCTGACCGGCCGGGCCGAAGAATTCCCCCGGGTGTTCCGCATGTCTATCCCGGCGCAGGGTGCAGGACTCCTTAGGCTGAGCGCGACGTGAATTGGCTTGATGGGAATTCTATTGACCGGCTCAGCGAAGGGGAGTCCCCGTGGGAATTTTTAAGAAAAGGCAGCCGGGCGGAGCAGAGAGCCCGGATCCGCACCTGACGTTCTTCTCCGTCACCACGGCGAATCATTTCCGGGCGCTCACCCGGCAGGTTTTCGCCGAGCTGGGGTACGAGGTGACCGTTTACCCGGATCATGCAGTGGACGGCACAGGCCGCAAGTTCGGATTCTGGAACATAGCCGCCACCTGCAGCCCGCAGCCGGAACCGGCATGGCGGTCCCTGATCAGCGTCCATCTCCAGCAGCTGTTGAGGAGCTTTGACGCCCCCTCACCCTTCGATACCGTGCCCGCCGCGGACATTCCCGGCCACACTTTCGCCCGCCTCTACGATGAATCCAGCATTCCCGGACTCGGCAACCATCCCTACCGGGAGTTCGCGCCCGGTGTGGTCGAGATGCTCGCCTTGGACCTTCCGGAGAGCGTCGCTGTGTTCCGGCACGAAAATGCGCGGACCTTCGGTGGCTGGGAGGCACTCCGGAAACAGGGCATGGCGAACCTTGCCGGGTTGAAGACCGAGCTCCTGGAAAAAGTGACCTCACCGGAAAACGCGTCTTTCAACATCCTGATGGGCTCGTCCTTCTACACCGCCAGCAGGGCTCTGCTCCTTCCGGGGCTGGCCACGGAGCTCACCGGCAAACAGGTCCGCGAGGACTTCGGCTGGCTGATGAGCATCCCCAGCCGGCACCAGCTGATGTTCCACGTCATTGAGGATGACTCAGTGCTGGCCGCGCTCAACAACATGGCCATCCTTACCGCCAGGGGATACAGCGATTCGCCCGGCCAGATCAGTCCATACGTTTATTGGTGGAACGGAACCGGCTACGACCAGCTGACCCATGCAGGTGAGGACCGCCGGATGCGCGTCCGGATTGAGCCGGGATTCCAGCGGGTCCTGGAAGCGGTCACGGCCCAGAAACCGGCGGAAAGGTAAGCGGCGGTTTGAGCCGTGTACCCGGGGGCGGACCGCCGCCGGCTCTCCCCGCATTTTCCCGTTTGTGACACCGCCCTGACACGTTGGAGGGGCGCCGCGGAACGGCCGGGAGCAGCGGTTAGACTCAGCGCATGAGACGTGGCGGGGGCCCAACAGCTGCAGCAGTCTGGTGGGGTATCGCCGGCTGCTCCGCTGTGTGCGCCTACGCCGCCGTCGGACTGTTCCACATCCTCGTCTGGAATCCCCGGGCCGCGGTTCCCGGAGCGTCCCTGGACGACATTTCCCGCACGCTGGCCGACGCCGGCACCAGCCTCTCCGCTCCGCTGGTCATGGCGTGGGCGGGGTTCGGCTGCCTGGCTGCACTGGCAGTGCTCGTGGCCGGCCTGCGCGGCAAGCTTCCCTCGGCGCGGGGCACGGCGAACTGGCACCTGGGGCTGCTGGCGCTGGGCGCGCCGGCGTTTTATATCGCCTCCTTCAGCGCGGCCGCCGCGCTCCGGGAAACGTATGCGGTGCGCGGGGGTTCGCGGTGGGACCTGGTCCTGTACGGCGTCAGTGCCGCTGCAGCGGGCGCCCTGCTGGTGGTGCCGGTGCGGAACTGGGCACGACGACGGCGCGAGCCCGGCGAGGTTGTCCACTCCGCCCCCGAGGCATCAACCGTGCCTGCACCGCAGTCCACGGCCGCCCCGGTTCCCTCGGGCGAACCGGCACCTGCACCGGCGCCAGCCCTTGCCCCCGACCCGGCACTTTCGCTTGCCCCAGCACTTTCGCTTGACCCGGCATCGTCACCAGCACCGGCCGTTCCGCCGGAAACCCCTCCCCTCTCCGTCCCCTCGTTGGAAGAAGAAGTAGCAACAATGTCCCAATTCATCCCAACGCCGCCGATCAAGACCCCGGCACCCGTTCCCTTTGCCGCCCCGGGCCAGCGGGCTGCCCCGGGCCAGCGGGCCGCCCCGGGCCAGCGGGCCGCCCCGGCTGCCCCGCAGCCCTCGCTCCACGACACCCTGCGCACCCTCCGGCCCACCCAGTCCGGAGACCAGAAGCCGCGCCAGGTAAGCCTGCTCCGCGACGATCCGGCCAAGCCCGACGTCATCTCCCTCCTGGCGCAGAACCGCGACCTGCTGTACCCCGGCTTGGGAGCCGGCGCCGTCGGCCTCACCCCGCCGTACCTGAAGGACCCGTCGGTGACCTTCTGGACCGTGCGCGAGAACGGCACACTGCTCGGCTGCGGTGCCATGAAGGAGTTCCGCCCGGCTCCCGGAAACGGCATTACCGAATTCTGCGCTGAAATCACCTCCATGCGCACCTCCCCGCACGCGCGCGGCCTGGGTGTGGGCCAGGTGATCCTGCAGCAGATCATCTCGGATGCGCGGACCCGCGGGTATGCGTCCCTGCTGCTGGAAACCGGCACCCAGGACTTCTTCGCCTCCTCCCGGCGCCTGTACCAGCGCCACGGTTTTGTGGTCTGCCCGCCGTTCGGGAAGTACCAGGCGCATCCGGGCAGCATTTTCATGCGACTGGCTTTGCAGGCCCCGGCGGAGACCGGCGCCGAGTCCGGTTCCACTGCGGCAGCAGGCTCCCCCGGCGCGGCCGCCGAGCAGGACAAGAACCACGCCAAGGCCGGAACCCTGTCGGCGATCCTCGCCGCGCAGCGGGCCCTGGCCGCGAAGCCGAACCCGCGCACACGGTGATCGCGTCGGGACCGCAGGGCATGGACTTGGGCCGCGGCGACCCCGCGGCTCCCGATGTCCTGGCGCTGATGCAGGAGCATTTGGCGGACATGTATGCCACGTCGCCTGCGGAAAGCGTGCATGCCCTGGACCCAGCGGCCCTGCTCGATCCCGCGGTCACGTTCTGGACGGTGCGGGAAGACGGGTTACTGCTGGGCTGCGGGGCGCTGAGGGAACTCGATTCGCAGCAGGGTGAAATCAAGAGCATGCGCACGGCCACGGCTGTTCGGGGCCGCGGCGTCGCCGGGACGCTCCTGCGGGGCATCATCGGGGAAGCGACCGCACGCGGCTACCTTCGCCTGCTGCTGGAAACCGGCACTGAGGACTTCTTCGCCCCGGCCCGCCGGCTCTACGCCCGGCACGGCTTCACCGACTGCCCGCCGTTCGGCAGCTACACCGAGGACCCGCACAGCACCTTTATGCGCCTGGACCTGCAGCGGCAACCCGCGGCGCCCTGATGGTCCCGCCGCCCGCTAGTCCGCTTCCCGCCTAAACTGGCAGGCATGGCTTTAACGACGGCGGAGCTCCGCCCCCGCACCCGCGCGCAGGCCCTCTGGCTGTGGCTCGGGCTGCCCGTGGCGCTGTTCCTGGTGGTCCTCGGCGCGCAGATCCACGGACTGGATTTCACCGTCTACCGCGAAGGCGCCCGCGCCCTGCTGGGCCAGGGCGGGCACCGGCTCTATGATCCGAGCCTGGTGCAGACCGACACCCGCGGCCTGCCGTTCACCTATCCTCCGTTCGCGGCCGTACTGCTGGTGCCGTTCGCATTCCTGCCCGAAACCCTGGGCCTGGTGCTGCTGACCGCCACGGCGTGTGCGTGCCTGGTGGCGGTGGCGTTCCTCGCGGCCCGCTACCTGATGAGCAACAACGCGCTGCCGGAGCGCGCCGTTACCGCACTCGGCGGGCTGCCCGGCCTAACCGTTCTGGCGACCCTGCTGATCGGGGTGCTGGGGCCGTGGCGGGAAGGGATGGGCTTCGGCCAGCTGAACCCTCTGCTGATGCTGCTGGTCCTGGCCGATCTGCTCCGGCCGGCGTCGTCGAAGCTGCCGCGCGGCGTGCTGATCGGGCTGGCGGCGGGCATCAAGCTCACCCCGCTGGCGTTCGGCCTGATTTTCCTGGCCCGGAAGGACTGGCGGGCCATCCTCACCATGGGCGCCACCTTCGCCGCCACGGTGGCCGTCGGCTGGCTGGCCGCCGCGGAGCAGGCCCGGAAGTTCTGGTTCGACTCGCTCTCCGATCCCAGCCGGGTGGGCGATTCGTCCGAAATGTACAACGTGTCGCTGAACTCGCTGCTCCCGCATCTGGGCGTCCCCGAGTCCCTGCAGCGCCCGCTGTGGCTGATGGCCTGCGCCGCCGTCGTCGTCCTGGGCTTCCTGGTGATCCGCCGGATGGACCGCGCCGGGGACCGGGTCGCAGCGGTCACCGCGAACGCCGTGGTGATGCTCGCGATTTCGCCCATTTCCTGGTTCCACCACTGGGTCTGGATCGCACTGCTGCTGCCCGTGCTGTGGGTACACGCCCGACGGCGGCGCGGAGCGGGCCGAGCGGTCGGCGTCGGGCTGGCGGTGGTGCTGGTGCCGGTGTTTATGCTCTCCTCCATCACCATCACCTTCACGCTGACCGGCGTGGTGAGCGGCACCGGCCCGCCGGCGCTGGAGCTGTTCACCAGCCTGGGCGTGGTGCTGCCGGTCGCGGCGCTGGTTTACCTATTGGCCGTGCCGGCTGTGCCAGAGGGCTCGTCGGCCCGGAGCGCTGTCCCGGCTTAGGCCGCCGGCCGGGATTCGGCCAGCCGCAGAACTGTGCGGACTGGCAGAAAATCGACCAGGCGCCGGACCACGCGGTTGGAACGGCCCGCGATGACGCTGACCGGAGGCCTGCGGCGATCGAGGGCCTTCAGGGCTGTGCGGACCACCTGCTCGGGGGTCTGGAACCGGGCTCCGTCGGTGCTGGTGCCGCTGCGTGCGTAGAACCCGCTGCGGGTCGGCCCCGGAGACAGCACCATCACCACCACACCGGAGCCGCGGACCTCATGTGCAAGTGCCACGGTAAACCGGATCAGGAACGCCTTCGCGGCGGCATACACCCCCATGCCGGGGACGGGCATGTAACCGGTCATGCTTCCGACGTTGACCAGCACCCCGCGCCCTGCAGCAAGCAGGTCCGGCAGGAACGCCCGGGTGATCCCGAGCGGCACCTCGGCATTCACCTGCAGCTGCATGTGGATTTCCTGTTCACTGGACTCCGCAAAAGCCTTGGTCAGGCCTACGCCGGCGCAATTGACCACGGTGTCGACAGTGATGCCCAGGTCGTCGAGGCGTTCCTTCAGGAGGATGCCGGCCCGGTCCACGCCCAGGTCGAAAGGCACCGCGTGGGCCTTTCGGCCGGTGTCGGCGGTGATTTCAGCTGCAACCGCCGTGAGGGCGTCTTCACGGCGGCCCACCAGCACAACATCGGCTCCGCGGCGGGCCAGCTGACGGGCAAACTCGGCACCTATCCCGGAACTGGCTCCGGTGATCAGGGCGGTGGTGTTCTCGAACTGCATGCTTCCTCCAACGGTTACAAAGCGGCCATGTAAGTGCTTATTACATGCACCCTAACCGCAAATGTGAGAACCTCATACATGGAAGGGGTGTTTGTGGCCGAACGATCGAGTTACCACCACGGAAATCTGCGCAGCGCGCTGCTGGAAGCGACCATTGCGCTGGTCCGGGAACGGGGTCCCCGGGGGTTCACCGTCGCCGAGGCTGCCCGCCGGGCCGGGGTGTCATCGGGTGCCCCCTACCGGCATTTTGCTGACCGGGACGCCATGCTGGCCGCCGTCGCACAGCAAGCCTTCACGGAACTGGAAACCTATTTCGCCGGTCTGCGGCTGGAATCCAGCCTCGGTGAGCGGGCCGAGCAGATCGCGGTGGCCTATTTGGTGTTTGCGCGCGAGGACCCGACGCGGTTCGCCGTAATGTTCGGTTCGGGCATCAACAAGGATGCCTACCCGGAGCTGCTGGAGCAGGCCGGACGCGTGCAGGTGCTGCTCGAGGCAGCGGTTGCCCCCTTTGTCCCGGCGGAGGACGTTGTTCAGCGTGCAGCGGAGTTGTGGTCGATTGCCCACGGGGTGACCGACCTGGCTATTGGCGGCAATCTCCGCCATGTCATGGGCCCGGAGCGCCTCGACGGGATTGCTTCCTCCGCCGCACGCGCCTGGGCCGCAGGATTAGCCGGCAACTCGGCCCACTGACCTACTGCCCGCCTCCCAGCCGAGGGCGAAGTAGACCTCCAGCTCGCCGGCGTACGGCCGGTCCAGGCTGCGGATCCGCTGCAGCCCGGCGGCCAGTGCGGTGCGCTGCGAACCGACGTTGGCGTCCGTGGTGCGGGCCATGACCGGCAGGGCGGGCAGCAGTTCCCGGCCGCGCCGCACGGCCTCGCGCGCCCCTTCGGCGGCGTACCCCTTGCCCCAAGCGGAGGGATCGTAGCGGTAGTACAGGTTCAGGATCTCCTGCCCGTCCACCACGGCACGCTGCAGGCCGGTGAAGCCGATGACGGTGTCCGGCGCCGAGCGTTCGGCCACCGACCAGTAGCCGAAGCCTTCCCGCTCCCAGTGCGCCAGAAAGTCCCGGATCAGCTGCTCGGACCGTTCCCGGCTGGGCTGTTTGGGGTTGTGCCGGTTGGTCCGCGGATCCAGATGGATGCGCAGCGCGGCGTCACGGTCCTCGGGGGCCAACCGGCGCAGCAGCAGGCGGTCCGTGGTGGCGGGGGTCCAATCGGAAGGGTTCTGGTCGGCGGGATTCTGGGACATGCGCCCATCCTAGGCAACGCCACTCCCGGAACGGCCGGTCCGGTGCGGGCAGGACGTCCGGTCCGGTTAGTCCAAGCCTAGGGGAATCGAACCCCTGACCTGTGCATGAACTTTCTGCCAGTTCGGGTTTCTGCTGCCGGTGCAATCTGGCAGCAGAAACCCAAACCGGCAGCAATATCCCGAACCGGTCGATTTTGCAGGCCGGACCTCCGCCCCGGCCGCACAGATTCCCCCCGAATGTTACTGGTGCGGCGCGTGGGGAAACATCCGCCCCACCCGTACCAGAGCGTGGGAAAACCGACTCACCCCGAGGCTGGCAGCCAAACGAAAAGGCACAAATTACCGATTTTCAGCCGAAAAACGGTAATTTGTGCCTTCTCGATTCCCGCGAACCCTCCGGCCCGCTCAGTAACTCGCGCGGGCCTCGTCCTCAGCGGCAGGGAGGTACTTCGCAGCCAGCCCCTCGCTCCCCCGGGCCAGGAGGGCGACGTCGGCGCCCACCAGAATGAAGTCCACACCGGCGGCAATGTAGCGGCGGGCGGTGGCCTCCGCGAACGCGTTCACACCCACCGGTTTCCCGGCGGCCTGGGCCACACGGATGCAGTGCTCGACGGCGGCGACCACGTCGGGATGCTCCTGCTGGCCCAGGTGCCCCATGGAAGCAGCCAAATCCGCGGGCCCGAGGAACAGGCCGTCCACCCCGTCCACGGCAGCAATCTCGGCAACATTTTCGACGGCGGCCGCGGACTCGATCTGCACCAGCAAGGTCACGGACTCCGCGGCGTTTTCCAGGTACCCATCAATCCGGTTCCAGCGCGAGGCGCGGGCCAGCGCGCTGCCCACCCCGCGGATGCCCTGCGGCGGATACCGCACGGCGCGGACCAGTTCGGCGGCCTGCTCGGCGGAATCCACCATGGGGATCAGCAGGTTCTGCGCCCCCAGGTCCAGGTACTGCTTGAGCAGCACCGCATCCCCGGACGGCGGGCGGACCACGGCGCTCACCGGGTAGCCATGTACGGCCTGCAGCTGGGCGAGCAGGGATTCGAGCCCGTTGGGGCTGTGCTCGGCGTCGATCAGCAGCCAGTCCAGGCCGGAGCCGGCGCAGATTTCGGCGACCAGCGGGCTGCCGGAGCACACCCACATGCCGGTCTGGCGGCCGCCGGCGGCAAGCCGGGCGGCAAAGGTTTCCTCGGGGCTCATTCGAAGCGGCATGTGATGGTTCCCAACGGTCCGTAGTCGGCGAACACGGTGTCGCCCTTGTAGACCCACATGGGCCGGGTGAAGGAGCCGGCGAGGATGATTTCCCCGGCCTGCAGCGAGGTGCCGTGCACGGCCAGCTTGTTCGCCAGCCAATACACTCCGGCGGCCGGGTGGTTCAGCACCCCGGCTGCCACGCCGGTTTCCTCGATGCCCTGGTTGCGGTAAAGCAGCGCCGAAACCCAGCGCAGGTCGACGTCGGCGGCCCGCACCGGGTTGCCGCCCACCACCATGGCGCCCATCGCCGCGTTGTCCGAGATGGTGTCCACAATGGTGCGGCCCTCCATCTCGATCCGTGAATCCAGGATTTCCAGCGCCGGCACCACGTAGTCCGTGGCGTCCAGGACGTCGAACAGCGTGCAGTGCGGACCGGCCAGCGGCTTGCCCAGCACAAACGCGAGCTCCACCTCCACCCGCGGATGGGTGTAGGCATCCCAGTCCAGGGTGGCGCCGTTTTCCAGCACCATGTCATCGAGGATGATGCCGTAGTCCGGTTCGGTGATGCCGGTGGCGGCCTGCATGGCCTTGGAGGTGAGGCCGATCTTGTGCCCGGCCAGCTGCCGGCCCTCGGCCAGCAGCCGGTCCGCCCACAGGTTCTGCACCGCGTAGGAATCCTCGATGGTCATATCCGGGTAGCGGGCGGTCAGCAGCGGCACCGGGGTCCGGGTCCGCTTGGCTTCGACCAGTTCGTCGGCCACCGCCTGGAGAGTTGATTGATCTAGCACCGTGCTGCTTTCTGTTCGCTGAAGCGGGGAGGTTTGTTGCGGGTAGTTGCGCTCAAGGCGCGACGACGACGGCGGCGCGCGCCCGCCGTCGTCGTCGTGCGTTAGAGCTGGGAGCCTACCTTGAAGCCCTTTTCCTCGCCCGGTTCGCGGGTGTAGGAGAAACCGTCGGCGCCGATGGTGACTTCCATTTCGGAGGTCTCCGTGCGGGAGGTCAGCGGCTGCGGGTTGCCGTCCAGGTCCAGGACGCGGGAGGCCTCGGTGTACCAGGACGGGACCACGGGGTTGCCCCACCAGTCGCGGCGCTGGTTGTCGTGGACGTCCCAGGTGACGGTGGGGTTGTCCGGGTCGCCGGTGTAGTAGTCCTGCGTGTAGATCTCGATGCGGTGGTCGTCCGGATCCAGGATGTACAGGTAGAAGGCATTGGACACGCCATGCCTGCCGGGGCCGCGTTCGATCCGATCGGAAATGCGCAGGGCGCCCATCTTGTCGCAGATCTGGATGATGTTGTGCTTTTCGTGCGTGGCGAAGGCCAGGTGGTGCATGCGCGGGCCGTCGCCGCCGGTCAGGGCAGTGTCATGGACGGTCTGCTTGCGGTGCATCCAGGCGGCGTAGGTGACGCCGTCGGAATCCTTGATGTCCTCGGAAACCCGGAAGCCCAGATCCTCCAGGTAGGCGCGGCCGCGGGGCACGTCCGGGGTGACCTGGTTGAAGTGGTCCAGGCGCACCAGTTCGCCGGCGGAGTAGAGGTCATAGCGCTGGGTGAGGCGCTCCACGTGCTCGGTCTCAAAGAAGAACTCGTAGGGGAAACCCAGCGGGTCCTCCACGCGCACCGAGTCGCCGATGCCCTTCACGAAGCCGTCGGCCCGGCGCTCCGTGCGGCAGCCCAGTTCCTTGTAATACGCCTCGGCTACGTCCACGTCTTCGGGGGTGCGGACCCGGTAGGCCAGGGCGGCGACGGCGGCCACCGGGCCCTTGCGCAGCACCAGGTTGTGGTGGATGAACTCCTCCAGGGAGCGCAGGTAGATGGCGTTTTCGTCCTCTTCGGTGACGTGCAGGCCGAGCACGTCCACGTAGAACTTCCGCGACCGCTCCAGGTCCGTGACCACCAGTTCGGTGTAGGCGCAGCGGACAATGTCCGGCGGGGCGATGCTGGGTGTGGGGATGGGGTTGGCAACTTCAAAGGTCATGGGGTTTTGCTCCTTTGCAAAAGGCGGGCGAAGTGTCGGGAGGGGTTAGCCGTCGACCTTGGCGGCGTCGTCGGTCCCGAACTTGGGGGTGTGGACCTTGCCCAGGGTGATGTGCACGGCCTGCTGGTCGGTGTAGAAGTCGATGGAGCGGTAGCCGCCCTCGTGGCCCAGGCCGGAGGCCTTCACGCCGCCGAACGGAGTGCGCAGGTCCCGGACGTTGTGGCTGTTGAGCCAGACCATGCCGGCCTCGGTGTTCTGCGCGAAGTTGTGCGCGCGGGTGAGGTCGGACGTCCAGATGTAGGCGGCCAGCCCGTACTTGGTGTTGTTGGCCAGTTCCAGGGCTTCGGCTTCGGTGTCGAAGGGGGTGATGGCGACGACGGGGCCGAAGATTTCCTCCTGGAAGATCCGGGCGTCCGGGGCGACGTCGGCGAAGACGGTGGGGGCAATGTAGTTGCCCTCTTCCAGGCCTTCGGGGCAGCCGCCGCCGGCGAGCAGGCGGCCTTCGGTCTTGCCGATCTCCACGTAGGAGGCAACCTTCTTGAAGTGTTCGGGGTGGACCAGGGCACCCACCTGGGTCTTCGGGTCATGCGGGTCGCCGACGACGATGGTCTTGGCGCGGGCGGCGAAGCGTTCGCAGAACTCGTCGTAGACCGCGCGTTCCACCAGGATGCGGGAGCCGGCGGTGCAGCGTTCGCCGTTGAGTGAGAAGACACCGAACAGGGCGGAGTCGAGGGCGGCGTCCAGATCCGCGTCGGCGAAGATCACGCAGGGGCTCTTGCCGCCGAGCTCCATGGACAGGCCCTTCAGGTTTTCCGCGGCGTTGCGAAAGATCGTTTTGCCGGTGGTGGTTTCGCCGGTGAAGGAAATCAGCGGGACCTGCGGGTGCTTCACGAGTGCGTCGCCGGCTTCCTCGCCCAGGCCGTTGACCAGGTTGAAGACACCGGCGGGGACGCCGGCTTCGGTGAAGATGTCCGCCCACAGGGAGGCGGAGAGAGGGGTGAATTCGGCTGGCTTGAGTACCACGGTGTTGCCGGTGGCCAGTGCCGGGGCGAGCTTCCAGGACTCGAGCATAAACGGGGTGTTCCACGGGGTGATCAGCCCGGCGACGCCGATGGGCTTGCGGTTCACGTAGTTGATCTGGCTGCCGGGGACCTTCATGGCGTCGTCGAACTGGGCGACGATGAGGTCCGCGAAGAAGCGGAAGTTCTCGGCGGCACGCAGGGCCTGGCCCTTGGCCTGGGTGATGGGCAGGCCGGTGTCGAAGGTTTCCATTTCGGCCAGGCGGTTTTCCTGGGCCTCGACGGCGTCGGCGATCTTGTTGAGGATGCGGGCGCGTTCGCGCGGCTTCATCTTGGGCCACGGGCCGTTGACGAAGGCTTCGCGGGCGGCGGCGACAGCGGCGTCGATGTCTTCCTTCTGCCCGGCGGCGGCGGTGGCGTAGGTCTTGTTGGTGACCGGGTCCAGCACCTCGAAGGTGGCGCCGTTGACGGAGTCCACGAACTTGCCGTTGATGAAGTGCTGGATGTGGGAGGGAAGGTTCTCGGGGACGAAGTGCGTGCTCATGGGTGTTCCTCTTTCGTCATTGAATGTCGTGGAAGTCCGGGCGTGGTCGTTAGATCGGCGACGGCGGCTGGTGGGCCTGCGCCAGGAAGGCGTTGAGCGTGTTGGTGCGGTGCGCGCGGGCGGCGTGCTCGACGTCGGCCGCCGGGGCACCGGCGTCGATCAGGTCCAGCAGCGCGTCGTGTTCCCGGACCGAAGCGTGCGCGCGGTCCGGGACGTAGCGGAAGACGGAGGAGCGCATGCGGCCAAGCCGGTTCCAGCCGCGGTGGACCAGGTCCAGGATGTGCGGATTGGGGCAGCGGGCGTAGAGCAGGGCGTGGAACTCGGTGTTCAGCTGGGTGAACCGGACCGGGTCGAAGCTGGCCAGGACCTCGCGCATTTGCTCGTTCAGGTCGCGGGCTTTTTGTAATTCCTCGGCGCCGATGCTGGGGGCAGCCAGGGCGGTGGCTGCTCCCTCGATGATGCTGAGGGTCTGCATGGTGTGCAGGTACAGGTCCGGGTCGATGCCGGCCACCGTCGCGCCCACGTTGCGCTCAAAGTGGACCAGGCCTTCGGCTTCCAGCCGCCGGATGGCCTCGCGCACCGGGACCACACTGAAGCCCAGCTCGGTGGCGATGCTGCTAAGCACCAGCCGGTAGCCGGGAACGAGTTCCCCGCCGAGGATTCGGTCCTTCAGCTGGGTATAGGCCTGTTCCGACTTGGAACCGGTGGCGGTGCTGGTGTCGGCGGCGCTCATGGGTTCTTTTGTCATACCTGTTCCGCTGCCCAGGCTTCGTACTTTTCCTTCCACGCGGCGTTCATCGGGTACAGCCCGTCGACGCCGTGGCCGGCCTTCACCATTTCGGCGATGAACTCTTCCTGGTGTTCCTGCTTGATGCAGGCCTCCACCAGCTCCTCGGCGATGGCCGGCGGGATGACCAGGATGCCGTCGTCGTCGGCCACGATGATGTCGCCGGGCTGCACGGTGGCGCCGCCGCAGGCGATGGTGATGTCGGTGTCCCAGGGGACGTGCCTGCGGCCGAGGACGGCGGGGTGCGGGTTGGCGCAGTAGACGGGCAGGTCGATGCCGGCCACGGTGGAGTAGTCGCGGACGCCGCCGTCGGTGATGATGGCTGCGGCGCCGTTGTGCTTGGCGCGCAGGGCGAGAATGTCGCCCAGGGTGCCGGTGCCCTTTTCGCCGCGGGCTTCCATGACCAGGATTTCTCCCTCGCCCACGGAGTCGATGGCGCGTTTCTGCGCATTGTAGCCGCCGCCGTGGGACTTGAAGAGGTCCTCGCGGTTGGGCACGTAGCGCAGGGTGCGGGCGGTGCCCACCACCTTGCGGCCGGTGCGGGTGCCGGTGAGGCCGTCGATGGAGACGTTGTTCAGGCCGCGGGCGCGCATCTGGGAGCTGAGGGTGGCGGTGGCGACGGATTCCAGCTTGGCCCGAAGTTCCGGGGTGAGGGTTTTTTCCTTCTGCTGCGGCGCGAGGCCGGCCTTTTCCGCGGAACCCCAGGCTTCTTCGCGCTGCGTGTCGTCAATCTTCGGCTGCGCGCCGAAGGAGGCCAGCGGCGTCGTGCCGTCGGTGACGGTGGTAGTGAGGCGGCCGGTGGTCATGTCCGTGCCGGGGACGTCCACTTCGATTTCGAGGCGGTCGCCGGGGACGGCCACGGAGGCGCCGGCGGGGGTGCCGGTGAGGATCAGGTCGCCCGGTTCCAGGGTGAGCAGCTGGGAGAGGTCGGCCACCAGCTGGGCGAAGGGGAAGATGAGGTCTGCGGTGGTGTCGTCCTGTGCGAGTTCGCCGTTAACCCAGGTGCGGACGCGCAGGTTGGCGGGGTCGACTTCGGCCGTGTCAAGGATGGCGGGGCCCACGGGGGTGAAGCCGTCACCGCCCTTGGAGCGGAGGTTGGAGCCCTTGTCTGCCCAGCGGAGGTCGTACACGCCCAGGTCATTGCTGGCGGTCACTCCCCCGACGTAGCTCCAGGCGTCTTCGATGCTGACGCGGCGGGCGGTCTTGCCGATGACGAGGGCGATTTCGCCTTCGAAGCCGAGCAGTTCGCAGCCGGCCGGGCGTTCCACGCTGCCGCCGGTCAGGGCCAGGGAGGAGCTGGGCTTGAGGAAGTAGGAGGGCTGTTCCGGGGTGCGTCCGCGTTCTGCTGCCCGTGAGGGGTAGTTGATGTGGACGGCGATGACCTTGCCGGCCTGCTTGAGCGTGTCCGTGGTGGCGTCGTTGCCCATGTCTCTCCTGGATCAAGTACGAAATCGTATATGATCAGGGTCACATATGGTGTGGGTCACGTCAAGGGACTATGGTGGACCACCCGAGACCCCTCTCCACCTGGGGCTCGATATAAACCCACCGCTGCTATGAACCTGAGGTGTCTTGCATGCAGCGATCGCACCAAATGCCCGGCGATGAGTTGCGGTACATAACTGCAGGACACTCAGCGCCTGAAAGGCTGCTTCACCGCAGAGATGTATCACGAGCCCAGAAAATGCTTCGCATGCCTACGTAAGAACGGGCCTCAATCTCGTCCGAGTATCATCGGTGCGGTACACCTTCAATGATGCATTCGTGACATAAGGTCTTTCTTATGTATCCCGGGTTTGACATTGTTCCGCTCAATGGAGCTCCCTCCGATGGTTTTACGGGAGTCGATTTCGCCGCTTCTGTTCGCGGTCCTTCCATCTATGACAGGCAATTAACTGAAGACCTGGTCATGCGACTTCTTGAGGAGGAGTTGGCGAAGGCAGGATTCGCCACACGCCGTTGTGGACTTCCAGGTGTCGGGTCTTCGGCGACCGGAGCGCCACCCTTCTACGAGTTATTAAACTGGGTCCAGGAGAACTGGGGCTACCTCCAGGGAGTGGCGTCGACCCTTGTAAGCTACGTTGTCTTCGTTCAAGCCAAAGCTCGAATTTTCGAGAAAATACTCAATGATCGAGTACTCGACCCCTACAAACCCTCCGTTTTCGTCGAAATCCTGTTACGGGCTACATCAAGCACAAGAGAGGAAAGGGAGGATGCTGCTTCCTCCTATGGGGCCTTCCTATTGCATCTGCCGCGGCTTAGTGCACGTCTAGCTGAAGAGCTTCCTGAACAGCGATTTACACTACGAGTAATGAACAAGACCGGAGTGTTGCCCTATACCCACTTCAAGGTCAAGGAAATTCGTCGTTCAGATATTGCCAAAGTGGTGCGCTATATGAACGCTAGGCATGACCTCAGTGGAGTCAAAGCAATGCTTCTATACCGTCAATTCGGGTTCCTCACCCACCTCCGACCGATCAGATCGATGGATGAATTCTTTCGGCTCATGACGGGTCGATAAGTAGGCACTGCATGCGATGAGGATGACGCCTTCCAGGAAACCACACGTTCACGGGGCGCTCCGGGCCGCAACGTGGGCCGTGGTTGTCGGCTCCCAAGTACGATCGTTCCTACAAGGAGGAGACCCGGCGAATATAGATAACGTAGTCGCGCTTAGATCTGCGTTAATTTACCGGTTTCGGCTTCGCTTTCTTCATGATGATGCCCCAACCATTGACTTGGTTTCCCTGGTCGTCACTGGTTGTCGTGTTCTGGGGGTTCAACGCCGAAATCTCCTGAGCAATAGAAAGCAACGCCGCTACCTCCGCGACCTTGAGACGCTGGTCTACGGTGAGGTGATCCTGATCAGTGATAGAGCCTGCACTTTCTCCCTTTGCAGCACCGATGGCCTCGGAGAGTGCGTCCCATGCAGTTGAATAGTCGTGGCTCATACTTTTCCAATCTATGTCACCGTTAGCCATTGCCGCGGGTCCGTTTGAATCTAGCCGCGAAGAGGTATTTGTAGCTCTTTCTTCCAGCCTAGGTCATCATGCTCCTCGAGTCGCTCACGAATAACTCGAAGCAACATCGAATATTCACCGTCAAAAGTGCAGACCTAGGGCGTGGCACAGAGAGGTGAATGCCCATGGCTCTCGGCGGCACATATATCTGCACGACCCAGCCGAACAGGCCAGTTCCAGAACGGTTACCATCGATTGACTTGGCCAATCCTATGCCCACGTATATACATCCACCGTGAGACATCCGCGCCAATAACAGCGCATATGACCATGGGCGAACCATTCGGCCCTGGTCTTGGCCGTCGTGTCCCCTATGTTTTCTACACCCCACCCCAGCGCTCTAGCTGGGCTGTAACCGTCGGAGCTCCCTTCGCCAGAGCGGTTCGGTAGTCTACCGCTTTGTCGCGCTGGAGCCTGCCGAGCACAACAACTGGATTCACCCCGATTCGCTCCGCCTGGGCTTGAATCCAACCCCTGCGCACGGCGGCAGGGGCAGTTGGAAGTCCACCGGGAATTTGCCACTGGCCGGCCTTCTGATCAGCTTCCTTCTCAGCCGGCTCTTCAGAAGAGTCTTCATCGATCATCAGTCGCTCTGGAGAGACGTGTCCCAGCACGATATGCGCCACCTCGTGCAGCAGCGTAAAGAGGACGACGTCGAGGCGCTTGCCGCGTCCTGAAAGAGCGATCACTGGCTGCTTGTGGTCGCCATCCAAAAGGAAAGATGCGCCGTTGAGCTTACTTCCCGGAAAGGCCTCGACATAAACCAGGCGGACGCCCACTGTCGCAAACTTGTCGGGAAGATCCGCAAAATTTTCTTGATTCGCGACGAACCTGGATAGCTCCTCCGCAAGTTTTCTCAGGCCCCCTTCATCATATTTACCAACGTGGAGTTTTTGGGCCTGTTTACGGGCGCATGCCAACCATGCCTTCTGCGTGGGTGTGGGTTCTTCCTCACGATTGGAGCGTCGAGCTGCCGCGAGGAAACTTGGAGTTTCCTCAATGTGATCAATTTGAAACAGCTCAATCAGCTCGTGGGCCTGTTCCGCCAGAGATTCCCCAGAAAGTATTCCGCGCTTTCGCAACAGAGAAACTGGGGCGAGCTCGTTCATTCGAGCCCTGAGGCGAACATCGTCGAGTTCCTGGCGAATATCGCCATCCTGCGCCTGGTTCCAGAGCAGATAGGAGTTCTGAAGGTTTAACCAGTAGTCCGGAGTCGTATCGAGCGCTGCAGCTATTTGGGCTGCCGACTCCCTGGTGATTTCCTTCTTCCCCGCAATTATCTCTGAGACAAACTGGGCAGGTCGCCCGAGAATCTGGGCAAAGTCACTCTGCGACCAATGGCGCGCTTCAAGCTCCTCGGCAAGGAATTCTCCGGGAGGGAACGCTTCAACGAGCTCGGGGGCCACGGGTATCACTCCTTCAGTGGTAGTCAACGGCTTCAATGACGACGGCCGCTCGCCCACCATCGTTGGTTTCAAACCGCAGAATAAGTCTGTATTTTTGGTCGATGCGAATGGACCAGGTCCCGTCACGGTCGCCCTTTAGCTTTTCAAGGTGAAGAGACTTGAGGGCTCTCAGATCCTGATCATTGGCCGCTGCGTGCAGCTGTTGGATCCTTCGCCGATAAGCCTTCGTAACGTTGGGGGCCCAGCGGGAGGTTCGGTGGTCGGGGATATAAGCGAGGCTCCTAAGATCCTCATCCTCATAGTCCACCTGCATGCGGTATGCCGTCCTTCACCCCTCGCGTGAACTTCAGGCTACAGGACAAGCCAGGTGCGTCATGTCATGCACTAATCATAACGCAAAACTCGCTAACTGGCTTCATGGTTGTGGTGATGAGGTGAAACGAGTAGATTGAACGTGTCAGCATCACTGACACGAAAAAGGGCGGACCCGTTTGCACCGGGCCCGCCCAACAACTCGAGGTAAGAACCGCAAGTTCCATGGTTAGTGGTAGTAGCGATTCTAACGGAGTCTTAGGCGGCCAAAATGGCTTCCCTCCCCTCGGATGAGTGTTCTGAGGAGGACACCATGGCAAGATCCGTTAACCGCAGCGCGCGCTCTGGCCGCTTTGTCACCAAGGCCACCGCAGCCAGATCTCCGCGGACGACGACAACTGAGCGGGTCGGCTCCGGCACAGCGAATAGCCGAAGCGTGAACCGGTCGGCTGCCACCGGCCGCTTCGTCACGCAGGCAACGGCGCGCCGGAACCCCGGCGGGACTATCACCCAGAAGGTCTGAAATGACGGGTTGGGGGCGGGGAGAAATCCCGCCCCCAATCTTTCCCTGGCATTGCTGAGCTACAGCAGACTCCCCGGTGCTAACAAATCGAACTGTCCGAAGTCCATCCGAGAGGGACAACGCCTTGACCATCTTCTACTTCAACACAACCGGAAACCCTGTTGCCTTTCGCCGTCAGGATAGTGACAGATTCCTCTTCGACACCCACGGACACTGGATCGGCTGGTTTCCCTGGGGCGACGCCGACGCCGTCGACAAGCAGGGAAAATACCTCGGAACGATTGTTGGCAATCGTCTGCTGAGCCATGACTCTCATCCCTACAGGGGCTATCCCGGGTACCCCGGCTACCCCGGCTATGCGGGCTACCCTGGCTATCCTGGGTACGCAGGCTACGCCGGCTACATCTCAGGGTACTCAGACATCGCTGGGTCCCGGCTTAAGGGCTAGAGCTCGAGTGCCACGCAAACGCTCGCTGAGACGATTGGCTAACAGCGCGCAAGAGTTGGACTGAGTGCGCTTCTTTCTATCCGGGCCTCCGAAGGACTTCCTAGGGATGCCACACGGGGCTGATTGCCGATAACAGCGCATATGTCAGCTTTCGCACCTCGAGGATGCGTTTGCTGATCCGTCCCATGTGACGGGTCTTTACCTGTTCTCCTCAGCCCGCTCGGGGATACGGTGGGTTCTACTGGGGACCCTGCACGCCCTCATGCAAACGACTTCTGGAGACCCTTTAATTGACTGTCGGCTTATCTGATATTAAGGAAAGATGAACGTGCCAGTCACGGAGTCTTGATACCTTTGGCAGCTGCATCCACGCAGACTGGCGTCCTAGTGACATCATCGTCATAGCAGAAGACGCCTAACACCGTTTCATCAGTTGCATCCGGATGTGTGAACCCTAAAGCATCAGGATTCTGCTTCCCGGCGGCTAGCCACTCATTCGCTGATGTGCATGATTGCAGAGGTGCGACGTCTATCGAATTCCACTCAGCGTCAGTGAAGGTCCTTCCTGCAGCTTCAGCTGCATACATAGCGACGGATATTTTGCGAAGATCTTCAAACGCCTGAGTACAAGCATGAGATATCGCCGTGTCTTCGACATCACTTTCACAACCAGCGCCGACCAGAGTCGCACAGAGTCCTAAAAAACTATGCCCGCTTTTACATATTTCCCCATCCGGGCAGCCTACGACAGGGTTCCTCCGGATTGAAAACAAGCAGCGTCCAGAGACGGACTAGCTGAGCGAAACGCCAGCCCTCCGCTGCAGTATCTAGAGCCTTCCGAGTGTGAGGTGCAACGTCAGCGGAATATCTGCGGGCACCCTCGCGGTTGTTGGTGCATATATGGATCTACAGGCCCGGAGCATCCTCGCCCCCAGCCGTGCAACAAAAGGAACCACACTTGAAACTCTTCACCCCCCTCACCGTCGGCACCATGGAACTGCCCAACCGCCTCGTCATGGCACCGATGTCCCGCGTGCGCGCCGACCGCAACGGCGTGCCCACCGACATCATGGTCGAGCACTACCGCCAGCGCGCCTCCATGGGCCTGATCATCACTGACGGCATCTACCCCTCCTTCACCGGCCAGGGCAACGCCCTGATGCCCGGCCTGGTCACCGAGGAACACGTCGCCGGCTGGAAGCGCGTCACCGACGCCGTCCACGCCGCCGGCGGCCGGATCGTCGCCCAGCTGATGCACTCCGGACGCGTCGCGCACGAGAACATCAACGGCGGCCGTCCCGTCGTCGCCCCCAGCGCCATCGCCGTTGAAGGCATGGCACACACTTACGACGGCAAGCAGCCCTTCCCGGTGCCGCACGCCCTCACCGAAGCCGAACTCCCCGGCATCGTGCAGGACTTCGTCTCCGCCGCGCAGAACGCGATGAAGGCAGGGTTCGACGGCGTGGAGCTGCACGGTGCCAATGGGTACCTGCTGCAGGAATTCCTCTCCCCCGTCTCCAACACCCGCACCGACAACTACGGCGGATCCCCGGAGAACCGTGCCCGGATGGTCATCGAAGCCTTCCGTGCCGTGGCCGAGGCCGTCGGCGCCGAGCACACTGGCATCCGCATCTCCCCGGAACACAACATCCAGGGTGTGCTGGAAACTGACCGTGCCGACGTGACCGCCACCTACACCGCCCTGGTGGACGGCATTGCCGATCTGAAGCCGGCCTACCTGTCCATCCTGCACGCCGACCCGGCCGACGCAATGATTCAGGACCTGCGCCACCGCTTCGGCGGCCCGGTGCTGATGAACACCGGCTTCGGCACGGTCACCAGCCGCGAGGACGCCATCATGCTGCTGGAGGAGAACCTGGCCGACGCCGCCGTCGTCGGCCGTCCCGTCATCGCCAACCCCGACCTGGCCCGCCGCTGGCAGGAAGACCACCCGCTGAACGAGATCGACCAGGCCACCGTCTACACCGACGGCGCCGCTGGCTACACGGACTACCCCCTGCTGGAAGCTGTCGCTTCCTAGCAGGAGCGAACGACGGCGGGCCCTCCCGAGTGTGGAGGGCCCGCCGTTTCTTTAGCGGAACGGTTTCTAAAGCAGCCCTCTGAGTAGGTCGGTCGTTGCGTCCAAGGAGTATGTCTTTGCCAGTTCGTCAAGAATGTCCACTGGCGTCTGCTTGGTTCCTTTTCGTCCCGAGCGCTCAGACATTGCACGGACCGCAGCCAGTCCAAGCTCAAGGTGGACCGAGACGGTTTCGTAAGCGAAATCTTGAACGCCAGTGATCTGAATTCCGTCAGGAACCTTATCGGACGGGAAATCCCGGAAATTATCAGTCACGATACATCCGGCCCCCTCCGACTACCGCCGCGGCTAACACGTGCTCATCGTCAGGGTCCGGCAGTCCATAGGTCCCCTCCAAGCCTTCCCAACCCGTCACGATCGAATCAGCGAAGTGGTTCCGCATTTGCTCGGCAAGATGGCGGGCTTTGGCTTCCGCAGCCGGCTGGCTGTCGCCTCGCTTTATGCGCTTCCGTTCTTCGTTGACCTCCACCTCAGCGAGAACCGCTTCACTGAAAATGAACCGGTAGGACCCCTCGAAAGCCAGCGACAGTAAGAAGTCCCGCTGCGTGCTCGGCCACAGCACGCAGCTGTCCAGGAGGGCGGTGAACATGCCCGTATTCGGGCACTACTTAGGAGCGCGCTGGCGGCGGCGTGCCGCTTCCTTCTTAGCTTCTTTCATGTCTTCGACGACGCTAGCCGGATTCTCATCTTCAATCTCGCCCAGGGAATCGAGGGCCGCGTACTGCTCCGCCTTCCGGACTTCCTTGAAGTCCAGGACGTCTTCAAGCTTGACGCGTCGGTGCGTACCTGGCTTTTCGTACGGGATTTTTCCGGTATCCAGGAGACGGACGAGAGTGGGACGGGTCACGCCCAAAAGTTCGGCGGCTTGCTGGGTGGTCAGCGTCATTGATCGAGGAGTGAGTGTTACCGCTTGGCCCTTGCGCATGGCATCCACGGCCTTAACCAAGACTTCGTAGATTTCATAGGGGAGTTCAACCTGATCGCCCTCGCCGGTGCCAGACAGGAAGAACTGCGGCTTGGGCTTTGCCCCGTTCTTCTGCGCATGCGCCTCAATGAAGTTGTAAAGCTTCCCCGTTCCGGGGGCTTCGGGAGCGAAGAAGGTCTCCTTGGCTGCGGCGTTCGGACTCATCCCTATCCCACTTCTCTGTGTTTTCGTTTTTTTCGTTTTGACGTTTTTTGAATCCTAGCGCCAGGACCTTCGCGCGTCCAGTCCACACTGCTCCACCTTGTTCCACCGTTTTCCACCCTTTTCCAGGCAGCACCGTCTTCGCGATTCCACCAACCGAGTTGGCAAGGTTTGGGACCTGGTCGACGCCGTCGTCGTGTCAGTCAGCCGTGAGTTGGTTGCTGATTTCCCATAGCTTCGTGCGGAGCTCTAACCGGTACGCATCGGGGTGGGCGTGCGTCTCGGTCCCGCGGTCAAAAAACCGTCCTGTGAGGTGCGCGAGCTCGGGGGCAAAGGCCAGCCGCAGTGTGGACCGCACACCGGTGTCCAGGCTGTCGATGCTGAGTTCCGGTGAATCGAGCATCTTTGTCGGCAGGTAGGTGCCGGGATGGACGCTGTTAACGGTGAGGACTCCGGGGTCGTAACGTTCCCCCAGTTCCATTCCCGCCATAACCAGGGCGAGTTTCGACGCTGAGTACGCGCGCTGGCGGGTGTATCCGTGAGCCATCGCCAGGTCGTCAAAGTCGAGAGAGGTCTGACTGAGAGACGCCACGTTGACCACACGGGCCGGCGCACCTGCCCGCGGCGCACCCGCCCGCAATAGGGGCAGCAGGCGCTTTGTCAGCAGGAAGGGTGCAAGGTGGTTGACCGCGAAACACAGTTCGTGGCCGTCCGCGCTGAGCTGGCGGGCGTGGCCGGCGCTCACACCGGCATTGTTTACTAGAACGGATATGTCATCGGTCAGGCCACGGATCCTGTCGGCGAGCTTGGCTACCTGTGCCAGCTCCGCGAAATCGCCCTGCACTGTGGTGATGTCCGCCGGACCGCCGGTCAGCTCCTTTTCGAGCTTTTCCAGCCGCTCCGGGCTTCGACCGTTAAGGACCAACCGAATCCCGCTGTGGCCGGAGAGTTCGAACGCCAGCGCCTTGCCGAGTCCGTCTGTGGCGCCGGTGATAACGATTGTGGGCGTACCTCCCCGATCATCCCGAGGCAGGTGTACTTCGTTTATCGGCATCGCGATCAGACCGCTGGCGTCTCGGCGGTTCCCACAAGCCAGGCGCGGCCAACCGTGTGTTCGGCCATCAGAAAGCCCAAGGTTGCCGGGGTGGCTTCGGCTGAGACCTCGATGTCGTCGACGTCGAGGGCCGTTACCGTGATGAAGTAGCGGTGCCGTCCATGGCCGGCGGGCGGCGCGGCCCCGATGAACCGAGCTGCACGCGCATCATTGGGAAGCTGCACGGCGACTTCAGGCAGGCGCGACCCGTCGTCGTCGCCGGCTCCTTCCGGGATGCTTGTTGAACTGGCAGGGATGTTGGCCACTGCCCAATGCCAGAACCCGGACCCGGTGGGCGCGTCCGGGTCATAGACAGTGACCGCGTAGCTCTTGGTTTCTGCCGGTGCGCCCGACCAGGAAAGCTGCGGAGATGCGTCAAGGCCCCCTGATACTCCGGACATGCCCGACCACTGCGCGAGAGCCAGCGACTGCCCGTCGCTGAGGTTCTCGCTGGTGAGTGAAAAGGTCGGAACTTCCGGCAGTCGGGCATATGGGTTGTTTTCGATCATGGTGTTCCTGTCCGTGGTCGGCGTGCTCGTTGGTCGATTATTGCGTTAATAATCGATTATCTGCAAGGAGCTCTATGATGGACGGATGACACCCACCGCCGACGCCAAGCGACAAGCGCCCTCCGAACGCGTCTACTCGCTCCTACGGGCAGCGGTGCTGCACGGAGCCGTTAAGCCTGGGCAGCCGCTCCGCCCCCAGGAGTTGGCCGACCAGCACGGCGTGAGCCTCGCCGTCGCCCGGGAGTCGCTCTTGCGGCTTGTGGGCGAGGGTCTAGCCGAGCGGCTGCCGAACCGCGGTTTCGCGGTCCCCACCGTCGGCGATGACCGGTGGCAGCAACTGGCGCAGGCCAGGGCACTTCTCGAGCCCGCGATGCTGCGCATGTCTATCGAGCGGGGAGATCTGGAGTGGGAGGCCCGGGTACGGGCGGCCCATCATCGGCTCTCCGGCACGCCTCCGTATGAGCACGAGGGTGACGCTTATTTCTCGGATGCCTGGGCGGCTGCGCACCATGATTTCCACCGCACTTTGCTGGACGCCTGTGGCAACGAGGTGTTGATGGAAACCTTCGATCGCATGTGGACCGCCACTGAGCTCGCCCGGCGCTGGTCAGCCGCAATCGCACCGCACCGCGACGGGGCTGGCGAGCACCGCGCGCTCGAAGAGGCAGCACTGGCGCGGGAGGCCGAGAAAGCAGCCGACTTGCTCACCCGGCACCTGACCGGCACCGCTACCGCCCTCTCGACGCCACGCTGACGCGGGAGGGAGATCCTGTGCCGTCATGGTGCGCTTCTTATGCCCGGCCCGCCCCTTCCCACGCAAGCACTCCGCCGCGGCGCCCGCCAGCAGCCGGGAAAAACTTGCCGCCGGCCGGGTCCATCCGGCCCGTGCCGGAATACGCTCAGATGAGCCGCGTCCCGCCTCAATGCGCGTTCCCTTCACCGCAGACTGCGGGACCATGGCAGGCAAGAGCGTGTTCCGCTGATCGGTGAGGAGCAGGAACCATGGTCCTGGACGACACGTACACCTTGGCCAACGGCCAGCCCATTCCGAAGCTGGGTCTGGGCACCTGGTTTATTGACGACGGCGCCGCGGCGCAAGCGGTCCGGGACGCCGTCGAGATCGGCTACCGGAACATTGACACCGCGCAGGCCTACGGCAACGAGCGCGGGGTGGGCGAGGGCGTGCGCACGGGCGGGGTTCCCCGCGGTGAGCTGTTTGTCTCCAGCAAGCTGGCCGCCGAGATCAAGGACTACGACGGCGCCGTGGCCGCCATTGACGGGTCCCTGGCCACGATGGGCCTGGAGTATCTGGACCTGATGCTGATCCACAGCCCCCAGCCCTGGAACGACTGGCGCGGCGGCACCTACGCCGAAGGCAACCGGCAGGCCTGGCGGGCACTGGAGGAAGCCCAGCAGGCGGGCAAGCTCCGCTCCATCGGTGTCTCCAACTTCGAACAGTCGGACCTGGAGAACATCATCGAGGTCTGCACGGTGGCCCCGCAGGTGAACCAGGTGCTGTTCCATGTGGGCAACACCCCGGATGACCTCCTCTCCTACTGCACCGGGCAGGGCGTCCTCATTGAGGCCTACTCCCCCATTGCGCACGGAGAGATCCTGGAGAACACCGACGTCGCCGACATGGCAGCGCGCTACTCGGTGACCGTTCCGCAGTTGTGCATCCGCTATGCCCTGCAGATGGGCACGGTCCCGCTACCCAAGACGGCCAATCCGGACCATATGCGGGAGAACGCCCAGGTGGACTTCACCATTTCCGACGAGGACATCAGCGCCCTGTGGCGCCTGCGCATCAGCGACTACGGCAGGTCCAGCCGGTTCCCGGTTTTCAGCGGCAAATAGTATGACAGCTCTGAAATGGCCGCCCAGCTGCTCCGGTTAGTCGTGGTACTCGCGGCCATAGGTTTTGGCGCCCGCCATCATGTTCCGCAGGGTGGCCGGTGCGTTGTAGCCGAAGGTGCTCTCGAAGGACTGGTAGCCCTCCTCGGAGGACGCGGCGCTGCGCGGCAGCATCTCCTCGGCGAACGCATCGAACGCGGCATCGACGTCATCCGTCGATGCGGCAATCAGCCTGCCCAGCTCCGCGCCGTCGTAGAGGGCCCAGTTCGCGCCGTCGCCGTCCGGCGGTGTCAGGTGCGCGGCGTCGCCGATGAGCATCACTCCCGGCACCCGGTCCCAGGTGTGGCCGAGCGGGAGGCCCCAGATCGGACGGATGACGGGGTCCGCGTCGCCGGCCGTCAGCAGCTGCCGGAGTTCGGGCGACCATCCTTCACCGAGCTGGTCGGCAATCACCTGCAACGCCCGGCTACGGTCCGTGAGGTCGAACGTTTCCACCCAGGACAGCGGCTTTTTGAGCACGGCATAACTGTGGATGATGTCGTTCGCTTCGCGGTGACCGAAAATACCCCGGCCGGGCTGCATCGCAAGCATCGCGCCCCGGCCGACGAGTTGCGCGCTGCCCGGGTGGCGGGCTTCGACGTCGTGCAGGAACGTTTCGGCCCAGAGGGTGCCGAGATATTCCGGGGCTGCGCCGTTGAGGTAGGACCGGACCCGTGACCAGGCGCCGTCCGCGCCGATCAGGATATCCGCGTCGATCGATGAGCCGTTGGCGAAGACGACGGTGTGGCTGGTGCCGCTGCCGTGGATCGATGCAACTTTGTGGCCCCAATGGATGACACCGTCCGGCAGCGACTCCACCAGGATGCGGCGCAGCTCGCCGCGCAGTACCTCGGGGTTGGTCAGTTCCCCGTCGTCGGGGATCTCACCGACGAGTTCCCCGGCAGAGTCGAGGAACCGCATGGCCTCGGCGCCCATGTTGATGATTGACCGGAATTCGTCCATGAGCTGGCACTGCTCGAGGGCGGCCTGGCCGTTGAAGTCGTGGATGTCGAGCTGGCCGCCCTGTGTACGTGCGTTTATCGATGGCTCCCCCTCGTACACGGCCGCCGGGATGCCGTTGAGGTGCAGGACGCGTGCGAGCGTCAATCCTGCAAGGCCGGCTCCGATGATGACGATGGGCTTCATGATCAATCTCCTTCGTTGGAACGAGGAGACCTGCCGGGCCCCTCAACTTGTGCTGTTGCAAAATGATTATGTAACAAAACTATTATTTTGCAAAGGGTGTATGCCCCCTGACGCAAAACTATTTTGCGAATAAACTATGGGCATCAACGATCCAGGAAGTGAGCGTGCAGCGATGGCAGATGTTGCCGGACCCCCGACCCAGCGTGGACAGATCATTGCCAGCCTCCTGGCCTTCACCGCGGCGCAGAACGAACTCGTCCGCCTGTTCGCACGCAGTAACCACATGCATTCCACCGACGCCGCGGCGGTAGTGCAGATCATTGAACACGAAGACCAGGACCGGCCGCTCGCTCCCGCCGGTCTTGCGGCGCGCATCGGGCTGTCCCCGGGAGCGACGTCGATCCTGCTGGCACGCCTTGAGGAGGCGGGCTTCATCAGCCGGACACGGGAGCACACCGACCGGCGCGTCGTGACGCTGCGCTCCACAAAGTCGATCAACGACGCCGCCGACGCCTTCTTCCAACCCTTAGCCCAGGAGCTCGACGCTGCCCTAGCGGCGTTCGCGCCTGACGAGATCGACGTCGTGAACCGTGCTGCCGACGAATTGCAATCCGTGCTCGAGAGCTACGTCCGCACTACTGCGAGTGAGATGGAATCCAGTTAGCGGTGGCGGTGGCGTTGGCGAGGCCGTCGAGCTAGGGCGCCTGCACGCGGTATGGCTTCCATGGTCTTCTGCTTGAGAAAGCCCTAGCTTATGAGCCGCTGGTACGGCTTGGCGCCGGGGGACGGGGTCCGTGGGCGGTTCGTTAACTACTTCGGAGCGGGACTGATCGCGGGACCGCTGGCGACCTCTTGGGTGGCATAGGTGAGACCGGGGCCGTCAAGATCAGCAACTATTGGATCGGAGGGCTCTCGCCCTGGACATTTTGTGGTGAGCTCATAGCTGCCGTGCGGCTGAACGAACTCGACCTTTCCTTGACTGTCTGATTTCGCGCTCGTCGAGATTTCGGGCGATAGAGCCTGACTGCCTAGTGGTTTGAGTTCGACTACGCAGTCTGCAACAACACCGTTTCCCACCGGTTCCCCAACAACAACGGTAAAGAAAACGTGTCCCTCAGGAGGCATCGGTGCACTTCCGTAAGTGCAGCCAGAAATGAGGAGGGCTAGAACTACGGAAGCGCACGCACACACCGGCACCGTCTCTCGTTTTGGCCGAGAGAGGTATTTTTCTTTGCCCATGCTGAGAGTGTACGAGGACAGTGAATCCGTTGCTCGCGCTCTAAGCTCTCCCCGCAGGCCGAAGCGGGATATGAAATGATCCCGTCCATGACTGTCAGCCGGAATCCCGAAGGACCGAGTGTGCTCTCCGTCAGTCAAAGCAGCAAGCACAACTTCAGCAAGGACCGGGTGGAATCGGTGCTGCTCGTGGAAGGGCTGGGTATCGACGGCGACGCGCATTCCGGGACCACCGTGCAGCATGTGTTTCGGAAGCGGTCCCACCCCACGGAGCCCAACCTGCGGCAGGTGCACCTGATCCATGCGGAACTGTTCGATGAACTGGAGCAGGACGGCTTCGAGGTGCGTGCCGGCGACCTCGGGGAAAACATCACCACCCGCGGCATCGACCTCCTGAACCTGCCCGAGGGAACACTCCTGCGCATAGGACCCGACGCCGTCGTTCAGGTAACCGGCCTGCGGAATCCCTGCCGGCAGATTGACCGCTTCCAGACCGGGCTGCTTAAAGCGGTGCTGCCCCGCGACAGCGAAGGAAAAGTCGTGCGCAAAACGGGAATCATGGGCATCGTACTGACCGGCGGACTGGTGAGCATCGACGACGGGATCCGCGCCGAGGTTCCTGCCGGTCCGCAACGCCGGCTCAAGTGCGTCTGAAACCGGACCATCGAGGAGGAGAGGCCATGCGCGGTTCAGCACTGGTTGTCGGAGCGGGTATCGCAGGAACCGCCGTTGCACGCGGGCTGCTCCGGGCAGGATGGTCGGTCCAGCTGCTCGAACGCGGCGCAAACCTGCCCGGCAGCGGAACGGCACTGGCCATGTGGCCCGAGGCGATGCGAGCCCTCGACGCGTTGGGAGCCGGGGACGCAGTCCGCAGCGGTTCGGTGGAAGAGCACGGCGCGCGGATCCTGAAACCCGACGGCAGCCAGATCGCAGCCATGGGCCGCAGCCGGACCGCCCGCCTGGTCCCACGCACCGTCCTGCTCGACGCGCTGGCCGGGGATTTGCCCGCCGGGGTTATCGAATGGAATTCACCGGTCGCCGGGCCCTCAGCCCTGCCCCCTGCCGATGTTGTTGTGGCCGCCGACGGAATCTTCAGCCGCCTGCGCACCGCCTGCAACGGAATATCGCCCCGGGCGCTGGGAACAGTGGCCTTTCGCGGCGTTGTCCCCGGCCCGGCCGGTGGAGTCAGCGAGACGTGGGGGCCCGGCCGCCTGTTCGGCATTACCCCGCTCGATGCCGGTAGCACCAACTGGTTTGCCTGCCTCCGTTCCACAGACCTTCCCGCGCTGGGCTCCCCGGACGCTATCGGCGCCCAGGGGGCAGACCTGCTGCGCAGCCTCTACCGCGGGTGGCATCCGGACGTCCTCCGGGTCCTGGGGAAACTGGACGGAAGCCCGATAGATTACCGGGAACTGTTCGACGTCCCGCCGCTCCCGTCCTACATTTTCGGCAACATGGCACTGCTGGGCGACGCGGCGCACGGCATGGCCCCGAACCTTGGCCGCGGCGCCTGCGAGGCACTTCTGGACGCGGTTGCCCTGATCGATGCACTCACCTCGGCTCCCGACGTTGCCGCCGGCCTGCAGCGCTACGACGCCGGCCGGCGTCGGCGGGGAAACCTTATGGTCCGAGCGGCGCGGCTGCTGAACCGAGTCGGAACGGCCGAGCATTTCACCGGAGCCCGAAACCTCGCAATGTCCGCCGGGGCACGGTTCGCCTAGCACTTCCACCGGACGGAAGCACCCGCCGGGACGCCGCCGCCAGGGGAATTCCAGCACAGCCGGGGCTGTTTGCTCCCCTAGGGACAGACGCAGGACACCGCGGTCCGTTTAGCTGAACACTATCGAAGGAATATGTAATGGCAACACTGGGAATCATCGGAAGCGGAAACATCGGATCGGCCGTCGCCCGGCTCGCGGTTGCCGCGGGCATGAACATTGTTATCGCCAACTCGCGGGGACCTGAGACGCTCTCGGACCTGGTCGCGGAACTTGGGCCGAGAGCCACGGCCGGAACGGTGGAAGATGCCGCGAAACTCGGCGACGCCGTCGTACTGTCCATTCCGCTCAAAGCGGTTTCCGAGCTTCCGGCCGGCTTGCTGGACGGGAAAATCGCCCTGGACACCAGCAATTACTACCCGTCCCGGGACGGGCGCATCGCCGCACTCGATGACGGCACCGTCACCACCAGTGAACTGGTGCAGAGCTGGCTTCCCGGAGCGCAGTACGTCAAGGCGTTCAATAACATCCTGGCGCACCACATTCCGCTTCTTGCCCGCCCCAGCGGTGCCGCGGACCGCTCCGCCCTGCCCATCGCCTCCGACGACGGTGCGGCCAAGGCTGAGGCGGCGGCACTCATTGACGCGTTGGGCTACGACGCCGTGGACGCCGGCACCCTTGCCGAAAGCTGGCGGTTTGAGCCGGACTCCGCGGGCTACACCCGCCTCTACCTCGCGGATCCCAGCACACCCGATGACCAGCTGATGAGCTCGGTTCCCGGCACGACCCCCGCGGAGAAGGTCCGGTCCGCGCTGGCGTCGGCCGCCCGCGTGAACGTGGCCGAACGCGTCTTCTAAGCTGCTTTTCGTCACCACACCACGGGGCCGTCCTTCGAGGTGAAGGTACCGGACGGTCCCTGCGGTCCCGCCTGGGCCATGGCCACGATAATGCCGGCACCCTCTGCCACCGTCTGGGTGCCGGTATGGCCGTTCAGGTCCGTATCCGTGTAGCCCGGGTCCACCGCGTTGACGCGGATGCCGGGAAAAGCCTTGGCGAACTGGATGGTGACGGCGTTGACCACAGCTTTGGACGCCGGATAGGCGATGCCGGGATAGAAGTGGGTGTAGCTGTCCGGATCGCTGAGCATGGCGAGGGAACCCAGTCCGCTGGAGACATTCACGATAGCCGGGGTGCTGGAACGCTGCAGCAGCGGCAGGAAGGCGTGGCTGACCCGCACCAGGCCGAAAACGTTCGTATCGAAAATCTGCAGCATGGCGTCGGCAGTGGTTTCGGCCGCGCCCAGGATGGAGTTATCCGGTTGCCTGCCCTCCACGCCGGCGTTGTTAATGAGCACGTCCAGCCCGCCGTCGAACTCCACCTGCTTGGCGGCGGCGTCCACCGAAGCCTGGTCGGTCACGTCAAGCTGCACAAAGCGGGCGCCGAGTTCCGCGGCGGCCTTCCGCCCGCGCTCCTCGTCCCGTGCGGCGATGTAGACGGTGTTCCCGGCGGCGAGCAGCCGGCGGGCGGTTTCCTTGCCGAGGCCCTTGTTGGCACCGGTAATCAGTGTGGTTGTCATACCGCCATCCTGATCCCTGTCCGATCCGATAGGCAGGCTCCTGGTTTTCCTAGGAACGCCAGTCCCATGACAAGCCTGTCCGGCCACGGCAGACTGTCCTGATGGAAACGTTGGATCTGGGCCGGGCGGTGTTCCGCTGGCGGAACCGCCTCACCGCCGAAACAGTTGGCGTGCCGGTTGGCGCACGACGCCGCGTGGCCGGGTTGCGCCGGGAGGAACTGGCGGTGCTGGCCGGGATCAGCGTGGACTATCTGGTCCGCCTGGAACAGGGCCGGGCAACCTCACCCTCGGCGCAGGTGGTCGAAGCCCTCGCCCGGGCACTGCGGCTGACGGATACGGAACGCGAACTGATCTTCCGGCTCGCCGGACAGGCTGTTCCGGGAGTGGAACTGATCCCCACCCGGATCCCGCCGAGCATTCAGCGGCTGCTGGACCGGCTCGGCAACAACCCCGTTGCCGTATTCGATGCCACCTGGACCCTGCTCACCGCCAATCAGCCGTACAACGCACTGATGGGCGACACCTCCTCCTGGCGGGGCATTGAGCGCAACACCCTGTGGCGGTTTTTCGTCGGCTCCGGCTCCCGGGCCGTCTCGACGTCGGCTGAACTCGCCGATCTGGAGGCCCGGCTGACGTCGGACCTGCGGATGGCCGCCGCCCGCTACCCCGCCGACCCGCGCCCCGGGCAGCTGGCACGGACCATAGCCAGAGACAGCGAGCGCTTTGCCCGGCTCTGGGAGGCGGGAAGTATCGGTTTGGGCGGGGATCAGCCGCGGCGCAAGATCATCCGGCATCCCGACGTCGGCGATCTCGCTTTGGACTGCGACACCCTCACCGTTGCCGGCGACGGACTGCACGTGATGGTCTATACGGCCGAGCCCGGCAGCGCCGATGCCGACCGTCTGGCCCTGGCCGTGGTGCTGGGCACACAGCAGATGGCCGGCCCGCGGGAGCAGGGCGCAGATAGCTGAAGTCCAATCGTGCACCGCTTTGCTAGGGTCGTGCTCGAACACCAATCGCGTGGGGGGGGAACCAGTGAAGATACGCGGACCAATAACAGCAGCAGCACTGATAACCGGCATGCTGGTTCTGAGCGGCTGCAGCACCACAACAGAAACTGCCGCCGCCTCCGCCCCACTCGTTGAGGGCTGAATCCCCGACGAAGCATGCCAAGGGGCGGCATCGCACAGGCTCCACTTCTGCCCGGGCGCACGCTGCACCCATTCCTCACATCAGCACACCCCCGGATACCTCGATCCGCTCCCCCGTTGCCCAGCGGAACTCAGGCGACACCAGGGCAGCGATCGCGTCGGCAATGTCCTCCGGCTCGCCCACCCGCCCCAGGGCGGTCTGCCCGGACAGCGCCTCCCGCATGGCCTCACTGTCGCGCATGGCTCCGCCGTTGAAGTCCGTCGCGGTCGGCCCCGGTGCGATCGTGTTGACCCGGATGCCGCGCGGTCCCAGTTCGGCGGCGAGGCTCCGGGTAAGCGCTTCGAGCGCCTTCTTCGACGCCGCATAAACGGAGGTCGCCGGGCTGACATGCCGGCTGAGCGAACTCGACACGTTCACAATGCTTGCCCCGTCCGCCAGGTGCGGCAGGAAGACCTGTGTGACGAATAGCGGCCCCCGGACGTTGACGGCAAAGGTGGTGTCGAATTCCTCCGCCGTAATAGCCCCCAGTGGTGCGAACAGTCCCACCCCGGCGTTATTGACCAGCACATCGATGGTGGTTGAATCCCATTCCTGTCCGATGCCGGTAAGCACTGCGGCGCGGGCCGCCTCAATGGAGGCGAGGTCCGCAACATCCATCCCGACCGCCATGGCTTCGCCGCCAGCGTCGACGATTTCGTCCACGACGTCGCGTGCATCGCCCCGCGCTGCAGCGACCACTTTGATCTTATTCCGGGCCAGGGCGAGCGCAGTGGCCCGTCCGAGTCCGCGGTTGGCTCCGGTCACGAGGGCTATGCGGGTCATGTCTTCTCCTGTAAGTAAATGGATACTTACCGCTAAGCTAGTGTGCGGACACCGGCCGGTCAATACCTATCGAAGGGGAAACAGATGGCACGTGACGCTGAAGCCACACGGGAGCGGATACTCGCCGCAGCGACCGCGGAGTTTGCCGCCCACGGTTTCGCCGGCGGGCGTGTGGAGCGGATCGCTTCCCAGGCACAGAGCAACGTCCGGATGATCTACGCGTACTACGGCAGCAAAAGCGGCCTGTTTGATGCCACCCTCGCGGAAGCGCTGCGGCGCATGGCCGCGAACGTCCCCCCGCGCCCCGAGGACCTGGCCGGCTGGGCCGGAGAAGTGTTCGACCACCATCAGCGCTTCCCGGAAGTCCTCCGCCTGAGCATGTGGGCCCAGCTCGAGCGGCCGGAGGCCACCGCCGAGCCGAGCGGCATCTACCGGGACAAAACCCTCGCCGTCGCTGCCGCGACCGCCCGCCCACTTTCACCCGTTGACCTTCTGGTTTTCATTTACGCCATCGCGCAGGCCTGGCAGCTCTCGCCGAAAGGGCTTACCAGCCTCAACGAAAGAGGTGATGAAGTTGCCGCCCGCCGGCAGGCCGTCGTCACCGCCGTCGAGCGCATGCTGCAGGCCCGCGGGTTTGAAAGCCCGCATACCGGAGGCGCCAAATGAGCGGGTCCGCGCTGCACGCCCAGCGGGACGGCGGGTGGCAGGACGCCGTCATCTACCAGGTGTACCCGCGGTCCTTCGCCGACGGCGACGGCGACGGGGTGGGCGACCTTGCGGGTCTGCTGGACCGCCTCCCGTACATCGCCTCGCTGGGCGTGGACGGCATCTGGATGACACCGTTCCAGCCCTCCCCGCAGGTGGACCAGGGGTACGACGTCAGCGACTACTGCGCCGTCGATCCGCTCTTCGGCACCATGGACCAATTCGACCAACTGCTCGCATCGGCCCACGCGCTGGGGCTCCGGATCTTCCTCGATGTGGTGCCCAACCACTGCTCATCGGAGCATCCGCTGTTCCAAGCCGCCGTCGCCGCCGGGCCCGGCTCACCGGAACGGGCGATGTTCCACTTCGCGGCCGGGAGCGACGACGGCGCCCCGCCGAACAACTGGCAAAGCGTCTTCGGCGGCACCGCCTGGAGCCGGGTGAATCCGGGCTCCGAGACGGACAGGGAGTGGTACCTGCACCTCTTTTCCCCGGAACAGCCGGACTGGAACTGGCGCAACCCGGCGGTGGGCAACTACTTCGAGGGCGTGCTTCGCTTCTGGTTCGGCAAGGGGGTGGACGGCCTGCGGATCGACGTCGCCCACGCGCTGTTCAAAGCCGACGGTTTGCCGGACGCGCCAACCGCGGACCCCGTCGTCGACGGCCTGCGTTCCAACCCGAAAGTCTCCGATCAGGAGGAAGTGCACGAGGTCTACCGGCGCTGGCGCCGCGTTGCCGACTCCTACTCCCCGGGGCGGGTGCTTGTCGGCGAGGTGAACCTGGCACCGGACCGCGCCGCCCGGTACACCCGCCCTGACGAAATGCACCAGGCCTTCGCGTTTGCCTTCGTCAAACTGGGCTGGGACGCCGCCGCGTGGGCCGCCGCCGGCACGGAACTCGAAGCCGCCCGCAAAGAACACGGGGCACCGCCCACCTGGGCGCTGGAGAACCATGACATCAGCCGTTCCGTGACACGTTTCGGCGGCGGTGACCGCGGAGTTCTTCGGGCGCGCGCCGGCTTGGTTGCCATCCTCGGACTGCCCGGGGGCGCCTACATCTACCAAGGCCAGGAACTCAGCCTTCCCGACGTCGACGTCCCGGTTCACGCCCGGGTGGATCCCATGTGGGCGCGCGGCGGGGTGTCCCGTGACGGGGCCCGCGTTCCGCTGCCCTGGACGACAGCTCCCGAAAATGCCTACGGCTTTTCCCCTCCGGGTGCAGCTGAGCCTTGGCTGCCGCAGCCGACGTTCTGGGGATCACGGTCCGTGGAAGCGCACCGCGGCGATCCCCATTCGGCCCTGCATCTGGTTGCCGGGGCACTTCGACTGCGCACCGAACTGCTCGCCGAGGGGATTTTCGCGGCCGACGACGCCTGCAGCTGGCAGGTCCGGGAGGATGGGTTGCTGCTCTGCGAACGCGGCGATCAGATCCTGCTGGCCGTGGCGATGGGCGATGGACCCTGCCCGCTGCCGGACGGAAGCGTCCTGCTGTCATCATCACCCCTGACCCCGGGAGGGTTCCTCCCACCCGACACCGCCGTCTGGATGCGCCGGCACCGCCGCTAAGCGGACTGGACTTCTACGACGCAGAATAGGTTATTCTCCGGGTCCGCAAGCACGGAAAGGCGCATGCCTGGATGTTCATCCAGCACTTCCCAACGCAGTGTTGCCCCGAGGCCGATGAGGCGTTCGGCCTCGGCCTCCCGTTTCCCCCATTCGACGCGGAAGTCCAGATGCATCTTCTGCTCGTCGTCGGCCGTTGTGGTGGTGCTGCGGTGGAAGTGGAACCGCAGTCCGTTCCCGGCGTCGGATGAAAGGAACATGTCGGAGTCATTGCCGGCCGGTTCCCCGCCGGCGGCCGCTGCCCAGAAGGCGGCAAGGGCCTGAGGGTTTGCAGCGTTGATCGTGATGCCGGAGAGGCTAAGTTCGGAAGTGCTCATGGGTGACCTCCAGGTCAACGGAAGAGTTATATCGTTGTTCGTCGATAATCGATGAATGCTAGCATCCCTGTATGCGCGTCGTCGTTCACCCGTCCCTGAAGGACATCCCGGTTCACCAGGTAATGCATGCTCTAGGAAGTCCCGTGCGGCTTGCAGTCGTAAAGGAGCTTCTGGACGGACAGGTGCACCAGGGCAGTGAGTTCGATTTCGGAGTGAGCCAGTCGACGCTGAGCCACCATGTGAAGATCCTCCGCGAAGCGGGCATTGTTCAAAACGATCCCGAAGGGACGCGCTGCCTGATGTCGTTGCGTGCCGCCGAACTGGAAGGACGCTTCCCCGGGTTCGTTGAAATGCTTAGGGTCCTGACCGCTGCGCACTGAATGAAAAAGCGTTAGGCGGTATCTGTGGCCGTCCCTCCGGAATAGGCTGGAAGGGCCGAATTCCAGCTAAGGAGAGTGGCCATGAGCGAACCTGCCAACGGCGGAAACGCCCGCCTGGATGTCGAAGAAACGGTGCGCGAGACCGTGGTTCCCGCCGGGATTGCAGGTCCCGAACCGCTGGCCATGAACGTGCGCTGCTACGCCGTGGCCCAGCCCGCGGGCATTGTCATCATTGATACCGGCATCCCCGACACCGAGGCGGGCATCGCAGCGGCGGTCCAGGCCCTGGGCGGGACCTTCGACGATGTCCGGGACATTGTCCTGACCCATCTGCATCTGGACCACATCGGCTCGCTCTCCGCGGTTGCGGCACGGGCTCCGCTGGCCGCCATTTACGCGGGCGGTGCAGACGCGCCGGATATCCGGGCACCGCACGCAATCATTCCCATCAGCGAAGGGACCGCCATCCAGGACTTCAGTGTCCTTGCCACCCCGGGCCACACCGAGGGCCATGTGAGCCTCTTCCACGAACCCACGGGAACGCTGTTCATCGGTGACGCCGCGGCCTCGGATCAGGGCGACGTCATCCGCGGGCCTGCGATGTTCACCGCAGATGCCGCCCGTGCCGAGGAATCACTGGAACGCATCGCGGACCTGGGCCCCGCCCGCATCCTGTTTGCGCACGGCGCCGAACTCGAGGATCCAGCCGACGCACTGGCCCGCCTGATCGGCGGCCCCGGCCCGCATCCGCCCGCCGGCCGGCTCTAAAACCGCGCGCCCGGCCCGCCGGGGCCGGGCGGTTGTCCTGGTTATCCCTGCCCGTGAAGCTGGGCTTCCTTCTCCTTGCTCCACGCACGGGCGTAGATACCGAGCGCCGCCTCTTCGCGCAGGGGGATGCCGAGGCGGTTTTGGAGGACTCCGCTTGAGGCCAGGGCCAGCCGTTGCGCACTGCGGCTGATCCGCTGCTTGTCCGCCCGGTACAAGTACAGATCAATGGTCTGCGCCCAGCGTTTGCGCCAGAGATCCACTGACGGCTCGGAGGCCAGGGCTCCCATCACCCGGTGTGCCGGCGTAATCCTCGGTGCCATCTGCGCCAACATGACCTTGCGGCCCTGTTCCGTCCGTCCGCTGAAGGACGCGGTGCACGCCTGCAAATGCGTGTTCCAGTAAAAGTCCCAGCTGGTGGTTCTGCGGTCCGGCCATACTGCGGACCGGGGGCCGCGCATCATGGCATGGGCGGTGTCAAAGAGGAGCAGGGCCGCCAGCATGGAGCGCATGCTGGGCCGGGGAAAGCGGTTAACCGCCCACAGGGCCAGGTCCATGGACACTTCGGCAACATCGGATGCCAGTTTCAGGCCCTGCGCACCGCCGAACCGCGAAAACGTTGCCTCCATGAGCTCGGGTACCCGTTCCCCGGGCCGGGGCGGATACACGACATCCGTCGATCGGGTGAGCTTCACTGCTCCGAGCTTGGCTGTGCTGCCCTCCGCGAGCGCGTGCGCAAACTTCCAGACCCGTTCGACGGTTTCGTGAGCGGCAAGCAGATGCAGCTGCACCGCCGGATGGTCCGGTTCCTTGCTCCGCGAAAAACCGAACCGGTACCCGCCCCAGCTCTGGGCCTTGGCACTAAGCGGAATGACGATATGGCGGATAATTCCATCCCCCGCATACTCCGGCTCTGCACTCTGCTGCCGGGTCCCCTGCTGCGGATCCGCCGCTATTTCCAGGATGGACCACACGGCGGTGCTGCCGGATTGCTGCTGGACGGGCCGGGTTCCCGGTACTCCGGGAAAAAACTGTACTTGCGCGGTTTGGCTCATTTAAACCCCAAGATTGTTCGTGCCAATGGTGGTGCGGTTACACCCATCACCAGAGTGTGTTTCAGGGCGGCAAGGTTTGTCCCGCGTAGTGATGGGATACCGCCGCAACGGGAAAGGCAGGCCCTCCGCACAAAGCGGAAGGCCTGCCTTCCGGCGGGCAGGGAGCCCCGTCAGGTACGTTGCACCGGGCGCCCCGGCAGAACGGCACCGCCGGTCAGGGCACAGCGGCCCCGGCGAAAGCGGGCGCGGCGGAGGGTGCCGCGGCGCGGGGCCCGACGACGACGGCCTGGTTCAGCGCATTTGTGCCGTCGGTTTCATTCCAGGTGCCGAGGTTCGCAGCCTGCACGGCGAACCGGGGATCACCGGCTGTTCGGGCGTCCGACGACGGCAGCGCAAGCGAAAGGGAATAGCTGCCTTCGGCAAGGGCTGCGATCGCCGGATCAGACAGGCTGAGGGTAGTCGAGAGTGTGGTGGTGGTGCCGGCAAGCCAGTGGCGGGCATCGGCATTGGACGTAAACGGCACCGACACGGACGTACCGTCGCTGCCGGTCAGCTGCAGCATGGCTGTCCGCGGGAGATAGGGAGCCGCCCAGCCGTCATTGCGTATATCGACGGAAACCTCAACCGAATCTTCCGCCGGTGTAACGGTGGAAGACTCCATCACGAAGCGGTACCCAAGCCGCTTGGCGGTTTCGTCCAACGCCGGCTCGCCCCAGGAATCCAGCACGAGCCGGTTGTAGTCGGTGTTGAGGTAGCTGTAGTGGTACCTGGCGAGTTCCACCGAGGCTGTCTCCCACTCGGAGCGGGAGGGGACCACCTTGCACGTCTCCCCGCCGACCGGAACGTAAACGCTGTCCGCGGCGAGATACTCGTAATCCAGGGTCCGTGGGTCCGACAGGTAGGTTCCTCCGTCGTCGTAATCCGAGAGGAAGCAGTCGTTGTGGTGCCCTATCCGGGCGATGGGTGTATCAGTGAAGGCCTGCTCGGCCGTTACCGCGCTCGACGCGGCCGGCGGAACGTTCAGCAGATGCTGTTTCGTGGCCATGGTGCGCACCTGGACCCCGCGGTCCGCAGGCAGCTCGTCGAGCAGCGCCTGGGTAACGGCGGAGCGGTTAGCCCAGTCCTGCTCGGTCACCACGCCCGGGTTCGCCGGATCGGCCACGAAGTGGTCCGTGTAGTACCCCTCGCCCCACCGTCCGATGAAGCCGTTCTGCACCACAGGAATCACGTCTGCATTTGCGCGCAGCACCGGCCCCAGCTGCTTGATGTGCGCCAGGACGATGTCCAGGGGTGCATCGCCGTAGGGCGGGGTGGCGCCGCCGTCATCCCCCACATAAGCAAACCGGGTAATCACCGAGATCCCGGCAGTACGTGCGGTGTCATAGTCCGCCTGAAGCTGTGACAGGACCCGCTCATCAAGCACCGGATTGGCTGCGAAGTCCTCCAGGTATACAACCCGCAGGATCTGGGTGATGCCCTTGGACCGCAGGCCCGCCAGGTCGGCTTCTGTGAGCGGGGTGTTCTGCTCCGGTTTGGCCGTATTGAAGTGCGTCGCGGTGTGGTGGTAGAAACCGCGCTGCGGATTCGCAATCACCGAGTCGCTGGGTTCATAGGCAACGGTGCTGGCCGCGTCGCCGGGAACGGAGACGGAAACGCCGGGCGGCCCCTCCCCCGGGATTCCGACGGCGACCGCGGCCGCCGTCGGGCCCGCTGCGGTGACAAGACCGGCAACTAAAAGGACTGCTAAGGATCGTTTCATGATTCTCCAGGTACCTAGTTATTTCAGGGGGGTTACTTGGGAGGGAAACTTTCGGGGAGTGGCTTGAGGAAGGGTTACTTGAGGCCGCTCGAAGCCAGGCCGTCAATGACGCGCCGCTGCAGCAAAATGAACATCAGCAGCACCGGTGCCATGGCGAGCAGGCTTGCCGCCATCACCACCGGATAGTCAGTGGTCCGGTCACCGATCAGGGTCGCGAGCCCGGCGGACAGGGGCATCCGGTCGCTGAACGTGGTGACCACCAGCGGCCATAGCAGTTCGTTCCAGGACCAGAGCACCGTGGTGATGGCCAGGACACTGATGGTGGGCCGGGCCAGCGGCAGCATCACCCGCCAGAAGATCTGGAACGGGTTGGCGCCGTCCAGGCGGGCGGCCTCCTCCAGTTCCGCCGGCATGGACAGGAACGCGGTGCGCATCAGGTAGGTCCCGAAGGCGCTGAACAGCCCCGGCAGGACCAGGCCGCCCACACTGTCCAGCAGCCCCAGGCCCTGCACAATCTGGTACTGGGACAGCAGGTACACCTGCGAGGGCACCATCAGGATGGACAGCACCAGGGCAAGGAGGACCGACCGGCCGCGGAACCGCATCCGGGCAAAGGCGTAGCCGGCCAGGGTGCAGAAGAGGATCTGCGCCAGGGTGCGGATCACGGTGATCAGCACGGAGTTCTGCAGCTGGTCCAGGAACGGCAACCGCTCGAAGACCTCGGCGTAGTTGGACCACTGCAGTTCCGCCGGCCAGAACACCGGCGTGACGCTTTGGACCTCCGCGTTGGTGGAAAGTGACATCACAATCTGCCACAGGAACGGGAAGGCCATCGCCAGCGCGCCCACCCCGAGGACGAGGTGCGCCACAACGTGGGACCCGCCCCGCCGTCGTGCGCGCCGCCGTTCCTGTGCCTTCCCGGTCCGGGCCGGCCGCTGCCCGACGCCGGTACGCACGTCCGCGTCGGAGGCCGCGGGCACAACAGCGGAGGGCGTGCGCGCCGGCAGTAGTCGGTCAGTCACTTTGCACCCACTTCTTCTGGAATCGGAACTGCAGCAGGGTGACGACGCCGATGATCAGCAGGATCACCATGGCGATGGCCGCGGCGAAGCCCTTGTCGTTGTTGACGAAGCCTTCCCGGTAGAAGAAGTACACAAGGGACATGCTTTTGGGCAGGACCGGGTTGCTGCTGCCCAGGATGGCGTAGAGCAGGTCAAAGAGCTGGAAACTGGATATGACCGTCACGATGGTGACGAAGAAGACGCTGGGTGAGAGCAGCGGAACGGTGATGTTCCGGAACTGTCCCCAGCGGCTCGCGCCGTCGAGCTCGGCCGCTTCATACAGTTCCGGCGGAATGTTCTTCAGCCCGGCGGCCAGCACAATCAGGCTGAACCCGAGCGACGACCACAAGCCCACCACCGCTACCGCCACCATCGCGAAAAACGGGGTGCTGATCCAGTAGGGCCCGTCGATGCCCAGGAACCCCAGGCCGTAGTTCACCAGCCCGAAGTCGCCGTTGAAGATCATCCGCCAGACCATCGCCACCGCGGTGGGCATGGCAACGTAGGGCAGGAAAAACAGCACCCGGTACACCGCTGCGAAACGCAGGCCCGGCAGGTTGAGCAGGCTGGCCAGGTACACCGCAATGGGGATGCCCAGCATCACGATGCCGGTGTAGAGCAGCGTGTTGCCCAGGGAGCGGTACAGCTGCGGGTCCGTGAACAACTCGACGTAATTCTCGACGCCGGAGAAAGCGGATCCGCCGAACGGTCCCGTCTCGGTGAACGAGGTGCCCACGGTCTGCACAATGGGCCAGAGGTAGAAGACACTGATTCCGAGCACCAGGGGTGCAATGAAGAGCCACGGCCACGGTCCGTCCCCGCCGAAGCGCCGACGGCGGACCGCCGGGGACAGCGGGGGCGGACCGGAGCCGCGTTCAACTGTTGTCATGGGATTATTCCTCGGCCAGGGCCGCGTCCATCTGGCTGGCAAGATCCGTCGAGATCTTCTCCACGGGCTGCTCACCGGAGAAGGCCTGCGGCAGCAGATCGGTCTCCAGCGCGTTCCACGCCGCCGAGTTCTTGCTCACCGGCAGCGGCTGCGCGTAATCGAGGGCATCCAGGAAGATCTGCAGGTTCGCGTTGGGCATGGAGCCCGTAAATGCGCTCTGCGTCCCTTCGAAAGCGGGAATGACCGCACCCGCATCGCCTTGCTGCTGCTGCGCGTCCTTGCTGGCCAGGAAGGCCTGCAGCGCCTGGGCGGCCTGCTTCTCCTTGGACCCCGCGGATACTACGTTGGCCAGGCCGTGGATCACGGTGGCCTGCTTCTCGCCCTGCGGCAGCGGCAGGACCACAACGTTTTCTTCCAGTTCCGTGTCGGTCAGCGCGGAGCGGAACCAGCTGCCGCCCCAGTACATGGCGAGCTTGCCGGAGGTGAACCACTGGTCTGCGGTGGTGTCGGTGAGCTGCTGGATGTTCGGGGAGCCGCCGCTGGCGATCAGGTCGGTCCAGAACTGGAGCCCGGCCTGCGTTTCCGGTGAGGCGTACCCCGATTTTCCGTCCTCAATCACGGTGCCGCCGGCTTGGAGGATGGTGTTGTAGTACGTGGTCTGCCCGTCCATTCCCCCGGCGCCGCCGTACTCGCCGTCGGCCGCCAGCGCCGTCGAAATGTCCGTTGCCGTTTTCTGGAACTCGTCCCAGGTCCAGTCGCCGCTGGGCAGCTCGACGCCGGCCTTCTCGAAGAGTGCCTTGTTGGCCCAGATGCCGATGGTGTCCATGTCCTTGGGCACCCCGTACTGCACGTCGTCGATGGTGTAGAGGTCCACCAGCGCCTCCGGATAGTTGGCCGGATCAATGTCGCCGGCTTCCACTGCGCCGGTGATCGGCTCCAGCTTGCCGTTGGAGGCGTACAGGCCGATGTTCGGGCCGTTGATCCAGAAAAGGTCCGGGAGGGTGTCGCTGGAGGCTTGGGTCTGAAGCTTGGTCCAGTACTCCGCGTAGGGGGTGACGTTCACGGTCACCTCGATGTTGGGGTACTCCTCGTTGAACGCGTCGATGTTTTCCTCGATCGCGTCCACCTGGTTCTTGTCCCACACCCCGTAGGTGATGGACGCGCTCAGGTCCTTGTCCGGGGCCGCATACTCCGCGGGTTCATCGGAGGCCGCGTTGGAGCCGCATCCGCTGGCGGCCAGCGCAAGTCCGACGCCGAGCGCGACGCCGGCGGAGGCGCGCCGGGCGGGCGGACGGCCGGGGACGTGCCCGGCAAAGGTACGCCGGACGGCAGAAGGGAACATGTTTCTCATCGGAAAGTCCTTCCAAGGGTGGATTGCGAGGTGTGGGTAAAGGCGGGGGGCGGCGGATCCGCCGGGGATGATGGCCGGGAGAAGTGCCCGACGATGTGCTCCGGCAGAGCGGGAACGTCCAGCGGCTGCGAACCGCTGCGCAGGGATTCGGCTGCCAGGTAACCGGCGGCAACCGCTTCGCGGGCTGCAACCGGGCTGACCAGTGTGGGGGTGCCGTCCAGCAGGGTGTCGAAGAATTCGGTCATCGTGAGCAGGTCCGCGTCTTCGTGTCCGCTGGCGGCGCCGTCGATGGGATATTCGACGTCGCCGGCGCCCTGCCATTCGTGGCGCCGGTTCCAGACCTTGATCACGCCGCCGGCGGTGTCGCCGTGGTTCTCCAGCCTGCCCTCGGTGCCGATCACCGTGTAGTTGCGCCAGTAGTCGGGCGTGAAATGGCACTGCTGGTAACTGGCCATCACGCCGTTATCCAGCGTCATCAGCATCATGGACACGTCCTCCACGTCCACTACCGGGTTCAGCCCCGTCTGCTTCTCCGGCGGCCAGTTCTCGTAGGAGAACCAGTCGGGCATGGTTTCGCCGTGGCGGCTGCGGCGGTCGGTGATGCCGCCGTAGACCATCAGCTCCCCCATGCCCACCACCCGCCGGGTGTAGCCCGAGGCAAGGTAGTGGATCACGTCAAGGTCGTGGCTGGCCTTCTGCAGCAGCAGGGTGCCCGTCTTGGACCGGTCGGCGTGCCAGTCCTTGTAGTAGTAGTCCCCGCCGTTGCCGACAAAGTGGCGCACCCATACGGCCTTGACCTCGCCGATTTCGCCGCGGCTGATGACCCCGCGCATGGCCCGGACCACGCCGGAGTGCCGGAAGTTGTGGCCTACGTAGAGCAGGGTGCCGGTTTCGGCGGCCGCGGCCAGGACCCGGTCCGCGCCCTCGAGCGTGATCGCCAGGGGTTTCTCCAGATAGGCGGCGATCCCGGCGGCCAGCAGCTTCAGGGCGATCTCTTCGTGCGTGTGGTCCGGCGTGGTCACGAGGGCGGCGTCGATGCCGCCGCCGGCAATCAGGGAGTCAACGTCGAAGTGGAGTGCGGCGTCGGGATAGGCGCGCCGGGCACGGTCGCGGCCGGCGTCGTCCGGTTCCACGACGGCGACGACTCGGGCCCCGGGACGGGCGGAAGCCACGTGTTCGGCAATGGCGGCGCGGGCGCCGAAACCAATGACGGCTACCCGCGGTGAGGTTTCGGCGGGCGCAGTTTCGCTGGTGCGCTGGGTGTCCCGGTCGATGTGCATGACGTCATCCTGCATTAGATGCACGGATTTGTCACTAACTATCTCAAATTGATCATCTTCTGGCAGGAACGCGGGCGCAACCGTGCACTGTGCACGCCCCGCGGCGGGCGCCGGCGGGTGCGCCTTTGGGCGGCCGGCTACTTGCCGGCGTCGGCGACGATGACCTCTACCCCGGCGTTGGCCAGTTCGGCGGCGAAGTCCGGTGCAACGGGCTGGTCCGTGACCAGGGTGTCGATGCCTGCCAGCGGGCAGATGCGGGCGAAGGTGCTGCGGCCCAGCTTGGTGGAGTCGGCGGCGATCACCACGCGGCGGGCAACCGCCGCGATTTCCCGGCTGGCTTCCGCTTCCCCTTCATGCAGGGTGGTGGCGCCGAAGGCTGCGCTGAGCCCGTCCACCCCCAGGACGGCCAGGTCCATGCTGAAGTCCTGCAGCGAGTTGGCAACCAGGGGGCCGATCAGTTCATAGGACTGGCGGCGCGGCACCCCGCCGGTCACCACGATTTTGATGTGCTCGCGCACCGACATTTCGTAGGCGATGTTCAGCGCATTGGTCACGATGGTGACTCCGGGCGAGTCGCCATCGGGGTGCAGCCGCTCGCTGCGGCCCAGCATCCGGGCTACTTCACTGGTGGTGGTGCCGCCGTTGAGGCCCACCGACTGCCCAGGCTGGATGAGGTCTGCCACGGCCCGGGCAATGGCCACCTTCGCGTCGGCCTGGCGGGCGATCTTGTACTGCAGCGGTAGTTCATAACCGGAACCGAGGGCGGAAGCGCCGCCGTGGGTGCGGGTGACCAGGCGCTGTTCGGCCAGGGTGTTGAGGTCGCGCCGCACGGTGGCTGTGGATACCCCCAGCACATCGCTCACCTCGGCGATCGACACACTTCCCCGTTCGCTCACTAGGTCAAGGACAACATTCAGGCGCTGCTGCTGGGTCATGCTCGGGCCAACCTTTCGTTATCCGTTCATATTCTCACAGCCAGCCTTGCTAATCGTGATTGATTCTGCTCAACTATCCACATATCGATCAAAACCAGTCTTTTATTGGTGCAGAGCAGACCGAAAGAAGCCCATGCCTTCCTCCTTCGTAGAAGCAGAAATAGCCTCCCAGCCCGAAACCTGGCGGCTTGCCGCCCAGATGGTCCCCGAGATTGCCGGCCGGCTGCCCCGCCGCGGCGAGCGGGTAGCGGTGGTTGGATGCGGCACCAGCTGGTTCATGGCCATGTCCTACGCGGTGCTGCGGGAGCGTGCCGGCCACGGGGTGACCGACGCCTGGGCGGGCAGTGAATACCCGGCGGGCCGGGACTATGACCGGATTATTGCCATCTCCCGCTCCGGCACCACCACCGAGATCGTTGACCTCCTCAAGACGCTCGGCCCGGTCCCCACCACACTCATCACGGCCGTGGCCGAATCCCCCGGAGCTGAAGCAGCGGATGATGTCATCGCCATGCCGTTTGCGGATGAGCAGTCCGTGGTGCAGACCCGGTTCGCGACGTCGGTGCTGACACTGCTGCGCGTCCACCTCGGCGAGGACGTTGAACCGCTCATCGCAGATGCTCAGTTGGCGCTGGACATCCCCGTGGACAAGCTGCTCGCAGCCAACCAGTGCACGTTCATCGGCCGCGGATTCGCCGTCGGCCTCGCGTTCGAGGCGGCCCTGAAGACGCGGGAGGCCGCCCAGTACTGGTCCGAGTCCTATCCGGCCATGGACTACCGGCACGGTCCCATTGCGATCGCAGAACCCGGCCGGCTGGTGTGGAGCCTGGGCGAGCCGCCCGCCGGGCTGGCCGACGACGTCGCCGCGACGGGCGCGCGGTTCGTGCACCATGACCTGGATCCGCAGGCGGCCCTCGTGGTGGCCCAGCGCTTCGCCGTCGGCCTGGCCGTGTCGCGGGGCCTGGATCCGGACCGCCCGCGTTCCCTCACCCGGTCCGTTGTCCTGACCTGACCAGACCCGCGCGTGACATGCCGCCGCCGGCGCCTAGGTCGCGTTGGCTCCCGGAGCTTCGGGGCCAACAGGCCAGCGCAGCAGTGCGGCGAGGTCGGAGCCGCCGGGCAGGACGCCGTCGGGCACCAAGAGGAGATTCGCGTCCGTCAGGGCCGCCGCGCGCAGCAGCGCCGATGAGGCAGGAACCTGCCCCAAGACTTCCGCGCCCAGCGCCTGTTCCTCGGCGGTGGCCAGCCACGGCTCGGCGCCCAGCGCCAGCAGGTGGCGGTCGGCCAGCGCACTGTCATTCAGGATCAGCGTGTCCACCTGGGCCTGCTGGAGTGCCTGCACCACAGCTCCCATGCCGGTGGCCGACTCGGGATTGGCCTGCCCTTCCTGCAGGGCAAGCCGGTCCATGATCTGTTCCTGTTCGGCCGCCCACTGCAGGGCAAGGCGTTCCTGGACCTCATCCTCGAACTGCTGCTGGTGCGGGTCCTCAGGGCGAAGCTCGGAATCAATCATGCTGACCAGCGGTTTGTGGCCCTCGGCCAGCTGGTCCCGCACCAACCCCCGGGCGCGGACGTCGCCGGCCAGCACAATCAACCGGGCGCCGCTGCTGTCCACAATCCGGTCGATTGATCCGGCAACTTCATCAGCGTTCCGGCGCCAGGTTTGCTCGGTCCTGCGCTGCTGCTTGTCCTGCGCCCAGCCCTCACCGGCGGGAAGCTTGCTGATGTCGTCGATGGAACCCTCGACACCCTCCACTGTCCCGGGTCCGGGACGGCCCGCGTATTCCAACCGGATCTCGGCGTCCTCCCGCGTTGCTTCCACAACGATGTACGGGAACTCCTCGGGACGGTGCTTGAACAGCGGCAGCAGGTCCGGAACGGGTCCCACAGCAATCTGCATGGGGGCCACCAGCGGGCCGGGCAGCAGCTCGTTCAGTTCCACCGCGCCGTCCCGGACAAGGACAAAACGCGAGATTGGCGCGGGCAGCCCGCGGGCGGGATCCACCGCACCTTCCATGGCCTCCTGATCCTCCGGCGTCGCCCCCTGCTCCCCCAGCCCCGCCCGGACGTCACCGGACCGGGCTGCGGCGGCTTCGGCGCCCTGCGCTCCCCCGGCCCCGGCATCGACATAGGCAACACACCACGGCCCCTGCTTCCGATAGAGATCCGCAAATTTGTGGAGGTGCTCCGTCATGTCGATCTCCTTCCCGCACAGAGGCGGCCGCACATCGAATCAACCCGTGCCTCTAGCTAACACCGGTTCAACCGGCAGCTAAAGGGCTGCGGGAGCCGAAGGCACGCTTCCGCCCCACCCCGTCCTTTCGCCCGGACCAAACCTGTTCGGCAGGCTAGGGAAGCGCGGCCCCGGATGTGGTTGGTTGGGGCCATGGCGAACGAAAACGCCCAACGGTCCTCCCTCCAGCGCCAGCTGGACTCGATGAACCGCCGCATCCAAGACCACCCTTTGAACTCCGAGAAATTCACCAGGGCCCGCGCACTGGTGAAAGAGTCCTCCGTGGAGGACCGCGTCGAAGTCAGCGCAACCCTCCGCGAACAGGGGCTGCCCGGTGTGGGCGCCCAGATGCGGATGCTGGCGCTGGGCCTGGCGTCGTTGGCGCGGTTGAACCGCAGACGCCTGCGCCTGGAAAACATGCTCAGTGAGCTTGATGCCGGCGGGCCAAACTAACGCCGCTGCCGACGACGACGCACTGCCGCCGGGAGGAACGAAACTATTGACACCCCCGTGAGCCGGTGGCACAGTCGCGGACACTGGCTGTAAACGTTTACAACACTCAAAGGAGAGCGTTGGTCCGAGTCACCATCACACAGGCTGCAGCGCGGGCGCGCCCTTCCAATGGGGCAGCCGAATGAGCACCACCGCCACCAGGACCACCCGCGAAACACCGCCGCCACGGGCCGGGAAGCGGGTTGGCCACCGTGAACGCGCCCAGCGGCGCGAGGCGGTGGCCCTGGTGATTCCCGCCCTGCTTCCAATCATCATCTTCTCCGTCATCCCGCTCGTTAGCGGCGTGGCCCTCGGCTTCACCGACACCACCCTGAAGCGCAACGCAGAGATCAACTTCATCGGGTTCGGGAACTTCATTGAATTGTTCGGCGACCACCGTTTCTGGGGATCGTTCGGCATCGGCATAGTCTGGGCCGGCGCCGTCGCGCTGCTCACCCTGGTCTCCGCCATGGGCTTGGCACTGCTGCTCAACAGCGACCTGCGGCTGAAGGGCCTGACCAGGGTGCTGGCCCTGATCCCCTGGGCCATGCCGCCGGTGGTCACCGCCATTGTGTGGCGGATGATCTACAACCCCAACTCCGGTCCCCTGAACGGCGCCCTTCAAACGGTGGGTATTCCCGGGGCCAACTGGCTGGGAGACTTCTCCACCGCACTGCCCGCTGTCATTGTGGTGGGCGTGTGGGCGGGCATCCCGCAGACCACTGTGCTGCTGCTGGCCGGCATGCAGTCCATTTCCACCGAACAGCAGGAAGCGGCGGCCGTGGACGGCGCCGGGGTGTTCCGCCGGTTCTGGCACGTCACCCTCCCGGCCCTGCGCCCCATTGTCCTGGCCGTCACCGCCCTGGACTTCATCTGGCAGTTCAACTCCTTCGGCCTGATCTACGTCCTCACCGAAGGCGGCCCCGGCGGCCGCACCATGATCCCGCCGCTGTTCACCTATCTGGAGGCGTTCCGGAACCGTGAAATCGGCTATGCCTCGGCGATGGGAGACGTGCTCGTGATCGCGATCCTGCTGACTCTCTCGCTCTACCTCATCAACCAGTTCCGCCAGGCGAAGGGAGCACGGCCATGATCACCCGGCGCCCCTGGTACGGAACGGCGCTGATGTACGCCGCGCTGGCGGGCTTCCTCGTTTTCCTCGGCTTCCCGCTGCTGTGGCTGCTCTCGGCGTCGTTCAAGTCATCGGGCGAACTGAACTCGCTGGCCATTAACCTGCTGCCGGCCGAGTGGGATTTCAGCAACTACGCCTCCGCCCTGGCACGACAGAACCTGCTGCCGGCGGCCGGGAACTCGCTGCTGGTATCCATTGCCACAATGGTGATCACCGTGCTGCTCTCCATGCCGATGGCCTACGCCCTCGCCCGCCTCAAGGGCCGGCTGCGCGCGGCGGGCACGGTGTGGATCCTGACCAGCCAGGTCTTCCCGTCCATCCTCATCATCATCCCGCTGTTCCTGGTGCTGCGTTCCATCAACCTCAATGACACCCTGTTCGGCCTGATCCTCGTCTACGTCACCTTCACCCTGCCGTTCACACTGTGGATGCTGCAGGGCTACGTCGCCGCCATACCGGCGGATCTCGAGGAGGCCGGCGAAATGGACGGCGCGTCCCGCTTCACCATCCTGCGGAGAATCGTCCTCCCCCTGCTCGCACCGGGACTCGTGGCGACGGCGATGTTCACGTTCGTCTCGGCGTGGAATGAGTTCTTCCTCGCCCTGGTCCTGCTGCAAAGCCCGGAGCTCTACACCCTGCCCATCGCCCTGCGCTCTTTCCTGGGCGCCGAAGGGCAGACCCAGCTGGGGCCGCTGGCCGCCGGAGCAATCCTCGCGACCATCCCCTCGCTCATCATCTTCACCATTCTGCAGAAGAAACTGACCGGCGGAATGCTGGCCGGCGCGGTCAAGGGCTGATGGCCCGCCGCAAACCCGCATCATCCACCAGAAGGAAGGCAAGCATCATGAAGAGAATCCGAGGCATCGGCGCCGTCGCTTTCGCGGGCGTAGCCGTGCTTGCCCTGAGCGGCTGCCAGCAGGGCAGCACATCAAGCGGGTCCGACGGCGCCGAAGGCGATGCCGTCACCCTCCAGTTCCAGTCGCTCTCCGACCAGCCCGCCACTCAGGCCGCGGTGAAGTCCATCGTGGATGAGTGGAATGCCGAGAACGAAGATGTCCAGGTCGAGATTGTCCAGGCCGGCTGGGACGGGACCTTCGACAAGCTCATCACCCAGTTCTCCGGCGGCACCGCCCCGGACATCATCCACTACGAGGCCAGCTCCATTGTGTCCTTCGCCGCCGACGGCTACCTCGCGGATCTGAGCGACTATATTGACCCGGACCTGAAGGCGGACATTTCCGAAGGCATCTGGGATTCCGTCACGCAGGACGGGCAGATCATCGCCTACCCTTCCACCCTCCAGTCCTACATGGTCTTCGCCAACGCCGACCTGTTGGAGGCTGCCGGCGTCGAAATTCCCAGCGGCGAAACCATGACGTGGGAAGAGCTGCAGGAGATTGCCAAGGCCACCACAACGGACAGCACCTACGGACTGGGGTGGGGCCTCGCCTCGCCCACAGCGGCGATGATGAGCCTCTCGCTCGGCTTCGACGGCGGGTTCTTCGACGGAGAAGGCACCGATGCCTCGATCCAGGTGGAGGATTCCGAACTGGCGGTGCCTGAACGCATCCACGAAATGGCCTACACGGATAAGTCCATTGAACCCACCTCGCTGACCCAGTCGGGTTCGGATGTGCTCGCCTCGTTCTACGGCGGCAAGGTGGCGATGACGGTGCAGGGCTCGTTCCAGGCGACGAACATCGCCAACGACGCCCCGGAGGGCTTGAACTGGGTGGCGCTGCCGCCGCTGGAGGGTTCCGCCGGCGCCGTGCAGGCAGCGAACCCGCAAACCTATTCGGTGAACGTGGATTCCGAGCATGTGGAGGAGTCGGCCGGCTTCCTCAACTTCCTGATGAACGGCGACAACCTTGCCTCGATCGCCTACGCCGACGCGCTCATCCCCTCCTCCGGCTCGGCCCGCGACAGCGTCGAGAAGCTCGCGGCGGAGGACCCGGCGTGGACCCAGGTGTTGGCCTCCGGTGAAGGCCTGGAAGGACCGCCTTTCCTGAAGGTGGAGAAGTACACCGAGTGGAAGGACACCATTGCCACGCCGGCCTACCAGCAGTACCTGGCCGACAAGATCACCAGCGACGAACTGGCCGCCCGGCTCTCCGACGGGTGGAACGACGTCGCCAGCTGATCCCGGACGCGGGGAGGGACAGGGCAGCCGGCCGGTTTGCCCCCGACCCGCCACTTTCGGCCCCCGGCCCTTTAAACCGCCGTCACTTTAAGAGGTACTCAAGGAGTGGGAATGTACGTGTTGCAGGATCGGGTGGCAGGGGTGCTTGCCGGCGCAGCCGTGGGGGACGCACTGGGCGGCGCCACGGAGGGCTGGACGCCGGAGCAGATTCAGGAGCGCCACGGCGGCCGGGTCGAGGGCATTGTGGGTCCGTTCCTGGCCGATTGGAGGACCGCGCGGCCCATTGCCCCTTTCCACAAGGGCGACGGCCACGTCACGGATGACACGCTTATGACGCACGCACTCGTGGAGGTGTACGCCAAGCGGCGCCGCCACCTCGATGCCTACGACGTTGCCGCCGACCTGGTGCCGCTGATGATCGGCGAGCGCCGCTGGGTTCCGGAACTGGAAGACCATGCGCTGATCCTGCAGCGCGTCTTCCTGGCCGAGAAATGGCTCGTGGCGAAGCTGCATTACGGCCATGCCGACCCGCGGGAGGCGGGGGTGGGCAACATCGTGAACTGCGGTGCCGCCATGTACATGGCACCGGTGGGGCTGGTGCACATCGGTGATCCGCGCGGCGCTTACGCCGAAGCCATCGACATTGCGGGTGCGCACCAGTCCTCCTACGGGCGGGAGGCGGCCGGTGTGTTTGCAGCGGCGGTGGCAGCCGCCGCGGCACCCGGCGCGGCGATGGAGGACGTGCGCGCAGCGGTGCTGGGGGTCGCGCACGACGGCACCGCTGCGGCGATCCGGGCCGTGTTCGACGCCGTGGATGCCTTCACTGCCGACGGCGGGGATCCGTGCGACGTCGCACGGATGGTGCGCGCCGCCGTCGCACCCTATGACACGGTGGGCGAGCAGTACCGGGCCCCGGCCATGGACGCGCGGCTGCCCTCGCGCACCAAATCGATCGAAGAACTGCCCGCCGCCCTGGGGTTCGCGCTTGCCCGCGGCGGGGACCTGCGGGCCGCGGTGCTCGACGCCGTGAACTACGGGCGCGACGCCGACTCGATCGCGACGATGGCCGGCGCCGTCTGCGGCGGCCTGCACGGGATCGACGCCGTCCCGGCGGACTGGGTGGCGGACGTGACGGCGGCCAGCCGCCTCGACCTGGACGCCGTGGTCACCGCCATGACGGAGACGGTGCGGGAGGTGGCGCGGGCCGATCTGGACCGCGCCGCCCGGCGAACCGCGGCGCTTCAGTCGCTGCTCAGCCGGGAGGAGGCACGGTGAGGCTGACCTGGGCGCAGCCGGAGGACCTGGTTCCGGCCGAGTTCGCCGCCCTCCGCGAGCAGGGCGTTCCCGAGGAGGACCTCGTTCCGATCGAGCGGCGGTGGGCCGCCGCCGGCGGACCCACCAGGCTGGAGCCGTCCGGGGCCGCGGTTGCGGACCCGGGCCCGGCGGTGCGCGCCATGGCCCGGCGGGTGCTCGATGAGCTGGCGGTCCTGCAGGTGCGCAGCGATGCCGAGCCGGATGACTGGCTGGAGATTTCCGCCCTGCTGCCGCCGGCCGCCCTGCTGCCGCCGGCCGCGCGGGGGGCCGCGGCGGCGAAGGCCCCGGCGGCGAAGGGGCTGGCTGCGAAAACATCCCCGGCGTTCGAGCGGGTGCACGGGGCTTGGCTCGGCCGGGCGGCCGGATGTTTGCTGGGCAAACCGGTGGAGAAGATCCCCCGAGAGGGCATTGAAGAGATTGCCCGGGCCACCGGGAACTGGCCTATCCGGACGTATTTCACCGCGGCCGGGCTGCCCGCAGACATCGTGCAGCGCTGGCCGTGGAACCGGCGGTCCGCCCCCAACTCGCTGCTGGAGAACATCCAGGGGATGCCCGAGGATGATGACCTGAACTTTCCCATCCTCGCCCTGGAGCTGATGGAAACCTCCGGCCGGGCCCTGGCCACTGACCAGTTCGCGCAGGCATGGCTGGCGGCGCTGCCCGCCGGACGGGTGTTCACCGCCGAGCGCGCCGCGTACCGGAACATCCTCGACGCCCGGCCGGCGCCGGAGACGGCAACCCACCACAATCCGTTCCGCGAATGGATCGGTGCACTTATCCGCGCCGACGTGCACGGCTGGGTCCATCCCGGAGACGTCCGCGCCGCTGCTGCTTCAGCCTGGGCCGATGCCCGGCTCAGCCACACCCGCAACGGCATCTACGGCGAAATGTGGGCCGCCGCGCTGTGCTCCGCGTCCCTCACCGAAACCAGCGCCGACGCCGTGCTGGACGCCGCCGACACGGTGGTGCCGCCGTCGTCGCGGCTGGCCGCCGCAGTGCGCCTGGGGCGGAACACCGGGCGTACACTCGCCCGCGAAACCATCACGGACGCTGCCGCCCTGGACGTATTGCACGCCGGGTTCGCCGGGATGCACTGGGTCCACTGCCTCAACAACGCGGCACTCATTGCCTGCGCCCTGCAGGCACACGGCGGCGACTTCGGCGCGGCCATTGCCTTCGCCGTCGCGGGCGGGTGGGACACCGACTCGGACGGCGCAACCGTTGGCTCCGTGGCCGGCGGGCTGCTGGGCGCCGGCGCAATTGGTGCGGAGTGGACGGATCCGCTGCAGGACCGCATCGCAACATCGCTTCCCGGCGGCGCGGAACGGTCCATCCGGAACCTGGCCGAACGCACACTCCGGCTGTCCCGGACCGGGGTACCGGACGCAACGGGTCTCATCGAAAGGACTAACGCATGAGTGGCGGGTTCGATCCCCTGCATCCGCGCGACGTCGACCTGCCCACCCGGGTGCCGCTCAAGGGGGACCTGAGCACCGGGGATGTGGCGATCTCGCTGGACGACGCCAAGATTTTTGCCGCGCCGGCGGACGCCGGTGATCTGGTGCAGTGGCGCCTGCAGCTCACGGCCTGGCGGGACGGGGCACGGAAGCGGCACGGCGAACCCACCCGGTACAACGACGGCGCCGCCGCCTGGGCCAGCCGGTGCTTCACCGTGGCGCAGGTCTGGTTGTGGGACGAGTTGTTCTTTGACTTCGAGGCACAGCGGTTCACGCCCGAACGGTTCCTCGCCGATGCCCGCGAGCGTTTCGGCGGGCTGGACGGCATTGTGCTGTGGCATGCGTATCCGGTGATCGGCATCGATGACCGGAACCAGTGGGATTACTACAACGTGCCCGGCCTCGCGGATGTTTCGGCCGCGCTGCGCCGCGCCGGCGTTGCCGTGTTCCTGAGCTACATGCCCTGGGACATCGGCACGCGCCGCAGCGGCGACGACGCGGCCGAGCTCACCGCCACCGTCCGCCGGCTCAGGGCGGACAGCGTTTTCCTCGACACCCTGAAAAAGGCCGACCGCTCGCTCGTCGCGGCCCTGGATGCGGCCCGTCCCGGGATCGGTCTGGAGGGCGAATCGAAACTCTCCACCGACCGCATTGCCGACCACACTCTGTCCTGGGCGCAGTGGTTCGCGGATTCCGAGGTTCCCGGCGTGCTGCGGGCGCGGTGGTTTGAACGCCGGCACATGCAGCACCACATCCGCCGCTGGCACCGGGACCACGCCGAAGAGCTCCGCGCCGCCTGGCTCAACGGCGTCGGCGTCCTGGTGTGGGAAGTGGTGTTCGGCGCCTGGGTGGGCTGGAATGACCGGGATTCGGCCACGCTGCGCCGCATGGTTCCCGTCCAGCGCGGTTTCCACCGCTGGCTCGTGGACGGCGAATGGACACCGCTCACCGTGACCGAGGGGCCGGTGGTGGGCTCCAGCTTCGACCTCGACGGCGTCAAACTGCTGCTCCTGGCCAACACCTCGGACACCGATGCCAAGCATCAGCTGGCCGGAACGGGGTGGGATCCGCTGCACCCGGGCGACACTTCCGAGGTGGTCACCGTGCCGGCCAACGGCATAGCCGCAGCGGTCCAGGTCAGCGCCGGCGCCGCGGTTCCCGGGGAGATCGCTGCCGTTCAAACCGCCCTCGCCGGTGAGCCTGCCGTCCGGAATTCCTCCTTCCGGCACCGCCGCGCCCGGCGGCTCAGCGCCCCGCCCTGGCCGGGACCGGCGGCACCGGCTGCCTTTTCGGCCGCCGCCGTTTCGGCCGTCACTGTGCCGGCCGGTGAGTACACGCTGACCGTGCGTTACCGGATGCGGGAAACCGGGATGTACGGCGGAGCGCCCTACGTAGACGAGTGGAAGCCGCTGTCCCCGCGGCTCCATGACCAGCGCACGCTGGACCGGTTCGTGACGCTCCCACGGCCGGTGCATGTTGCCGCCGAGGAGGTGAGCGAAGCGGAATACGCCCGCTTCCTCGACGCCGTCGGCGAGCACGCCGAAGCCCGTGATCCGGAGCGTCCCGCCACCAAGGTGACGCTGGCCCGGGCCCGGGAGTACGCGGCCTGGGCCGGAGGCCGGCTGCCCAGTGAGGATGAGTGGCAGCTCGCGGCCGCCGATCCGGGTTTCCGGCGCAGGACCCCGGAAGTGTGGAACTGGACCGAGTCCGAGCACTCCGACGGCCGCACCCGCTTCGTGATGCTCAAGGGCGGCAGCGCCCACCGCAGCAGGGGCTCGAACTGGTATTTCGACGGCGGGGTGCAGCCGCCGGAGTTCACGGCCAAGCTGCTCCTGCCCGGACTGGGGCTGGACGCCTCCGCATCCATCGGGTTCCGGATCTGCCGGGACCAGTCCGACGACGGTGGAGGCCCCCAATGAGTCCGCTGGAGGGCCTGCGGGTCGTGGACGTTTCCACCCTGTTTGCCGGCCCGATGGCCGCCATGCATCTGGGCGACATGGGCGCCGACGTCGTGAAGGTGGAGCATCCCCGCCGCCCGGACCCGGCACGCGGCCACGGACCAGCCAAGGACGGGCAGAACCTCTGGTGGAAAACGCTGGGCCGGAACAAACACACAGTGGCCATCGACCTGCACACGGCGGGTGGACGCGGCGCGTTCCTGCGCCTGGCCCGCACCGCCGACGTCGTGATTGAAAACTTCCGCCCCGGGACGCTGGAACGCTGGGGGCTGGATTATGCCGCGCTGTCCGCACAGAACCCCGGGCTGGTCCTGGCGCGGGTCACCGGATTCGGGCAGATCGGGCCGTACCGGAACCGCCCCGGATTCGGCACGCTCGCCGAGGCGATGAGCGGGTTCGCGTCCTCCACCGGGGAGCCGGACGGGCCGCCCACGCTGCCGCCCTTCGGCCTGGCGGACGGCGTCGCGTCCCTGGCCACCGCGTACGCGGTCATGGTGGCCCTGCACGCCCGGGACCGGGACCCGGACGGCCGGGGCCAGGAGCTCGACGTCGCGATCATCGAACCGATCCTGGCGATGCTCGGCCCGCAGATCACCCGCTGGGACCAGCTGGGCACCGTGCAGCCGCGCACCGGAAACCGGTCCGTCAACAACGCACCGCGCAACACGTACTGCACCAAGGACGGGTCCTGGGTGGCGGTGTCCACGAGTGCGCAGTCCATTGCGGAGCGGGTCGTCGCCCTGGTCGGCCGGCCCGAACTCGCCGACGAGCCGTGGTTCGCCAGCGGCGCGGGACGGGCCGGGCACGCGGACCTGCTGGACGACGTCGTCGGCGCCTGGATTGCCCGGCGCTCCCGTGCGGAGGTCATCGCCGCGTTCGACGCCGCCGAAGCCGCCGTGGCGCCGGTGTACGATCCCGCGGACATTGTTGCCGATCCGCAGTTCAACGCACTGGGCACCATCCACCGGATCAAGGACCCCGAGCTCGGCGACCTGGCCATGCAGGGGCCGCTGTTCCGGATGTCGCGGGATGCGGCAACCATTGCGTTCACCGGGCGGGCGCACGGCGCGGACACGGACGATGTGCTGACCGGGCTGGGGTACACGGCCGCGGAACTCGCCGCGCTGCGGGCGGACGGGAGCATCGGATGAGCCGGCCGGTCATGGTGGCCTTATATGCGCCGGCGGACCGGCCGGAGCGGTTCGGCAAAGCGCTGCAGGCCGGGGCGGATGCGGTCATCGTGGACCTGGAAGACGCCGTCGCCGCCTCCCGCAAGGACGCTGCCCGCGCGGCGCTGACCGACTTCGCGGCGTGCTGGGAAGAGTGCCGGGAAGCGGGCGGGGATGCGGGCGGCGGGGATGCTCCGGCGGTCCAGGTCCGGGTGAACGCGCGCGGGTCCCGGGCCCACGACGCCGACCTCGCCGCCGTTGCAGCACTGCCCCCGGAGTTCGGGGTGCGGCTGCCGAAAACGCAGTCGGGCGCGGACGTTGCCGCCCTCCGCGCGGTGCTGCCGGGGCGGCAGGTGCATGCCCTGCTCGAATCGGCGCTGTCCATTGAGCGTGCGTTTGAGATTGCCGGTTCCGGTGTTGCCTCGATCGCCGCCGGTGAAGCGGATCTGCGGGCCGAGCTGGGGGTTCCTGCCGGGCCGGCCGGCGAGGCGGGCCTGGCCTGGCCGCGCAGCCGCATCATCAATGCTGCTGCCGCGGCGGGCCTGCCCGCTCCGCTGATGGCGGTTTACGCCGACGTCCGGGACGTGGACGGGCTGGCCGCCAGCTGCCGTGCGGGCCGGGCGCTCGGTTTCTCCGGGCGGACCGCGGTGCATCCGCGCCAGATGGAGGTGATCCGCCGGGCCTTCACCCCGGATGCAGCGGAGCTGGCCCGGGCGCAGGGCATTGTGGAGCGTGTGCGTGCAGCAGCCCGGGAGGGCACCGGCGCTTTTGTGCTGGCGGACGGGACCTTTATCGACGTCGCCATGCTGCGCGCTGCCGAGCGGGTGCTTGCCCTGGGCGGTCATTCCACCGCGTAGTTGAGCCGCACCGCTCCGTTCCCGAAGCGTCGCTCCCCCAGCAGGCGCAGGTTCAGGCGCAGGCCGTCCGGCAGCACCCGGGTGCCGCCGCCAACAATCACCGGATAAACCACCAGCGAGACGGCGTCGACCAGTCCCATCTGCAGGGCGCTCTTGGCCAGCGTCGGCCCGCCGATGGTGACATTCCCGGCCGCCTTGGCCCGCTCCACCGCCTCCCGGGTCAGCGCCGGTTCCAGTTCAGTCCGGTCCGTCCAAGGCTCGGTGAGGGTGGAGGAAAACACGATTTTCGGCGTCGCCTGCCATGCTGCGGTGAACCGTTCGGCCCCGGGTGAGCCCGCCACGGCGGCCGGATCCGTTTCCCACACGGCCATGCTTTCGTACATCCGCCGTCCGTACAGGACGGCGGCTGCGTCTTCCATGTCTTCGGTGTGGGAGAGAACCATTTCCTCGGAGGGCGGCATCCAGGAGAAGTCACCATTGGCGTCGGCGCTGTAGCCGTCCAGTGAACAGTTAAACGAATACATCAGGGATCCCATCGGCCCAGCAAAGCGCCCGGACCCGCCCTGCACAAGGGTGCCGCAGGTCCCGGCCAGCGAATTACCGGCCTGTTTACCGGCCGCAGCCCGCCGGGTCTGGACCGGTCAACTGTGGCGGTGGCACAGTGCTGGCATGGCTGATTCGAACCCTGATATGGAGCATTGGTGGCCGCAGCTGCCGGCCGCGGCCCAGCGGTGGCTGGTGAACCACAACGGTGAAGCGGTGCCGCTGGAAATCCAGGAGGAGATTATCGGTGCGGGCGGCACTGTGGTTGGGGAGGACTGGTGGGTAGGCACCAGCGACGACGACGGCTTCTACTTCTCGGACGCCGGCATCGACTGGATCGAGGACGCCGGCAATGACGAGTTCCCCGGCGCACCGTAAGCCGCTTTACGTGGTGGGTCCTATTTGGCCGTCCTATCGAGGGTTCGAGAACATCACCAGCAGGACGCAGCCGGCGGAAAACACAGCCTGGCCCAGCAGCAGCGCACCCGGAACGTAGCCCAGGAACAGGCCCAGCAGCAACGGCACCGCTGCCAGCAAAATGGTGTCCGGGCCGCGGGCGAGGGACCCGGCCTGCGCCGTCGGGACCGGGCCGAATACGGTGTCCGACGGCGGAACCGTCCAGTCCGGCAGCGGCCGGTAGGCGCCCCGCACCGCGGCGGCGCCGAGCCCGGTTCCGGCGAGTGCGCCGAGCCCGATCAGCCCCGGGCTGCCCGCCCCCAGCAGGACCAGGACGGTACAGAACGCGGCGGACCACAGGGCCATAGCAGCGGCGGGCAGCGTCATCCGGCTCAACCGCACCAGTGCCGGGGACAGCGGAAGCAGGGCGTCCAGGCCGGGGGTGATGGCGGTTTGCCGGGCCAGGGCGCCCATGGCCGGGACAGCCGCGCCGATGGTGAGCAGGATGACGGCCAGCTGCATCAGGGCCGGTTGCTGTCCGGCTGCCAGCAGGACAGCGACGCACAGCAGGAGCAGCAGCACCGGACGCCCCCATAGTCCGGGGGTGCGCAGGAACGCGGTGGCATCGGCGCGCAGCAGTGCGCCGAACGGTGTACGGGCACCCTTGGCATACCAGCGTCGGGCGCGGCCGGAGGTCCGGGCGCCGGGGGCGGCGGCGAACGCCCGCCCCAGCTCATTGGTGTCCATCAAATACAGCGCCGCCCCGGCGTGGCCGGACACTCCCCCGCCGCGGATCAGTTCACCTCCCGGGATCCGCTCCAACCGCGTCTGGACCCACAGCCCCAGTCCGACGACGGCGGCCAGCGCCGCGGGGACGGGCCACCACTCGCCGGCGGCAGCCAGCCGGGGAAGGAAACCCAGCAATGCCAGCAGCACCAACGCACCGGCCGTACCGAAGGGTCCGGCCGGGATGCCATGTCCTGCGGCCGGGCGGTTTCCGCCCGGCTGTCCGTCTACCTGCTGCCCGCCTACCTGGCCGTTCCCGGCCGACTGCCCCACGGCCGCCAGCAGCAACGCGCATACCGCGGCCAAGCCGAAGACGGCTGCCCCGGCGAGCTGGCCGGCGAATGCCGCCTGCAGGTCGGTAATCACCCCGACCGGCAGATACAGCACCGCACCGGCCGCCCACACCATGCCGCCCCGGCGCAGCAGCCTCCCGGTGAGGAACGGCCGGCGGTCCACGGGCAGGCCCAGCCACCAGTACCCCTCGGCGGAAGTCACCGCCACCGGCCCCAGCTTCCGGGCCCCGGTGAGCACCGCCGCCAGGGCAGCGAACAGCAGGACGGTGACGGCCGCGCCGTCGGGCAGGCCGGTCCATTCAGCGGCAACGATGGTGCGGCGGCCGCCGGCACCGGACCCCAGGGCCCGCGCCACCTCGTTCCGCAGCGCGAGGACCAGTCCCCCGGCTAGCGCCAGGATGGTGCCCACCCCCAGGAGCGTGGTGTAAGCCTCCAGCAGCACGTCCCGGAGGCGGGTGCTGCCGCGGCGGTGGCTCCGCGACACGGTACGGGTGTAGCTGGCTGGGTTGAACTGCGGCGGAGCAGGCGCGGTGGTGCGGGCCATGCGCTATTTACCGGCGATCTCGGCGGCGGCGCGGGCGGGTTCGATCTCGCGCACCTCGTCATCTATGAGCAGGCAGCGCTCCGCCGTCGCCAGGAGCAGCGCCGGATCGTGGGTCACCAGCAGGACCGTGCCGCCGTCGTCGGCGTAATCCCGGATGCGGACTCCCACGCGTTCGCGCATCACCGGGTCCAGGCGCTGTTCGGGTTCATCGAGGATCAGCAGCGAGGACGGGCGGATCAGGGCCGAGGCGAGCAGCAGCCGGCGGCGCTGGCCGGAGGAGACGGAATCCGGCACGGCGTCGGCGCGGTCCTGCAGCCCGAAGAAGTCCAGTTCCGCGTCGACGGCGGCGTCCGGGTCCGGCACGGAATGGCCGCGGGCCACCAGCTGCAGGTGTTCGCGGAGCGACAGCGACGGGAAGAAGGCGTCCTCATCAAAGAGGGCGGCGACCTGGCGGCGGAAGGGGATGGCGTCCTCATTGGCGGGCAGGCCGTGCACCCGCACCTCGCCGTCGAGCATCAACTGTTTGCCGGCAATCGTGCGGGCGGCAGTGGACTTTCCGGCCCCGTTGAAACCGACGACGCCGAGGATCTCCCCGGGCGACGCGGAGGCGGTGATGGCCCCGCAGACGGGAGCGCCGGCGTAGCCCACCAGCAGTTGGGAAATCTCGAGCACGGGCCCGGCAGCAGTCATGCCCACCAATGTAGCGGGACGGGCGGGCCGTTCAGGCCAAGGACATGTCTAGTGCAGCGACTTCAACCCGATCACGCCGCCCACAATCATGGCCAGGAACAGGATCTTCAGCAGGGACACGGATTCGGCGCCGGTGGCCATGCCGTAAATGACGGTCAGGGTGGCGCCGATCCCCACCCACACGGCGTACGACGTGCCCAGCGGCAGTTCGCGCATGGCGTACGCGAGCCCGGCCATGCTCGCGACCAGCGCGGTGACGAAGATGGCGGACGGCCAGAACCGGCTGAACCCCTGCGACTTGTCAAGGGCGGTGGCCCACACTGCCTCCAGGACACCGGACAGAACTAGAACAATCCATGACATGGCAATCTCCCACGGGCCGTCTTGTCGCACACCGGGTACGGCACCCCTCGTCCGGGAGACCGTGTCGCGGCCTCCCTTCCACGGTCGCACGCACGGGTGCCGGGGGCAACTCGGGGCGAGGCGTGCTGCCGGTGCGGACGAAAAGGCAAAAATTACCGTCACGGGGATCGAAAAGGCACAAATTACCGGTTTCCGGGTCGAAAACCGGTAATTTGTGCCTTCTCGTTTCGACCGGGCGACACCCGCAGCAACTAGAGTGGCCGCATGCCGCAGCTGATCGCCCCCACTTCAGCGCTGGAGGGTGCCTGGCGCCAGGCGCGCGCGGAGTGGGGCCCGGGTATCCACGAGGACGGGTTCGGGCTGCGGCCGGAGGACGACGTCGAGACCTCCGCCGGGTTTTCGGCCTGGCTCCGGCGGCTGGCGGCGGACACCGGCTGCACCTACCGGTGGATCGTCTCCGGCGGGCAGGTGCTGGGCGGGATCGCCCTGCGTCACGGCGACGCCGACGCGGTGCGCCGGGCCGGGAACATCGGCTACGGCATCCGCCCCTCCGCCCCTCCGCCCGGCGGCAGGGCCATGCGGTGGCCGCGCTGCGGGCCATGCTCGACGAAGCACGGGAGCTGGGCCTGCCCGAAGTGCTGCTGATCTGCGGGAAGGAGAACACCGCCTCCGCCCGCACCATCGAACGGGCCGGCGGCATCCCGGCCCGTCCCGACGCCGGTCCCGATGTCGGCGCCACTGGCGGCGGCGGCAGCGGCGCGATACTGCGGAAGTACGTCATCTCCACGGGTCCAGGCACCGCGGGCTGAAGCTCTGACACGTCCGGCCCCTGCAGGAAGCACCGCGCATTGACGTGAGCCGGGGCGGCGGTCAGCGTGGATTCATGACAGAACCGGACGCTGCAGGCGCAGGCAGAAATGCCGCCGCCCCAGGCCCGGACACTGACCCGGGGCCGGGGCCGGGGCCTGCGGCTACCGCACTGGACTCAGCCTTTTTCGCCTTCAGCGGCCTCGCCGCGATTTGGTTCGCCGTCCTGCTGTTCCAAAGATCGCTGGAGCTGGGGCTGGGGCACATCGGGTTCCTTATCGTGTTCTGGGCGGCGCTGGCCTACCTGGTGCTGCCGCGGGTGGACCGGATCCTGACGCAGATCTTCATCCCGGACTACTTCATGGGACGGACGCGCACCAATGCCGGTTTGTTCGGGGACGCCGTCAACCTTGCGTTCCTGGGCACCGGGGAACAGCTCCGCGGAGCGCTGGGCCGGGCCGGCTGGCATCTGGCGGACCCGGTGACGCTGTCCAGCAGCTGGCGGATTGTCTCCTCGACCCTGCTGCACCGCAGCTACCCGTATGCGCCGGTGAGTCCGCTGCTGCTGTTTGGCCGGGAACAGGATTTCGCCTACGAGCAGGAAGTGGACGGCAACCCGCGGCAACGCCACCATGTGCGGTTCTGGCGCTGCCCGGAGGGCTGGATGCTGCCTGGAGGCATTGCCTGCGACTGGCTGGCGGCAGCGTCCTTCGACCGCGCCGTCGGCCTGTCCCTGTTCACGCTGCAAATCACCCACCGGGTCGGCGAAAACATCGACGCCGAACGGGACTACCTCGTCTCCACCATGGAAGAGAACTCCCCGGAGATCTCGGTGCAGGTCATCAAGAACTTCTCCTCGGGCTACCACTCGCGCAACGGCGGCGGTGATTCGATCGCCACCGACGGTGACCTGCCGGTGGTAGACCTGGCCCGCATACCGGAGGAGGCCGGAGAACAGGAGGAGCTGGCGGCGATCAACCGGACCGGTTCCGGCGCCCTCTCCCGGCTGCCACTTCACCGGCCTGCTCCGGTGGTCTTCGGCGCCGTCCTGGTGTTCCTGCGCGGAGTCGCGGCTTTCACGGTGGCCTCGCCGTTCCTGGCCCGGTTTGCCAATGGGCCCTGGGTGACCCAACTGCTGGGCGAAGACAGCCAGGGGCTCGCGGATATGGGCAGCGCCTACGCTCCGGCCAGCGTCTCGCTGACTGTGTTCGCCGGCGTGGAAGCGGTGCTGGCCGTGCTGATCCTGCGCGGCAGCAACGTTGCCCGGGTCACGGCCATGTCCCTGAGCTGCGCGGCCATCATCCTGCAGATGGTTACGGTGTTCAGCCAGCCCGGGGTGCCGCTGGGCTCGAACCTGTTCGGGTATTCCTTCGACATCCTGCTGATCCTGGCCCTGTCCAGCAGCCGGGCCAGGATCTACGCCCGTATGCACGGCCGCCGCCACCTGCACCGGCGTGCGCAGCAGACTGGGTAGGCGGGCGAGGCGGCGTAGACCGGCTAGGCAGACCGGCTAGGCAGTGCGGCGGGAAACCATGCGCACAAGCACCCCGGCCACAGCCAGCGCTGCGGCCAGCACCACCGTCCCCACGGCTCCGGGCGAATCCAGCGCTGCCGTAAAGGTTCCGGCGGCGTATTCCTGCATCAGCGCCAGGTCACCCCGGAAAACGCGTGTGCCCAGTGCCCCGGCGACGGCGTCGAACAGGACCGGGACCGTCCACAGCAGTGCCAGATCCACCACCCATACTGCCGCGCGGCCCATCCGGTCCGGCGGGCACCAGGCCAGTGCCAGCCCCGCCAGCACCGCCGGGAACCAGTGGCCCAGCATCGAGACCACCGGAGGCAGGGCGAAGGACTCCCAGAACACCTCACCCCACGCAAACAACCACTCCCCCGTCGGCACCGCCGCCAGCCCGATCCCCAGCGCCGCCACGGCCTTACTCCGCGACCGAACGGCCAGGAGTACCAGCACCGCGGCGGCCATTGCCGCGACCACCCCGGCCAGCAGCCCGTAGAAGTACAGGTCGCCAAGGCTGCCCATGAGCAGCCCGTCACCCAGGACCGTAAAGGCCTGCACCGCGGCAATGACCTGCACCAGCAGCAGTCCCGTGGCCGCCCAGCCGACCGCCACCCAATGGTGGGCCGGAGCCCAAAGCCGCAGTGCCATGGCTGCCACCAGTCCGCCGGTGACCATTAGGCCTACGATCCGGATGGCCATGTACTGGCTCAGCGGCAGCAATGCCACGGGCATATCCTCGGGCATGGTCTGGAAGGCCCACAGATTCTGCAACGGCAGCACCATGCCGGTACCGGCCCAGGGCGCCAATCCCGCCAGCCCGGAAAACACGCCGATTCCCAGCGCGATCAGCACCAGCGCAGGGAACGGGTGCTGCGGTCCGCCGGCCTTGCCTGGGCGGGCTTCGTCGTCGTCGTGAGTGGGCCGGCCCGGCTGCGCTGCGCTGTGACTCATGGAATTCCCCCCGCTGTTGGGCACCGCGCCGGACCGCTCCCGGAAGTGCTGCGGACAGCCTAACGGCGCCAGCCGCCTAGTTCGACGCCGCCAGCCCGCGCATCCTGGTCCGGTAGCGCAGCGGGGACTCCCCGATGCTGCGCTTGAACGCCGTACTGAAGGAGCTCTCCGAGGAAAAGCCCAGGTCTAGGGCCAGGGACCGGATCCGGACGTCCCCGGAGCGCAGCTCCCGCTGCGCCACCAGCATCCGCCAGTTGTTCAGGTAGGTGCGCGGCGGGGTGCCGGCCACCTCACGGAACCGTTCAGCGAAGGCGGTGCGGGACATCGCTGCCGCACGCGCCAGCTCTTCCAGGGACCAGGGTTTGTCCGGCCGGGAGTGGATCAGGGCGACGGCGGGCCGCAGGCGGTCATCGGTCAGCAGTTTCAGCCAGCCGATGGGCAGCTCCGCCTCTTCCAGGAAGGCCCGGAGCACATCCACCAGCAGCAGCTGCCCGTACTGCCGGACCGCGAACTCCGATCCCATCCGCGCGTTGGACACCTCCGCGAAGAGCCGCTCGATCAGCCCGTGCATCTGCGGGGCGGCTGCGGAGCCGGAGCGGATGTGCGCCACGGGCGGCAGGGCCTGCAGCAGCAGTTCCCGCCCGGCATCATTGACGGCAATCCGGCCGCCGATGATGATGTCCTCCTCGCCGGGTTCCCCCTCCCCCACGCGGACAAAGGTGCCGCTGGCCGGCGGATCCAGCCGGACCGGCACGCTGTCCCCGGCGCCTTCCCCGGCGCCGCCCCCGGCGCCGTCCCCCGTGCAGCCCTCTAACCGGAGCCAGGTGCGGCCGTTGAGCACGGCCACCTCGCCGGCTTCCAAAAGCAGCGGGGTTTCTGCGCCGTTGGTGGACACCCGCATGGACCCCTGCACCACGGCGAAGAACTTCAGGTCCTCCTCCAGCAGGGTCTCCGACTCCCAGCGCCCGTGCACCGCCGTACTGCCCGAGATGATCCCGCGCACCTCAATGAAGTCCAGCACTTCCGACAACCGGTCATTCGCCATGTTTGTACTCTAGAGCAATAAATGCGGACTTTAAGTTATTCCGCGTACAGATTTTCGCGGGCAGACTGGGAGGCGTCCTCCAGTTCGGAGGAAAGGTTTTCTTTAGGAGTTCCCATGAATGACAGCATGATTACCCTCGTCACCGGCGCCAACAAGGGCATTGGCCGGCAGATCGCCGGGCAGCTGTCCGCGCTTGGCCACACCGTGGTGGTGGCCGCACGGAGCGCCGTCGCCGGCGAACGGGCAGCGGCAGAGCTGCGGGCCGAGGGCGGCGACGCCTTTGCCGTGGTCCTGGATGTCACTGACCGCGACTCGGTGGAAGCCGCCGCCGACGCGGTCAAAACCCGCTTCGGCCGTCTGGATGCCCTGGTCAACAACGCCGGCATCGTCGCGACGCCGGGGGTCAGCTTTGCCGCCCAGCAGCCCGGCTCGGTGGACGTCAATGAGATCCGTTCCGTTTTCGACACCAACTTCTTCGGCGTCATCAACGTAACCTCGGCGTTCCTGCCACTGCTGCGCCTGTCCCGGACCCCGCGGATCGTCAACGTCTCCAGCGTGGCGGGATCGCTCACGGCGGTCTCCGATCCGGCTAATACCGACCCGATCGCGGCCGGCTACGCCCCCTCCAAGACGGCACTGACCTCGCTGACGCTGCAGTACGCGAAGGGCCTTGCGCCGGAAGGGATCCTGGTCAATGCGGTGTGCCCCGGCTTTGTGGCCACGGACTTGAATGGTTTCCGCGGTACCCGCACCCCGGAACAGGGCGCTCGGGCTGCGGTGCGGATGTCCACCATTCCCGCCAACGGTCCCACCGGCACGTTCAGCGACGAAGACGGCCCGCTGCCCTGGTAACGGCGTACCGGATTGGGGCGGCGGGGCAGGGTGGTCCGGACCAGGCGGCCTTGCCGCCGTGTCCGCTCAAAACCGGTACTAGCCATGCCGACGCCGGGCGGTTAGGGTCTGGATAGCCTGCGGCACGCTTGTGCCGGACGTGCCGGACGCGTTCCCGCCGTGGGCTCCGCTATCGGGGGATGGATCGGCTTGGAAACTCGGAGTTCAGGTATTTTCGCGGCGCTGCTGCTGGCCGGTCTGCTCGCCGGGTGCGGTGCCACCGATGCCGAGATGAACGAGGCCCGCGCCCGCGCCGAGGCCAGTGCAAGCCCGTCGCAGGCAAAAAGGACCCTGCGTCCCTGCCCGGGCGGGAAAATTCTGCGTACGGAACCGTCCGGCATGCAGAGCATTAGGCCGGAATGCTACGACCAGGCCGTTGCCGAAGCCATCGCCGAATTCCCGGAGCCGCTGCCTGCCGGTGTGGAATGGCAGGTTGAAACCACCGACTTCAGCGACCCCGAGGTCCGGGCGAAGCTGGGCGACATCAGCATCGCGGACGGCAACCAGGACAACGATGTGGCCGCCTACTGGCTCTGCGCCTGGATGGACGCCTATATCTCAGCCTCAGACGCCGGTGACGCGGCAGCACAGGAACAAAGCATGGGTTACCTGGCCAAGTACACGAGCCTGCCGGCATCCCGGGAATACATGGTTAACCCGGAGGTCTTTGACGCAGCCGTAGTTGAGCCTGCCAGGGCCGGGAATCCCGCAAAACTCCGGGAGTACTACAAGGGCAGCTGCTCGGCCTTTCAACGGGCGGCGCATCCGGGATCCTAACCGGGGCGGCCCGCTCCGGCCGGAAGCCTTCGGCGAAAGGCGGGCAGGAGCAGCATTCCCCGGTAGATGCCGTACCCGAGGGGAGCTCCTCCGGTATTGGCCAGCAGGTCATTCACGTCCGCAACATGACCGCCGTTCCACAAAACGGCGTTGGCGTACTGCGGCAGTTCCATGGTGAGGCTGACCAGGAACCCCACGAGCAACACCCGTGGTGCCGAACGGATGCGGGAGATGAGCGGCAGGAGCATGCCCAGAGGGATGAACACCAGGATGTTTTGCAAAATGTCATCCCACTCTGCGTTCTGCAGCGGGACCAGGTTCAGGCTCCCCCAACGCGGGCTGGAGCCGGCCGCAAACTGAATCGGGAAGAGCGTGTTCCCGATGACACCGCCCTATTGGGCGGGCCAAACCACCTCGAAGCGCTCGAACACCAACTCGTCGGACTCGGACCAGCTGCCGCCCCGCGCGGCTGCGGTGCGCTCCCAGAACCGTTGATGTTCCCGCCGCCAGGAGTCCAGGCTGAGATCGTCCTCCCCCTCATCGCGGGCGAGAGCTTCATCAGCATCGTTGAATGTGCCGAGCCTAAGCTCCGTGGTCCGCAGGATCACCCGCGGCACGCCGTCGCCGTCGCACACAATCCAGTGAAGCCCGATGCGCGGCAGGGGCTCGCCCTCGTCCACGTATTCGGCAACGTGCGAGGAAGTGGCGCATTTGGTGCCGTCCAGCACCAGGGCCAGCAGTTCGTCGGCCAGGGCCGGAGAGTCACCGAACGCCTCGACGTTGTAGGTTCCGGCGGCAGCCGCTTGGGCAGGGAAAGCTGCTGCATAGGCATCCCAGAGGTTCGCGGCGGCGTCGAAGTCCAGCTCCGGCGAAAAAGGCTCATTCATACCGGCAAGTCTGCCACTGCCGTTACTCCCGGCCTGGACAAAGCCATCCTTGAACCCTTTCCGCATCAAAGTGCGCTATTTTCAGCACATGCCGGAGAAGGATGTCGGCCCGCAAATGACCGTGGCTGCGAAAACTCGCAAGTCCCCCAACTTTCGCGACGATTTGCTGCGGGCCGACACCCTCACCGTACATGATCGGAACATGTTCCGAAATAGACTAATTGCTCAGCCCGGAAATTGAGGATCCAGATTTGTCCAAGACCCTGCACGAAACGGCACAGGAAGCGTTTCAGCGCCTCCGGCTGCCTGCCCGTGTCACCCTTGATTCCCTGATTGAACGTGTTCAGGTGCTGCGTAACCGCCGGATGGTGATCATTGAAAGCGACAAACTCACGGGCACCAAGATCTGCGGACTGTGGATTCCCCGGGAGCATGTGGACGTGGTCTATCACTCCGCCACCAGGGGCGTGCTGCACCGCCAGCAAATGATCCTCCACGAACTGGCCCACATGATCCTCAGGCACGATGAAGCTGAAGGCGCCACCTGGCAGGGCATCAAGGCTTTCCAGGAGCTTTCCGGTGAAGTGGTGGCAAAGGCCCTGGCCCGCGGGGATTTCCGGTCCGATCTGGAAGCCACCGCCGAATACCTGGCAGACCTCCTAGCCGCCGCCATCAGGGAATCCAGCCAGGAAATCTACAGCTACGAGGCCTATTTCGAATGATCACTATTCTTGTTTCCGTCTTTATGTGGCTGCTTGTCCTGACCCTGCTGCTGCGGGCGCGTTCCCGACCCGACAACACCATGCTGAAAGCCGCCGTCGTCATAGCTGCGTCGCTTACCACCAACATCAATGGCGTTTATCTGTGGGCGGCGCATCAATTGCCCTGGCCCAATGCCCTGGACCTGGTCTCGAATATTTTCCTGATTGCCGGCATTTACTATCTGTCCCGCGCAATCGCCCGCGGAGCAGCGGCCGGAGACACCGGCGCGGCTCCGGGGCAGCACTGGATTCCCGCCGCTGCTGGCGCCACCATCCTCGTTATGGTGGTGAGCTTCGCTTTCATTGACGATCCGGCTGTATCAACCACTTTTATGCTGGATTACGGGGATCAGACGGCCGCGGCGATCTATTCGGGTATCCAGTACCTGTACCTCTTTGCCGTGCTGGCGGGAACGTTGCTCACCTGCATCCGGAATGTGCCGCACATGCGGCGACGGCGCTTCCGGGCCGGGTTTAGGATCATCGGCTGGGGCTGCTGCGCCGGGATGGTGCTGTGCTCATCGGTGATCGTGATGGATGTAGCCCACGTAGCGGGTGCCGAAAGCCTGATGCGGGCTGTCGGCACGGTCTATGACATCTCCTATGCCCTGACGGTGCTGCTGCTGGCGTCCGGCCTGGCCGTTCCGCCACTGGGCAGGGTCCTGAGCGAATTCAGCGTCCGCCGGCAGATTCAGGAACTGGAACCGCAGGTAAAAGCCCTGTGGCTGTCCACCGTAGCCATGGCTCCGGCGGTCAGCCTGCTCGGCACCACGGCGGGGAGTGTTGCCGCTGGTCCCGAGAAAACCGCGCGGGACGCCACCGACACGATTCACCGCCTGGTGATCGAGATCCATGACTGGATGAATGTCAGCGGCCAGCCCGCACTGTCCGTGGAGCATCAGTCCGTCCTGGCCCGAGCGGAAGCGCTCTGCTTGCAGCAGGGCCGGGCCGTCCGGTGAACCGGTTCAAGGCGGCGCTTCTGGCCTCCGCCGCAGCCGTCGCCGCGCTCCCGCTGCTGGCCGGGCCTCTCATCCGCGCCCAGGCAACCGATGCCGCGCAGAGCAGGCGGCTGGTTCCGGTCCGCGGCCACGGCCACTGCCACGGCCACGGCCAACAGGATTCAGGCGTGTACCTGGATTTTGATCCCGCCGGGTTCGCGGCCCACCCCGGGCGCCTGAGCATGCGCGCCGCGTCCGGGGGCGAACTCATCGTCCTCGGGCCTCCCGTCCTCGAACCGCCCGCCGCAACCCGTGCCACCCCACCCCGGGTTTTCCCTGGACAGCCGCTCCGGGGACTGCGGCGGACCGTGGAACGAGGCGATCCCGCCCGTGTTCTCCGCGACGGCAAGGGACAACTCAGCGGCCACCTCGGGGAAACCCCGGCCGATTTCGGTTTCCGGTACGAGGACGTGCAGATCGGCGGCTTGCCCGCCTGGGTTCTCCCCGCCGAAGGTCCCGGTGATGTATGGGTCATTCACGTCCACGGACTGGGGAGCTCGCGGAGCCAGTGCCTGCGTGGAGTCCGGGCGTTTTCCCGGCTCGGCTACACCTCGCTGCTTCCCTCCTACCGGACATCCCTGGACCTTCCCGGGCGGCCGCGGCGCAGCCACCTGGGCGTCAGCGAGTGGACCGAAATCGAAGCGGCACGCCGCTACGCTCTGGCCCGTGGAGCCCGCAGGATCATCTTCGTTGGCTGGTCGCTGGGCGCCTCCATTGTCGCGCGCGTTCTGCAGGAATCTCCGGGCGGGAGCACGGCGGGTGCCCTCCTCGTCTCCCCCGCCCTGGACTGGCCCGCCATCATCACCGCACATTTGCGGAAGGCCGGCTGCCCGGAATTCGCCGCCCGTTGGCTGCCGTCTACCGTCAATATTCTTCGCCCCCGGGGCGAACCGGTAATCCGGTGGCACCAGATGCCGGGCGTCACCATGCAAAGCTATCCAGCGACCCCGACTATGATTTTTCATGGCTCAGATGATCAATCAGTTCCCGTAGAGCTTTCCCGGATATTCGCATCCAAGCACTTGGCCTCTGTGCAGCTCATTGAGTTTGCCGGTGCCCATCACACGCTGGAATGGAATTCCGCCCCGGCGTTATGGGATGAGGCCGTCACTGCCTGGTGCCATTCCCTCGGGCTGGCAGGAGAACACTCCATCGAAGACTTTTCGGAGGCGAAATAAAACCGTGACCGGTGAGAGCGCCGCCCAGCGCAACCTAAAAGACGCCCAGATCCTTGCCCGGAAAATCGATCTGCTGTTGGACGTGGTGGTCGCCGCCGAGGGCAGGCCCTACGAATTCCAGGACATCCAGTCCGCCCTGGCGGACAAAGGCGTCAAACTGTCCCGCACCCGCTGGCACCACATCAAGGCCGGGGACGCGACCGTCCGGCAGCCTTCGGAAGTCCTGGCGGCCCTGGCCGAATTCTTCGACGTTAATCCCGATTACCTGCTCGAATCGGACGGCAAAGTACCTGAGCGTATCCAGCATGAACTGGAACTGCTGGCCGCCATGCGCCGCGCCAAGGTCAAGGAATTCGCCACGCGGACGCTGGCCGAAGTCGACAATGAAACCCTGGACGCAATAGCTGCCCTCCTGGACGACTCCACAAAATACTGACCACTTCGACGACGACGGCGGTACCGCCCGAGGTGCCGCCGTCGTCGTCAGCGGTGGAACTTGCCTAGTGCTGCACTTGGCGGGCCGGCAGCAGCGGGGTGAAGAACTGCGCCAGTTCCGCGGTGGCCGTCAGCGGCAGCACGTTGGCCACGTACTGGTCCGGCCGGACCACCACTACGGCGCCGCTGCGGGAGATGCCGCGGGCCTCGAAAATGTCCGCCGCCGGGTCCGTGCCGTAGACCTTCGCCAGGTCGCGCAGCTGGAACGGTCCGACCTGCGGCTTGAACACGGCCGGCACGGCGTTGATGTCAATGCCGGTGTGGTCCTGCTGGTAAATAACCTTGACGTCGAACCACGCGTCGCGGTCCAGGCCTGCCGGGGTAGCGGCCAGCGGCGACTCCGGGGCGGTGTCCAGCCAGTCGGCCAACGCGGTGAGGGCCGAGTCCGTGCCGGCCGGCGCGGCGTCCGCGAACACGTAGATCCGCCAACGGCCGTCGGCCCGGGCCTGGTGGCCCAACTGCACCGGGTTGGTGTCGCTGACCCGCAGCACCGGCGCTGACTTGAAGCGCTTGCCGAGGGTAAAGCCGGCGGCCAAATCCTGGTGCGTACCCTCGGCGACCAGCAGGGAGCGCGTGTACTCGGTCATGAACCCGGCCGGGAATTCGGCGGTGCGCACGTAGAAGTCCTCCAGGTCCGAGGGGTTCTCGAACTCCTCGGGCTTCTTGGCCATGAGGCTGGACCATTCCTTGTCGAAATCGATGAGGTTCTTTGCCACCACCTGGCGTTCGGCCGAGTAGGTGGAGAGCAGCGCCTCGGGGCTGCGGCCGTCCAGCACGTGGCCGAGCTTCCAGCCGATGTTGAAGCCGTCCTGCATGGACACGTTCATGCCCTGCCCGGCCTTGGCGCTGTGCGTGTGGCAGGCGTCGCCGGTAATGAACACCCGCGGGCTGCGGGCGCCGAGGTCCTCGGGCCGCACGTCGTCGAACCGGTCCGTGAGCCGGTGGCCCACCTCGTACACGCTGTGCCAGGCCACGTTGCGGACATCGAGCGTGTAGGGGGCGAGGATGCCGTTGGCCTTGGTGATGATCTGGTCGATGGTGGTCTTCCGGACCGCCCCGTTGTCGTCGTCGGGGACCACGCCCAGGTCAACGTACATGCGGAACAGGTGCCCGCCCTCGCGCGGAATGAGCAGGATGGACCCGCCGTTGGAGGACTGGATGGCGCACTTGGTGCGGATGTCCGGGAAATCCGTGGTGGCCAGCACGTCCATGACACCCCAGGCGTGGTTGGCCTGGTCACCGTCCAGGGTGCAACCGATGGAGTCGCGGACCTTGCTGCGCGCGCCGTCGGCGCCCACCACGTACTTGGCTTTCACCGTCCGCTCGGTGCCCTCGAGCGGGCCGGCGGTATGCCGGAGGGTGACGGTGACCGGGTACTCGGCGTCGTCGTCGACCTCCAGTCCCACAAATTCCAGGCCGTAGTCCGGGGCCATGCGCGCCGGCGAGTTGGCCATGAACCGGGCGAAGTAGTCCAGCACGCGGGCTTGGTTCACAATCAGGTGCGGAAATTCGCTGATCCCGGCCGGATCATCAAGGGCGCGGCCGGCGCGGACAATGCGCGAGGGGTCCTCGGGGTCCGGGCGCCAGAAGCACATTTCGGTGATCCGGTACGCCTCGGCGGTGATTTCCTGAGCGAATCCGAAGGCCTGGAAGGTTTCCACGCTGCGGGCCTGGATGCCGTCGGCCTGGCCGATCACCAGCCGCCCGTCACGGCGTTCCACAATCCGGGTGGTGACGTTGGGGAACTGGGACAGCTGCGCCGCGGCGAGCATGCCGGCGGGGCCGGTGCCGACAATGAGCACGTCCACTTCCCCGGGCAAGTCTGCGGGCCGGTCGACGCCGACGCCGGCGGCGGGTTCGATGCGCGGGTCGCCGGATACGTAGCCGTGGTGGTGGAACTGCACGGATGTCCTCACTTCGTTGTGCCGTAGGTGCCGCCACACGGCTTTCTTCAAGCGTGTTCGATATTCGGGCACGCCGTTCGATAGCCGGAGGGGTGTAGCCACTGTACGGGAGGCATGACGCAGGTCACAATTTCCCAGCCCGTTCCGTTGGGACGGAAATCGACCGGTTTGGGAAGAATCGACCGGTTTGCAGCGGAGGGATTTCCCAAAATGGCAGCAGAATCCCAAACCGCAGGGAAGGACGCACCGCGTTTTCCGCGCGCTTCGCCGCACTGGTAGGCGAACCGCCCATGAGTTACCTGACCAGGTGGCGGATGGGTCTGGCGCAGTCCCGGTTGTTGGAGGGCTCGACGTCGATCTCCGCCCTGGCCGGCGAGCTCGGCTACCGATCCGGGGCATCCTCCGCCCGGGCCTTCCTGCGGGTGGTGGGGCAAACGCCGGGATCGGTCCGCACACGGCGTGACGCTGCAGCTTCCCGTTTCTGCTGCCGTCTCCCGCTTCTGCTGCCGCTTCAAACCGGCAGCAGAAGCCCGAACCGGCAGGGAAAATCAGCTGCCCGCACTACAACCGGCGGGCTGCAGCGGAGGTGCCGCATGTCAGGGTTACGGCCACCAGTGCGCCGCCGGAAACCAGCACGGCAGTGCCGGCACCGCTTGTATCGCTGAGCCAGCCCAGCAGGTTGTTCGCGAACAGCACCGGCAGCGTCTGCACAAACAGGCTGATGGACTGGATCCGGGAAAGGTATTCGTCCGGCACCTCGGTCAGGAGCACCGGCGCCGCCTTCGCCACGAAGTACCCGGTTCCGCAGCCTGCCGCCACGCAGGCCGCCCCGGCCCACCCCGGCGTCGGAACCACCGCGACGGCGAGCATGGCCAGTCCCGTGACCGCGGTGCCGGCCAGTGCAGGCATCCGGGTGAGGCGGGAGTGCGGGCGGAGCAGGAAGAGGACCGAACTCAGCAGCACGCCCGCGCCGTAGGCTCCGGCCATGCTGCCGGCTGCGGCGCCGGGCCAGCCCTGGTCCCGGGCCAGCAGCGGCAGCAGCAGCCCGGTCAGCGGAATGACGAAGCCGGCAATGAAGGCCAGCAGCACCAGGATCACCCGGACCGCCGGTGTCCGGAGGGCATAGGCCAGGCCGTCCCGGACCGCCACCGAGAGGTTCCTGCCGCTGGAGGCACGGGCCACGGGAAGCCGCCGGGTCCGGAGGGTCAGCAGTATCAGGAACATGACGGCGAACCCGGCCGCGGCTGCCGCGGTGCCGCCCTGCAGGGACAGCACCATCACCACCGCTCCTCCCAGCACCGGTCCCGCGACGCCGATCAGCTGGAGCACAATCTGCCGGGCTGCGGCGGCCTGCCGCATCTGGCCGGGCGGGACCAGATAGCGGGGGAAGGCGCCAGAGGCCGGGCGGTAAAACGCATCCGCAACACCCATCAGCCCGGCAGCCGTCATCAGGACCCACAAGGGCGTTCCCACCAACAGCACCACCACGGTCAGTGCGGCACAGACCACCGCCATCAGACCGTCTGCCGTAACCATCACCGCCCAGGCCCCGAACCGGTCCGCCACCGACCCTCCCCACAGCGACAGCAGCAGGCGAGGCAACAGTCCGGCGCTGAGCACCAGTCCGGCTGCGGTGCCGCTGGTCCCGGCCGCCACCCAGGCCAAGCCGAAGGTCAGCACGGCGTTGCCCGCCACCGTCCAGATGAACCCGAACAGCCACCAGCGGTACGCCCCCGGCAGCCGGGTGGGTTGGTGCGCAGCGCGCAGGTCCGTGCTGGCAGAGCTCATGCGTATCCCCCCATTTTGAACTGATCCAGACGTCCAGATCACTTGTGATCCAGAACAATAGATCAGTTCGGCGGTGCCGTCTATGCTTTTCCCATGGAGCGGGACAGGGACGCCACGGCAGCGGAAGCAAAAGCACTGGCGCACCCGGTGCGCATCCGGATTCTGCAGGCACTGCGCGGGGAAGCCAAAACCAACAAGGAAATTGCCGCCGAGCTGGGCACCACGCCGGGGGCGACCCTGCACCACATCAACCGCCTTGTGGACCAGGGGTTCATCGTGGTCCAGGCCGAGCGCACCGGCAGGCGCGGAGCGCGGGAAGTGCCGTATCTGGCCACCGGCAAAACGGCTACCCTGTCCTTCCCGGGCACCAGCGCAGAGTCGATGAGCGTCCGCAACGCCATCCTGCGCTCCGGACTGGATTCCTATGCGGCGGCACCGGAAGCGGACCGTTTCGGCGAAGCGTCCTACACCCTGCACCTGACCCCGGACCGGCTCGAAGCCTTCCGGGCCCAGCTGGCGGCGGTGGTGCGCGAGTTCAAGGACGACCTGCCCGGGGCCGGCAGCGACAAGTACGGCTTCTTCTGGGCCGGTTTCCGGCATACGTCGGGGTAAACCCCGCGGTTTGGGGAAAACCGTACGGTTTGGGAAATTCCTGCCGTTCCGCAGCGGAGGGATTTCCCAAACCGGCAGCAGAATCCCAAAACGGAGGGAAAAGCTAGCCGGCCACGTATGCGGCCAGATGCTCTCCGGTCAGCGTGGACGGCTGGGCCACCAGGTCCGCCGGCGTTCCCTCGAACACGATCGTGCCGCCGTCGCGCCCGGCTCCCGGACCCAGGTCAATGATCCAGTCCGCGTGCGCCATCACCGCCTGGTGGTGCTCAATGACAATCACCGACTTCCCGGACTCCACCAGCCGGTCCAGCAGCGCCAACAGCTGCTCGACGTCGGCCAGGTGCAGGCCCGTGGTCGGCTCGTCCAGCACGTAGATGCCGCCCTTGCCGCCCATGTGCGTGGCCAGTTTCAGCCGCTGCCGCTCGCCGCCGGACAGGGTGGTCAGCGGCTGGCCCAGGTGCAGGTAGCCCAGCCCGACGTCGGCCAGCTGCGTCAGGATCTTATGCGCGGCCGGGGTGCGGGCCTCGCCGTCGCCGAAGAATTCCTGCGCGTCGGTGACCGAGAGCGCCAGCACCTCGGCAATGTCCTTGCCGCCCAGCCGGAACTCCAGCACGGAAGCCTGGAACCGGCGGCCCTCGCAGGTTTCGCACACCGATTCCACCGTGGCCATCACGCCCAGCTCGGTATAGACCACCCCGGCGCCGTTGCAGGTTGGGCACGCACCCTCGGAATTGGAGCTGAACAGGGCCGGCTTGACTCCGTTGGCCTTGGCGAACGCTTTGCGGATGGGTTCCAGCAGGCCCGTGTAGGTGGCCGGATTGCTGCGCCGGGAGCCGCGGATGGCGCCCTGGTCCACGGTCACCACATCCTCCCGCCCGGACACGGACCCGGAAATCAGCGAACTCTTGCCCGAGCCGGCCACCCCGGTGAGGACCACCAGCACGCCCAGTGGAATGTCGACGTCGACGTTGCGCAGGTTGTTGGTGTCCGCGCCGCGGACCTGGAAGAACGACGACGCCGGCCGCACCGCCTCCTTCAGCCGCGCCCGGTCCCCCAGGTGCCGGCCGGTCAGGGTGCCGCTGTCCCGCAGCCCGGCCAGGCTCCCCTCGAAGGTGACTGTGCCCCCGCCGGTTCCGGCGCCCGGACCCAGGTCCACCACGTGGTCGGCAATCGCAATGGTCTCGGGCTTGTGCTCCACCACCAGCACGGTGTTGCCCTTGTCCCGCAGCTGCAGCAGCAGCAGGTTCATCCGGGCAATGTCATGCGGATGCAGGCCAATGGTGGGTTCGTCGAACACGTAGGTGACGTCGGTGAGGGAGGAGCCCAGGTGGCGGATCATCTTGGTCCGCTGCGATTCGCCGCCGGACAGGGTGCCCGAGGGCCGGTCCAGGGACAGGTAGCCCAGCCCGATCTCCGCGAACGCGTCCAGCAGGTGCTGCAGTCCGGCCAGCAGCGGCGCCACCGAGGGTTCCTTCAGCCCGCGGACCCAGCCGGCCAGGTCGCTGATCTGCATGGCACAGACATCGGCAATGTTTTTCCCGCCGATTTTCGAGGACCGCGCTTCCGGGGCCAGCCGGGTGCCGCCGCAGTCCGGGCAGGTGCTGAAGGTGATGGCCCGGTCAACGAAGGCGCGGATGTGCGGCTGCATGGATTCCGGGTCCTTGGACAGCATGGACTTCTGAATCTTGGGGATCAGGCCCTCATAGGTGAGGTTGATGCCCTCCACCTTGATTTTGGTGGGTTCCTTCCACAGCAGATCATGCAGCTCGCGCTTGGAAAACTTCGCAATGGGTTTGTCCATCCGAAAGAAGCCGGAGCCGGCGAAGATCCGCCCGAACCAGCCCTCCATGCTGTAGCCCGGGATGGTGATGGCCCCCTCGGACAGGGACTTCGCATCGTCGTACAGCGCGGTGAGGTCGAAGTCGGTGACTGCTCCGGTGCCCTCGCAGCGCGGGCACATGCCGCCCAGCCGGTTGAAGGTGGCTTTCTCTGCCCGGGTTTTCCCGTCGCCGCGCTCCACCGTGATGGCACCGGAAGCGCGCACGGAGGGCACGTTGAAGGAGTAGGCGTTGGGCGGGCCGATGTGCGGCTGCCCCAGCCGGCTGAACAGGATCCGCAGCATGGCGTTCGCGTCGGTGGCAGTGCCCACGGTGGAGCGCGGGTTGGAGCCCATCCGTTCCTGGTCCACAATGATCGCCGTGGTCAGCCCCTCCAGCAGGTCCACGTCCGGCCGGGCCAGGGACGGCATGAAACCCTGCACAAAGGCACTGTAGGTTTCGTTGATCAGCCGCTGGGATTCTGCGGCAATGGTGCCGAACACCAGTGAACTTTTCCCGGACCCGGACACGCCGGTAAACACGGTCAGGCGCCGTTTGGGGATCTCAATGCTGATGTCCTGCAGGTTGTTCACCCGAGCCCCCTGGACCCGGATCACGTCATGGCGGTCCGCTGCATGCCCCGCTTCGGTTTCCGTGCGCGCGCCGGTGTCCGTGCTCATTGGTGCTCCCTCCGCCGCCGGGACCCGCCCCGTCGTCGTTCCGATTCTGCCCGGTCCCGGAGGGCGCGGCAACGGCTTGCGAAACCGGGGCATATCCCGCCTGGCTTGACCCCAGTTTTTGAGGGGATATGTACAGGGCGGCCGCATCATGTTTAGCGTTTAACCGGCCCCGGGGTGGTCTCCCGCACCGCGCAGCCGCGCCCGACCCAGGAAAACGACCATGCTTACCGACACCGACCTCGAAGACCTCCGCGTCGCCGTCCGGGGACCCGTCAGTTTCCCCGGGGATCCGGGTTATGACACTGACACCATGACAGTGAACCCCACCCTGATGCACCATCCCGAGGCGGTGCTCGGCGCGGCCGGCGCAACCGACGTGCAGGCCGCGGTCCGCTGGGCCGGCGAGCGCGGCATTCCGCTGGCGGTCCAGGCCACCGGACATTCCGTTTCCTCGCCCATGGAGGAGGGCCTGCTGATTAACACCTCCCGGCTGCAGGACGTGGTGATCAACCCCGACGACGGCACCGCCACGGTAGGGGCCGGCGTCCGGTGGCGCACCCTGCTGCAGCAGACCGTGCCGCTGGGCCTAACCGGAGCCCATGGCTCCTCCGGCACCGTGGGCATTGTGGGATATTCCGCCGGCGGCGGGCTGCCGGTGATGGGCCGCGCCCTGGGCTTCGGCAGCGACCATGTGCGCAGCATCGAGGTGGTGACCCCGGACGGCCGGATGCGGCACGTGGAATCGGAGGGCGACGACGCCGAGCTGTTCACGCTGCTGCGCGGCGGCAAGGGAAACTTCGGCATCATCACCGCCATGACGCACGAGCTGACACCGTTCCAGGATTTCTACGGCGGCGGCCTGATGTATCCGGAAGCCGCCGGACCGGAGGTGCTGCAGGCCTTCCTGGATTGGACGGCGCAGCTGCCCTCGGACGCCTCCGCATCTCTCGCCTTCCTGCATCTGCCGGATGTCCCGTTCCTGCCCGAGGAACTGCGCGGCACGGCGCCGGTGCACGTGCGGTTCGCGCTCTTCGGCAGCCGCGAAGAGGGAGACCTGCTGATTGAACCCATGCGAAGGGTGTCCGTCCCGTTTATGGACACCACCGGCCCCATGGACTACTCAGGCATTGGCAGCATCCACATGGATCCGGACGGCCCGATGCCCACTATGGAGCGCGGCGCCCTGCTGTCCTCGCTGCCCACTGCGGAGCTGCTGGAACAGGTGGGCCCGGGCTCGGACACCCCGCTGATGATGACCGAGATCCGGCTGATGGGAGGGGCAATGGACACTGAGCCGGACATTGAGGATGTGGTGCCCGGCCGCGGATCCGCGTTCCACCTGTTTACAGTGGGGCTCAACGCACCGCCCGTCGCTGACGCGACTGCTTCCGCTATGGAACGGCTCAGTGCGGCCACGGCCGCGTACTCCACCGGCACCATGGTGAACATGCACGGACCGGCCGGGGATCCCCGGGACCGGCGGCGCGCATGGGCGCCGGCAGCCTTCGAGCGGCTGCAGGAGGCCAAGGCCGTCTATGACCCGCAGAACCTCTTCCGCTTCGGCCACGCGGTGCCGTTGCCGGAACCCGGCACCTCCATGCAGTAGGGCTATATTCAGCCCTGTCACGGCAGGACGGGTGCAACGAAAGGCGCGGGCATGGTGAAGCTTGATTTACGGGTCCGGTTGGTGGGCAAGGTGCTGGGGGCGGTCTCGGTTTCACGCCTGAGCGAGAAGCAGATCCTGGCGAACCAGCAGCGGAGCATCCGGCACAACCCCGTGACCGACTGGTTGCTGGGCGGCCTTGCACCCGGAGTCGACGTCCGGAAAGACGCTGCCGCCGGCGACGAGGGCCGCATCCCCGTCCGCGTCTACCGGCCGGCGGACTCCGCGGAAGCACTGCCGCTGGTAGTCCTGATTCACGGGGGCGGCTGGACCACCGGGACGTTGGATGTCTATGACGGCATCGCCAGCACCATTGCCCGGGACGCGCGCGCCGTCGTCGTCTCCCTGGCCTACCGGCTGGCCCCGACACACCCGTGGCCGGCCGCGGCGGAGGACTGTTACGCCGCGCTCTGTGATGTCGCGGGGCGGGCCGCGGAATGGAACGCCGACGCCGGCCGCCTCGCCGTGGTGGGCGACAGTGCCGGCGGCAACCTGGCTGCGGTCCTGACGCTGATGTCCCGGGACCGGTCCGGGCCCGGAATCATCTTCCAGGGCCTGGTGTATCCCGCCACGGACCTGACCATGGGCAGTGCCTCCATTGAGGAGAACGCGCAAGCCCCCATCCTCACGAAGTCCGACATGCACCGCTACGGCAACCTCTACGTGCCGGACAAGGAGGACCGGAAGCACCCCTATGCCTCTCCCCTGCTCGCTCCCGACCACACCGGTCTGCCGCCGGCATTGATCCAGGTTGCCGAGCACGACCCGCTGCGCGACGACGGCCTGCGCTATGGGGCGGCACTGCGGGCTGCAGGTGTACCGGTGCGCGTCAGCACCTACGTGGGCATGCCGCACGGCTACCTCGCGTTTCCGCGCCTGTTCCGCAGCGCACCGCAGGCGCTGGCAGAACTATGCAGTGAGCTGCGCCGGGCACTGGCTCCTGCACAGCAGGCGGGCTAGGGCGTGCCGGCCAGTGCCATCAGCGGCCACATCAGGACCCAGAGCAGGAACATGCCCAGGAACAACCAGGCACCGGCCTTGGGATTGCCGCCGCGCCAGGAGAGGAGCAGGACCACACCGCTGATCAGCAGCCCGGCCAGCCATCCCGGCCCCATCCACACGGTGCCGAAAGTCCAGCCGTCCACCTCCAGGGACAGCCGGAACAAGCCGTACGCAATCGGCATGGTGAGCAAGAAACCGGCCAATCCCAGTGTCAGCGCAATCCCGCCGGACCAGCCCAGCCGGACCGGTTCGGTCCCGGGCGTTTGTTCGTCCGGCGCGCTTGCGGGGGCTCCCTGCTGCGGAGCATATGGGTGGGCCGGGGTGTCCTGCCGGGACATGTCCTGCTGCGGCACGTGGTTCCTTTCGATCAGCGGTTCGGGGCGGCGGAACGGCGGCGGCGCGAGCGCGTACGACGGCGGGACTGTCCCTGAGAGCGAGACCGTGCCTGAGAGCGGGACTGCGCCGGAGTACGGGGGCCCGGCTGGATACGCGGAGGGGTTCCAGCACCGGAGGCCATGATCCCCGCCCTGGACCTGGAGGACATCACGGACCCAACGGACAGCCAGGACATCACTGCGGCGGCGGACAGGGCGGAGCCGATCGCCAGCAGGGACCCGAAGGAACCGATCGACCCAATAGAGCAGACGGATCCCACACTGCCAATGGACAGCACGGAGTTCTTGGAACCGACGGACAGCACCGACCCCGAGGACCACAGCGATAACACCGATCGTTCCATGCTGACCCTTTCCGTCCCGGCGTATCGCCTCGACGCCCCTACCCTAACCCGGCAGGCGGCGCCTGTCCCGGACTCGTCCAGGATCAGTCGATGCCAAGAAACGATGTCAAGAAACCGTTGACGCCTGCGTGATGTCAAGTTCTAATTGACACATGAGAGCATCCCGAACCTTCAACATTGTTTACGCCGTCGCCCTCATCCTTGTGGGCGCCGCGCTCCTGGCTGCCTGGCTGCTGCTGGACATGGCCAGCTTGTGGGAGGGCTTCTGCCTGGGCGCCGGGATTACGTTGCTTGCGGCCGGGATTTACGTCGCCGCGGCCTTCGTGTGGAAGGGAAGCACGGACGCCAGCGGCACCGAATACTGGCTGCCCAGCCGGGACACCGGCGGTTCCGCCGGGCCGCTGCCGGGTCCCAAGGGCGGCGGGCAGCCGTGAGCGGCAGCAAACCGGTCACCGATCTGCAGGAACAGATCGGCAGCCTGATCCTCGGGGACCGCGGCGAAGCCGGTGCCCTCAGTGAGGAGGAGCATCTAGCCCTGGTAGCACGGGCCGCCGCAGCGGAGCGGGCCAGCCAGGAGTTGCAGCGGCGGGCCGTCATGGCGGCCCGCGGTGCAGGCGTCAGCTGGGCTGCCCTGGGCCGGGAGCTTGGCATGACGCGGCAGGCGGTCCAGCAGCGGTTCGGCGGACACCCGGACGCCGCGGAGCCCGATGCCCGCGAGCGCTGGCTTGGTCCCGTCACCGCCTTCGACGAATTGCGCGAACTGGAGCTCGCGGGGCGGCGGGGCTGGCGGACCGTGGGGGCCGAGCTGCTGCGGCACCGGATGCTGCAGACCGACACCCAGTGGGAGCACCGCCGTGTCCTCTGGACCCGTCCGGTCCACTACTACGAAACGGACGGCTGGCAGCTGGGCTGCCGGGCCTTTCCCTGGCTGTATCTGGTGCGGGACCTGCATATATCGCCCGTACGCGAGTAATCACTCCATCTTCACGCCGCTGAGCCGGGCCACGGCCTCCGGGTCGGTGTGGTCGAAGAACATGGACTTCCCGGTATCCAGATCGGCGATGGCTGCCATTTCCTGCGGACTGAGCTCGAAACCGAACGAGTCCAGGTTCGCTGCCATCCGGTCCGGGTTCACGGTCTTGGGAATCACCACGATGCCGCGCTGGATCAGCCAGCGCAGCACCACCTGGGCAATGGACTTGCCGTGGGCTTCCGCAACGGCACTAAGTGTCGGATGCGAGAACAGGTTGTTCTTTCCCTCCGCGAACGGGGCCCAGGACTCCTGCCGGACACCGTGCTCGGTCATCATCTCGTTTTCGACCGCCCGCTGATAGAACGGGTTCGTTTCGATCTGGTTCACGGCCGGGGTGATCTCGTTGTGGATGATCAGGTCCAGCAGCCGGTCCGAGGTGAAGTTGGAGACCCCGATGGCCCGGGCGCCGCCGTCGTTGTAGATCTGTTCCATCACCCGCCACTCCCCGTACACGTCGCCGAAGGGCTGGTGGATCAGGTACAGGTCCACGTAGTCCATGCCCAGGTTCTGCAGCGAATTCTGGAACGCCGGGCCAGTGCCCGTCTCTCCGTTGTCCTGGATCCAGAGCTTGGTGGTAATAAACAGCTGGTCCCGCGGGATGCCGCTGCTGCGGACGGCCCGCCCCACGGCGTCCTCATTCTGGTAGGCGGCCGCCGTGTCCAGGGAGCGGTAACCCGCTTCCAGCCCGTTGGCCACCACCTGCTCGGTGTCCTCCGGCGGGACCTGGTAAACGCCGAAACCAAGGACCGGCATTTCCACGCCGTTATTCAGGGTGAAGGTATCCATCGGGGTTTTCCTTTCGTGGCGGGGCTGCAGCGGATACTGCCCGTGGTTACAGGGCGCCGTATTCCGCGTCGGTGACCAGCTCTCCCCATTCGGATTCCTGGCCCACCGGCGGCGCCTCCCACATGGCCAGATGAGTCATCAGGCTGTTCCGGGCGGCACCGTGCCAGTGCCACTCCCCCGGCGGCGTGTAGATGGTGTCGCCGGGCCGCACCTGGACAATGAGTCCGCCCAGGGACTGGACCAGCCCGTACCCCTCGGTGACGTGCAGGGTCTGCCCGACGGCGTGGGCGTGCCAGGCAGTGCGGGCACCGGGGGCAAAATGCACGGCGTTCACCCGCATCCGCGAGGGGGCCGGCTTCGGTGCTGCGATGACCTCAAACCAGACGTCGCCGGTGAACATGTTGGCCGGACCTTTGACGCTCGGGTGGCGCGGTTCCACTTCCATGGGATCTCCCTTGGGGATGCGGCAGCCGGCGTGCCGTTTGAACCGGCACGGGACTCCGTGGACCCCTCCGACACTACAAGCGTGCGGGCTGATGCGGGAGGGGGGAGGCGCGCTGTGGCCCCGGCTGCCGCGTTCTCCCGGAGATGCTCCGGCGCTTAGCCGTGCCGCCCGCGTGGCAAGAGGGTGAGCGCAATGACCACAACGCCGGCCGCCAGAGCGCCCAGACCCAGGACCGCCATCTGGGAGGGGGAGCCGCTGGCGTCGGTGCCGGTATAGGCCAGCGCACTGCGGCAGGGTCGCACCGTGTTGCCGCTTACCGGGTCAACCAGCGCACCATCAGGTCCCACCGTGGCAACCGGAAGCCCTGCAGCTTCAGCAGCTGAAATTGCCGCTGCAGCGTCCGGACAGGTGCAGTTGGCTGCGCCTCCGCCGCCAGATGCTGCACCCCCGCCACCCTGGGTGGCTGTGCCCGTGGTCGGGCCCGGCGTCGCTGTGCCGGTGGTCGGGCCCGGCGTCGCTGTGCCCGTGGTCGGACCCGGCGTCGGCGTGCCCGTGGTCGGACCCGGCGTCGGCGTGCCCGTGGTCGGACCCGGCGTCGGCGTGCCCGTGGTCGGACTCGGCGTCGGCGTATCCGTTGTGGGGCAGGGGGTGGGAGCGGGTGAGGTGGTAGGTGGCGTGTCAGAGCAGCCGTTGGCCAGGAATTGCGCGGCCCGGGCCGGGTCCTCACGCCACTTCGCGCTTCCGTTGTAGCCCTCAAACGGCGGCACTACGTCCCCCTGATGGCTGTCATGCCCGTTGCCGCCGAACACGCTGGACGTACTCACGTTTTGATAGTTGTAGACATCCTCCGGCTGGCCCTGCGGGTGGTGGCAAATGCTGACTTTGCCGGCCCCCAGGGCGGGGGACGTTTGTGCCGGAAGAGTCACGGCCTGTGCGGGTCCGGCCAAGCCAAGTAGAGCGAGCACAAAAACAGCTAGAAAACTGAAGACAGGGATTTGGCGGGTTCGTTTCATGGCGGGGATGCTCCTACCGACGAGGGTGCGCTTCGTGAGCCATGCCCACCAGGCGGTAGACATGGCCGGATGCAGGCCTGGCGGGGAATGGGCCCAGCACCGATGTCGGAGTTCGGCCCGTTCGCTAATCCGCCGGCCCGGCAGTGGTGACAGAAACCGGGTGAATTGCTGGTAGCGGGATTGAGACTACGCGGGAGCCAAGTAGCGCAATAGAGTATTTGCCCATACTGCTTCGAGCAGTTCTAACTTTTTTACGCGTATTTGAAATGCACGATTTCTGTCTACGCACAGCACTGTTTTTGCCGGAAACCCGGGGTGTTTATCAGTGCCTTCCCCCTCGGGGAGGTCCGCAGGCCGGCACGCCGGCCCGCGGGAGATTAGACCCGTTCCACCGGCTGCTGCAGCTCCGTCACCCAGTCCGCCTGGTCATCGGATACCGCACGGACGTACACCTCACGGCACGGTCCGGAGGGTGCAAACCCTCGGGCAACGATCTCGGCATGGACGGCCTGCCAGCTTTCCCCAATCCGGTCCATGGCGCCCAAGTGCACACCGCAGATGGCCGCGGGCACCGAGGGCAGGTCCACCACTTCCACGCCCTCGGGAGTGGCCGGGCCGACGACATAGCCGGCCAGGATGCGCATACCCTCTTCGCCCATCTCGTACTGGGCGATCGGTGTATCCAGGGAAGCACCCGCCGCGGACAGCGCCGCCCCCACTGCATCAAAAAGCGGCCCAACAACGCCGGCCACCTCCGGCTGTTCGGCAACAACGGCGGTGCGGGCGGCCAGGCGGACGGCGGGCAGGGACTTGGAGATGATTTCGATCTGGGACATGGCATTTTCCTTTTCAATGAGGTGGAGCCTGCGCTCGACGTCGATGAGCCGTGCGGTTGCCGTCCGTTGCTCGCGTTCCACCTCGGCGCGCCGGACACGGAGCATGTCCGCAATCCGGCCTGCGTCCACACCGGCTTCGAGGATGGAGGCAATGTCCTCCAGGCCGAAACCGAGCTGACGGAGGGCGACAATCCGGTGCAGCCGCTCCAGCTGTGCGGGATCGTAGGAACGGTAACCGCTGAACTCATCCACGTGGGCGGGAACGAGCAGCCCGGCGGTGTCCCAGTGCCGCAGCATGCGGTGGGTCACCTGCCCGATCTGTGCGAACGCTCCGATGGATAACATGCTTCAGTTCTCCTGCCTGCCACTGTGTCAGGGTCAAGTATCGCGTCGCGCAAGCTTCACACGGGGGGTTATCCCTGCTCCGCCCGGATCCCGAGGTGGTGCAACGGGACACGCGCCCGGCCGCCCGCGCTAGGCTGGCGTCCGTCACTGCCAACGCGGGCGGTGAGGGAGGAAAACTGGTGGCCCCATGACTCTTGACGGGAATCTCACCCTTGACGCGAATCCCGAACGCGCAGCCCAGCTGTGCGCCGAGGCGCAGCAGCGGCTGATGGCTTCGGTGGCGGGCCTGACCGACGCCGAGGTCCGCGGGCCCAGCAGGTTGCCGGGCTGGACCGTTGGACACGTCCTCACCCATTTGGCACGCAACGCCGACGGCCTTGGCCGGCGGATCGACGGCGCCCTCGACGGCCGGGATGTCCCCAAGTACCCGGGCGGCACAGCGCAGCGGGAAGGTGACATCGAGGCCGGGGCGGGCAGGTCCGCACAGGAAATCATCAGCGATCTGGCGTCCAGCCAAACAATGCTCGAGACCGTCCTGGCCCGATATGCCGAGGCAGGTTTCCCCAACGGACACTTCCTGGGCGGCGAGCACTACGGGGTGGCGGCCTGTCCGGCGCACCGGCTGCGCGAAGTGGAGATGCACCATGCCGACCTCGGACTGGGATACGGACCGGCTGACTGGCCCGAAGAATACGTGGAATGGGACCTGCCGGTGCTGCTGGCCACGGTTCCGGAGCGGCTTGGCTCGGCGTCGGACCGGCGGATGTTCATGGCCTGGCTTGCGGGCCGCGGGCCCTTGGCTGCCGCCCCGGCTCTCGCTCCGTGGTGACGGCGCCCTGGTGATAGTCCTTACCGGCAGACGCTCGCCCGCAGCGCACCGAACGGTTCCCAGAAGTAGTCGAAGCTGTCCTGCGGTCCGCTCATAAACCGCTGGGTGAAAACCACACCCGCGTCGCCGTTGGGATACACCGCGGCGCTGGTGCCGGAACCGCCGGCCCAACCCCACATCCCGGGTTCGGACCACGGGGCGCCCGGCCCGGTCTGCACCGCGGTCATGAACCCCCAGGATTCATCCGGCCCGGACATCTCGATCATGCCGGTCCGCTGCGGGGAGGTGAGCTGGTCATCGGTCATCTGCTGCCGCAGGGACGCGGGCAGCACGGCGTCGTCGGCCAGCTGTGCCAGGAACCGCAAATAGTCGGGCACGGTGGACACCAGGCCACCGGCCAGTGATTCGAATATCGGGGGCGCTGCCATGGCGTCCCGGTAGGAGACCGCTTCCTTCAATTGACCGTCCACTGCCTCGTACACGGTAGGGAACGTGTCCTTTCCGGTAGGAAACCCGGTGCCGGTGAGCCCGAAGGGTCCATTGACCCGCTCCTGCAGCAACTGACCAACTGAGCTGTCGGCGGCCTTGGCCATCACGACCGAGAGGAGGTCCGCGCATGAGTGATACATCCACAGATCCCCCGGCTGATGCGCCAGCGGCAGAGCAGCGAGGCGGGCCAGATACTCCTCGTGAGTCAGGTCCGGCGGGTTCGGACCCCACAGCAGGTCGCGGGTGGCGGCGGCGTAGGGTGTGGGCGCGAAGTCGATGCCGAATCCTGCGGTGAAGGTCAGCAGGTGACGCAGGGTGATCGGCCCGCGGGCGGGGACCGAGACGGACAGTGGCGCATCGGGTGTGGCGAGCACGCGCAGGTGCCCCAGCACGGAGAACATGCGGGACACGTCCTCATCCAGTTCCAGGGTGCCGTCTGCGAGCAGGCTCAGGGCCAGGGCGCCGCCCAGCAGCTTGCTCAATGAGGAAATGCGGAACGGGGTGTCCTCGCCCATTGGCGCGGACCGCCCAACACCCAGCGAACCGGTCGCGAAGATCTCTGTCTGCCCGTTAAGCCGGATACCCGCCACCAGCCCCGGGCACCAGCCGGATTCAACGGTCTCGGACAGTTTGTCCCACAGCGGTGCACCGATGCCTGGCATGGGTCCACTGTCCGCTGGCCATGCCGGGGAGTCAACGGCCACGGTCCCCGCAGCGGTATCGGCAGCGTATGCTGTGCGGCATGACGGCACCCATGGTTTACGTCCTGTTTCCGGGCACTGCGCGCAAAGCCCTCACCGTTTATGCCGGAGTGTTCGGCGGTGAGCTATCGCTGCATACGAACCGGGACTTCGGCAGCGGCGGCGCGCCGGACGCGGTTGCGCACGGAGTCCTGGATGGCCCTGTCGCCCTGGCCGGAGCAGATACCGACGGGCCGGAACAGAACGTCCGGATGGAGGGGGTCATGCTCTCCCTGCTCGGGACCGGCGAACCGGAACTCCTGCATAGCTGGTTTAGCCGGCTTGCGGCCGACGGCCGGATCGTGGACCCGCTTGGCCCCAAGCCGTGGGGCGCTTCGGACGGTCAGGTCATTGACCGATACGGACTGCACTGGCTGATCGGCTACGAACCGAAGGCACAGGACCGGAAGTGAGCGGCCGCCTCGTCCTTCTCGGTGCCAGCGGATATACCGGCACCCTGGTGTTGGACGCGCTGATCCGGCGCGGCGTGCGTCCCGTCCTCGCCGGACGCAATACCGCCGCACTGTCTTCCCTGGCGCGGGACCACGGCGGGTTGGAGTTCACTGCCGCAGATGCCGGCGATACCGGCAGTATCCGGCGGCTGCTGAATCCCGGCGACGTGCTGATCACCACCGTGGGGCCCTTTGAACGGTTCGGCCTGGGGGTGGCGGAAGCTGCCGTGCAGGCCGGTGCGCGCTACATCGACACCACCGGCGAGGTGGGGTTTGTCCGCACCCTGCAGGAGCGGTTCGGACGGCAGGCAGAGGAAGCCGGCGCCGTGCTGTTGCCTGCGTTCGGATATGACTACGTACCGGGCATCCTGGCCGGCGCCCTGGCGGCGCAGCAGGCCGGAGAAGCCGGACGGAGGCTCGACGTCGGATACTTCACCGCGGGCGCGCTGAGTCCAGGGCTCAGCCAGGGTACCCGGACCACCATGCGCGACGGCTTGTTCCTGCCCGCAGTGCGGTTGAGGGACGGGCATCTGGTGGAAGAACGGGCGGCAGCAGATGTCCATGTTTTCCCGGTGAGCGGTTCCCGCCGGGGACACAAAGCGGGCTTCCTGGTTCCCGGAACGGAAGTCCTGTTCCTACCCGATGCCTTCCCCCAGCTGGATAGCGTGTCGGTGTACAACGGCTGGTTCCCTTCCCTCAGCCGGGCAATCAGCCTGGCATCCGCAGCCAGCCATGCGATCGGAAAGTCGGCCCGGGGCCGCCGCCTGCTGGAGAACCTGTCCGCTCCCCTGATCGGGAAACCCGGCGGACCGGACAGCGCCCGGCGCGCAAAAACCCGTACACAGGTGGTGGCCGCCGTGACCGGGAGGGACGGAAGCCTGCTCTCGGCCGTGCAGCTCACCGGGCCCAATGTCTACACGTTGACCGGTGAGCTGATCGCTTGGGGAGCGGAGCAGCTGCGGGACCGGCAGGACCTGGACCCGGGTGTGGCCAGTCCCCTCAGCGCCTTCGGCCTCGAGGATCTGGCCAGCGGCTGCGCCGGCCTGGGTCTGGTGCCGGTGGAGGGCCGCCGGGCATAGGCACCGCCCCTTTGCCTTTCCCCAGCCGTGCTCGTAGAGTCGGTTCCAGTGACACGGGGTGCCGTAAGGCTGAGATGAAACCCGTTGAACCTGATCTAGTTAGAACTAGCGAAGGGATGTCGCGGATGACTATTCGCCTGACACCGTTAACCGTTTCCGACCACCTGTCGCGCCTGCGCGCCGAACCGCCGCTCGTGCAGTGCCTGACCAACGCCGTGGTCACCAACTTCACTGCCAACGTGCTGCTGGCACTCGGCGCCGCACCGGCCATGACGGATATCCCCGGCGAGGCGGGCCCGTTTGCCCGGGTTGCTTCCGCCGTGCTGATTAATCTTGGCACTCCGCATGCCGACCAGCGCACAGCCATGCTCGAAGCCGCCGAAGCAGCCAATGCCGCCGGAACGCCTTGGGTGCTTGACCCGGTGGCCGTGGGCAGCCTTCCGGTCCGCACCGCCCTGGCCGCGGAACTGCTGGCCCTGCGCCCCACCGCCGTCCGCGCCAATGCCTCGGAGATAATGGCCCTCGCCGGGCTCGGCTCGGGCGGCCGCGGTGTTGACGCCACCGATAACCCCGAGGACGCCCTGCCTGCCGCGTCCCTGCTTGCAGCCAAGTACGGCTGCATCGTGGCCGTCTCCGGCGCCACCGATGTCATCACTGACGGCACGGACACCTTGCGGCTGAGCAACGGGACCTCCCTGCTCACTAAGGTCACCGGCGGCGGCTGCGCGCTGGGCGCGGTTACCGCGGCGTTCCTTGCAGTTGCCGGCGACGCCGGGCCCGACGGCGGCGGGCTGGTGGCGGCGGCCGCCGCCACTGCGGCCTATACCGTGGCAGCCGAGCATGCCGCAGTCTCCGCGTCCGGCCCGGGCAGCTTCGCTCCGATCTTCCTCGACACACTCTGGCACCTGGATGCGGAGCTCGTAGCCGAACGGCTGGCCGCCGCGTGAACACTGCATCTTTCCCGGACTCCGGCCGCCTCCGCGAACGCGCTCGGAACACCGGCATCTACCTCGTTACCGACACCCTCCTGTGCGGGGCCCGGGGCGTGACCGAAACCGTGCGGGCCGCCGTGGCCGGCGGCATCCGAACGGTGCAGGTCCGGGAAAAGCAGGCTTCCGCTGCCGACTTTTACCAACTGGTGTTGGCCGTGGCTTCAGCGGTCGGGGACCGCGCCCTGGTACTGGTTGATGACCGGGTGGACATTTACCTGGCTGCCCGGACCGCGGGCGCCGAAGTGCACGGGGTGCACGTCGGCCAAAGCGACCTGCCCGCCGGCGCGGTGCGGCGGCTGGTGGGACCGGACGCCGTTGTCGGGCTGACCGCCAACACGGAGCGGCATCTGGCTGCCGTTGGCGCGCTCCCCGCCGGGACCGTGGACTACCTGGGTGCCGGCGTCATCCGGCCCACCAGCACCAAACCGGACCACCCCGAACCGTTGGGAATAAGCGGTTTCCGATCCTTCGCTGCCTCCTCGCCGCTGCCGTGCGTTGCGATCGGCGGAATCCAGCCCGCCGACGTCGTTGCGCTGCGCGCCGCCGGCGCTTCCGGAATTGCCGTGGTTTCAGCTGTCTGCGCTGCTGTTGATCCCCGCAGGGCGGCAGAGGAACTGGTGGCGGCATGGAACCGGTGAAAGTCCCCCGGGTGCTGAGCATTGCCGGCACCGATCCCACGGGCGGAGCCGGCACTCAGGCCGACCTGAAATCCATTGCGGCCACCGGTGGCTACGGTATGGCCGTAATCACCGCCCTCGTGGCGCAGAACACCGTTGGCGTGCGCTCGGTGCACACGCCTCCGGTGGCGTTCCTCCGCGAGCAGCTCACCGCCGTCAGCGACGACGTCGTTATAGACGCCGTGAAGATCGGCATGCTGGGCAATGTGGAAACTATTGAGGCCGTCTCTGAATGGTTGACTGCCGTCCGTCCGCCCGCCGTGGTGCTGGATCCGGTCATGATTGCCACAAGCGGTGACCGGCTGCTGAACGCCGATGCCGAGGATGCCATGCGGCGGCTGCTGGGCGGGGTGCATCTGGTGACCCCCAACCTTCCCGAACTCGCGGTACTGGTGGGGGACGCCTGCGCCGGCAGCTGGGACGAGGCGCTGGACCAGGGCGTCCGCCTGGCGCGGGCCCACGGGGTGGCGGTGCTGGTGAAGGGCGGTCACCTTGCCGGCCCGGCGGCCCCGGATGCGCTGGTCAGCATCGGCGGCGACGGCGCGGTACGCACCGCCGAGGTGAGCTCGGCCCGGGTGGACACCGTGAACACGCACGGCACCGGCTGCTCGCTGTCCTCCGCACTCGCCACGCTGTATGCGCGGTCCGGGAATTGGGAAGTGGCGCTGCAGGCGGCCAAGACCTGGCTGCAGGAGGCCTTGGAAACCGCTGATGAGCTGGACGTCGGGACCGGCCATGGACCCGTCAATCACTTCCACGGGGTGTGGGGCCGCGGCCTGGCGGACATGCCGGGCGACGGCAGCCACTCCGTACCCTAAGGCTGTCTGAGCGACGAGAAAACCAGCAGGTCCCGGCGCTGCCCGGCGATCACCATGTAGCTGCGCAGCAGGCCTTCACGCTCAAAACCGGCGGATTCGGCGGTGCGGATGGAAGCGGCGTTCCACGGCTCGATGTACAGCTCCATGCGCTGCACTTCGGGAATGGACCAGGCGAACTCCGCCACCGCGCGCAGGGCGTTTCCGGCGTAGCCGCGGCGGCGGGCAGCGGGGATGATTCCGTAGCCCGCCTGCGTGCGGCCGTGCGGCAGTTCCCAGCCCCACAGGCCGACCTGTCCCACTACCGTGTCCGTCTCCGCGTCGGTGATGGCGAAGGAGAAACCCGATCCTTTGTCGTGGAGCTGCCGCTGCCGCTCCAGCCACTCCAGCGCCTGCTCGTGGTCCGCGTTGGCGGGCAGGCTGCCGACGGTGGGAAAGTACTCGTCCCGGGCCATCTCCATCACCATTGGGGCGTCCTCATCGCGGAAAGCCACCAGGCGCACATTGCCGTACTGCGGGTCGGTCGAGGGCCAGGGCGGGATGCCGGTGCTGGATTCCATGGGCATAGCTTGCCACGCCCGGCGCCGGCATTCCCGGTATTGGTGCGTTTACTTGCGGCCGAACAGCTTTCCGAGCCAGCTCGATCCGCCCGCCTGGGCGCCCACGGACGTCGCGGCATTGGTGCTGCACGTGCAGCGGTCCGCCTTGGGGACATTGTTCATGACCTGGTCCACGTGGTTGCCGCATCCGGCCCAGGTGGTCTTGCCGCACTTGCGGCAGCTGACTGCTCGGCACATTTTGAACTCCTTCTTCGACTTGCTAAAGCACTTGTTCCATCATCCAGGGTTCCTTGCCGGCGGCATCGGAGCCGGGCTGGCCTTCTCGGCTGCGACCAACACCTGCGCCATGGGCCAGGCCCTGTCCAAGATGCCCTGGAACAAGAGCGCCGCCGATCCCACGGCTTCCTCGGCCATCGCCCAGCTGCCCGCCGTCCGCTAAGCGGCGTTTCCGCTCTTGTTCCTCCCTCTTTAAGGACCGTTCCATGACAGTCGCCTTCGCGGCAACCCTGCTGCTCTCCGTGCTGATCGGGCTTTCGCTCGGCCTGCTCGGCGGTGGCGGGTCCATCCTCACCGTGCCGATACTCACCTACGTCGCCGGGCTGAATCCCCGCGAGGCAATTGCCTCCTCGCTGTTCGTTGTCGGCGCGACTTCCGCGGTGAGTGTCCTCGGGCATGCCCGCAAGGGCAGGGTGATGTGGCGCACCGGGCTGCTGTTCGGCGCGGCCGGCATGGTCGGCGCCTTCGGCGGCGGCCAGGTGGGAGGCCGCCTGCCGGAGACCGTCCTGATGGTGGCGTTCGCCGCCATGATGCTGGCTGCCTCCGTGGCCATGATCCGCGGCCGCAGGGGTGCCCCGGCCGACAGTCGGACGGGCGAGCAACCGGCGCCGAAGGTACTGCTGATGGGCTGGTCATCGGATTGGCGGCAGGACTAGTGGGTGCAGGCGGCGGTTTCCTGATTGTGCCCGCGCTGGCGCTGCTGGGCGGGCTGACCATGCCAGCCGCCGTCGCAACGTCGCTGGTGGTGATTTCCTTGCAGTCGCTGGCCGGACTGGGCGGCTACCTCACCACCGTGAACCTTAACTGGCCGCTGGTAGGCGCAGTTACCGTATTGGCCGTCCTCGGCTCCCTCATCGGCGCCCGGCTGGCCGGAAAGATTCCGGAAGCCGCACTTCGGCGCGGCTTCGGCATCTTTGTGCTGGTCATGGGGATGTTCGTCCTGGCCCAGGAGCTGCTGGGCCTGCGCTAGGAGCGTCCCAAGCCGGCACGGGGGCCGTCCCGGGAATCGAAAAGGCAAAATTTACCGTTTTGAAGCCGAATATCGGTAAGTTTTGCCTTTTCGCCGTGCTGACCGCCTTGCAGCCACACTCCGTGGGAACCTCGGCGAGCCCTTTTAGACCGACCGGGTCTCGCCGGCCCGGTCGGTGAAAGCGGCCGTCAGGTTCCCCGCGAGCGCCTCCTCCACCCGGCGGCCCATGTCACGGATCTCCTCGTCGTCGGCAGCCACCATCTGGTTGCGCGCGGTCTCAAGTACCAGCGAGTTCTGCCGGCGGAGCTCCGCCCGCTGCGATTCGTTCACGGCGGTGGCCGCACAGTCGCGCAGCAGCCGCAGCACGGCGGTGAGCACAATAGGTTCGGAATGGGCGAAGCGGCGCACCGGGCCGCAGACCAGGTCCAGGAAATAGCGGTAGTCCCGGCCGTCGGTGACCAGGCGCTGCACCCCGTGGGCGTCTTGGTGCGCTTCGGGTCCCAGCCGGCGGCGCTGCAGGTCCACCAGCAGGTCCGCGCAGTACCCGGTGGCATGGGCTGCAGTGATGGGGTCATTGATACTCGGCGAGATGGCCTTCACCGCAATGTCGGTCAGCTGCCTCAGCCCCAGCGCCGCATCCTGCTCGGGAGTGCGTTCGTACCCGATTTCCAGGGACTCGGCCAAGGCGTTCCGGACCGCTGCAAGCGGCACGGTGCCGCCGTCGTCGGCCCACACCCGGGCCACCGGGGAGCCGAGCGTCACGTGGTCGCCGGGCTGGACCATAATCCGCATTTTCAGCCCGTGCTTTTCCAGGGCGGCCATCAGCGGCTTCCAGTCCACCGTCTGCACAATCCCGCTGCGGCCCACGGGAACCAGGGTGCCGCCGTCGGGCACCGGGAATTCCTGCACCTCGCCCGTTTCGGAGAGCGGATACGTGTCGCGGAGCACGGCCAGGCAGCTCTGGTGCGCGCTGCGCATCATGGTGTCCACCCGCAGGGACCGGGCAATGTGCCCGATAAAGAGCAGCAGCACAATCCCGGAGGCGATGCCCAGCACGTAGACCAGGCCCACCACCAGCACGGGCACCGGCCGGTCCGCGTCCATCCCGTGCAAGCCGGTGATGCTGACCAGGAACGTTCCCAGCAGCACGCCCAGGACCGCCTGGGTGCGTACGTCGCGGGCAAATTCGCGCAGCAGCCGGGGCGAGAACTGCTGTGAAGCCAGCTGCAGCGCCACCACGGTCAGGGAAAAGGTCACGGTCGCGGCGGTCATCACGCTGGTGGCCACGGTCTGCAGCAGGCTGGACGCGGCGTCGACGCCGGTGGGCCAGATCCAGCGGGCCCAGGCCACGTCGTCGCCCGGCCGGACCGGCATCAGCAGCAGGGTGACCAGCAGCGCCGCCAGGGAAGCACAGCTCGGCCAGAACCACATGGACGCGCGCAGTCCGTCCCGGGTGATCCGGAACCGCGGCTCGGGAACACGCGGACCGGGTGCGGCGGTGGTGGAACCATGCGCTGGCTGAGCCATCGGAGCCTCTCTAAAGGTGGGACTTTCGCGTACCTTCAGTCTGCCCGGAAGCCGGCGCCGCTTCCACTCAGGGTTGGGGCAGGGAAACCGTAAACGTCGTCCCCCGTCCGGGCGCGCTGGTGAAGGTCAGGGTACCGCCGTGCGCTTCCACAATGTTCTTGGTGATCACCAGGCCCAGCCCGACGCCGGGAACCGCCGAGGCCACCGCCCCGCGGCTGCGGAAGAACTTCGTGAAGACCTGTTCCTGCTCGGCCTGGCTCATGCCGATCCCGGTGTCTGCCACTTCCAGCAGCACATTCCCCGCGTCCTGCCACAGCCGCACGCTGACAATGCCGCCGCCCGGCGAATATTTCACCGCATTCGACAGCAGGTTATCCACCACCTGGGCCAGCCGGTGCGGGTCCACATCAGCAGTGAGGGACTCGGGCAGGTCCGGCTGCAGCTCCACCAGGTTGGACCGGGCTTTGGGCGCAACCGACACAATGCCGGCCCGCACCACCTCCGCGAGGTTCACCGGCCGGCGCTCCATCTTGGTATTGCCGGACGCCACGGACAGCAGGTCCGAAACGAGGCCGAGCAGGCGTTCCGCATTGCGGAGTGCAACCTTTAACGCCGCACCGACGTGCTCCGGCAGCCCTTCTTCGTCCAGGGCGAGATCCAGGTAGCCCAGGATCGAGGTCAGCGGGGTGCGCAGTTCATGCGAGACGCTGGCTACAAATTCCTCCTGCGCGGTGACGGCGTGCACCAATCGGGTGACGTCGGTGAAGGCGATCACGGTGCCGGTGAGCTCTTCGTCCGTCCGGATGGGGCGGGCGGAAATGTTCAGGGCCAACTGGTTGCCGCTGCCGGGACCAAACCAGACGACTTCGTCGGAGAAGGACTCGCCCGCGACGGCACGGCGTACGGGCCGTTCGAGGGCTGGGACGGGGGTCACCCGGTCCGGACCGAAGAGGATCCTGCCTCGATCGAAGACCTCCGTGTTCCCCATGATCTGGCCCCAGGTGGACATGAGGTGCGTGTTGGCCAGCACTTTTTCGCCGTGTGCGTCCAGGACGAGCAGGCCGACGTCGGCGGCGTTCAGGATCGTTTCCAGCAGCGCCTGGCTCTTCCGGCTCGCGGCCAGGTTTTCCTGCAGGATGGCGTCTTTTTCCACCAGGGCCTTCTGGTTCTTTCGCACTTCTGCCTCTGCCGCGGCGCGGGCATTGTCGGCCGCTTCGGCCTTCCGCAGGGCCTCCACCAGATCCCGCTCGTAGCGTGTGCGCTCGGAGGCATTGAATACGGAAATCCGGTCCGGGCCGGCGTCGCCGTCATTGCCGGCTCCGGGGGCACGGACACCGGAGAGCAGCACCGGAATCCGGCTGCCGTCCTCAGCCACGAGCTCCACGGCCATCTCGTTGAAGCAGCCGGACACCGCCAGCTGCGGCACGGCGTGGGAGGCAAACAGCACCCGGTCCCCCACCGGCAGCAGGTCAAGGATGCTGCCGCCCAGGAGGTGTTCACGCGTATGCCCGGTCCAGGACAGCAGCTTGCGGTTGACGTCCAGGATCGTGCCGTCCGTTTCGAGGACGAGATATCCGGAAGCCGCTTCGTGGAAATGGGCCTCGTAGTCGTTAGGCATGTCGTTCCGTCTTCAGGAAGTCGTGGACGGCCTGCGCCGTCAGGCGGGGTGCGCTGAGATGGGGCAGGTTTCCCCGGACCGCCAGCATCGTGCGGGTGCCGGCGGGAAGATGTTCGAACAGATAGTTGGAGGCCGACGCAGGGCTGAGCGGATCATCCCGGGTTTGCAGGACCAAGGCCGGAACCCGTACCCGGGGCAGCAGGTGCCGTACGTCCGCGGCCAGGGACATTTGCAGGAAGTCGCGGACATAGTCCGGGTGCAACCGGCACAGCCGGTCGGCAAAGTATGAACTGAGGCCGGGCTCCTTGCCGGCCACTCCCGGCGCGACGGCCGCCACCCACAGCGGGTAGTTCGCGTCCACGGAGCGCAGCAGCTCCTCAGCTTCTGCGGGCTCGAAACCGCCCACATAACCGTCGTCGTTCAGATAGCGGGCCGTACCGCCCAGCAGGACCAACCGTCCGATCCGCGGGGTCCGGGTGGCTGCGGACAATCCCATCATGCCCGCGATGCTGTGGCCCACAATGGTCGCGTCCTGCAGGTCCAGGACCTCCAGGACCTCCATCAGGTCTGCCAGGTACGCCTCCAGGGATGCGTACCGGAGCGGGTCGTAGGCCTCCGGATCCGCGCCGCCGGTGCCGACGTGGTCCAGCAGCACCACCCGGTGGGTATCGGTGAATTCCGGCAGGATTGGGTCCCAGACCACCTGGTCGCAGCCGAAGCCTTGTACCAGCACGAGCACCGGGCCGTCGGGGCGTCCAAGCACCCGGACGTTGTTTCTCCGGATGACTGCATCAGCGTTCATGCTGCCGCCGAAAGGTTTGGCGGGAAAAAGGGCAGCGAAGCGCAGGGGCTCGCGGCGGCGGAGAGCCTGCGGACAGCGGTACGCATTGAAGTAGAGACCTTACGTTGAGACTGTGCCTGCTGCCGATGAGAGGCCGGCAGTGGAGACGCACTTGGTAAGTACGCTTATCCCCGCTGAAATTCTTGCAGACTGCCGCACGGCAACGAAATCGGCAGTTTTGGCCGGGACAGGGTTTTGCGCGGAGGGCTCCGTTTCTCAGACGGAGCCCACCGCGCGCGGGGCACAGAACGGCACCGCCTCTCCGCGGGGTCTCTACCTCCCACGGGGCACCGATACTTGCACGGAACTCTCAAGAAAGGCGCAGGTTTAACGCAAGGACAGCCAAATCAGCGGTTTGATAGGAAGCGGCACCGCCGGGGCCAATGCTGCGGCCCTCGCCACCGACCCCTGGAAACTTGCCTACGAAGGGGTATTAGTTCCCTCACACTGGCGCCGGATATGTACAGCGCACACCGGGCGGCGGCGTATCGTTGACTTAAATCAACCTTTGACATCCGTCAACCACTTTTGGAGTGTGCATGTCCGTCTCCCCTGCCCTGCAGGATGCCCGCGCCGAGGCTGAAGCCGCGGCAAAACGCAAACACCGCGAAGTCCTCCAGGCCCTGACCGGCCTGCTGCTGGGCATGTTCGTCTCGATGCTGGCAAGCACCGTGGTGAGCACCTCGCTTCCGGTGATCATTTCCGACCTCGAAGGCGACCAGGCCGCCTTCACCTGGGTGGTCACCGCCACGCTGCTGGCCACCGCTGTGTCCACTCCGGTCTGGGGCAAACTGGCCGACCTGCTCAACCGCAAGGTCCTGGTCCAGCTGGCACTGATCATCTTCATTGTCGCCAGTGCCGCGGCAGGCTTTGCGCAGAACACGGACTGGCTGATCGCCATGCGCGTGATCCAGGGCATCGGCGCCGGCGGTCTGGGCGCGCTGACCCAGATCATCATGGCGGACATCATTTCCCCGCGTGAGCGCGGCCGCTACATGGGCCTGTTCGGCGCGGTGATGGCTTTGTCCACCGTGGGCGGCCCGCTGATCGGCGGCGTCATCACCGACTCCGTCAACTGGCGCTGGAACTTCTACGTCGCGGTGCCGCTGGCCGCCGTCGCGCTCTTTATGATTCAGAAGACCCTGCACCTGCCCGCCCTGAAGAAGCGCAAGGTCACCATTGACTACGCCGGCATCATCCTGCTGGCCGCTTCGGTCTCGGTACTGCTGATCTGGGTCTCCCTGGTGGGCACCGACTTCGACTGGATCAGTGCTGCCACCGCATGGATGGTGGGCGGCTCCCTGGTGGGCCTGGCCGCCTTTGTGTTCGTGGAGCTGAAGTCCTCCGAGCCGGTCATCCCCCTGGCCCTGTTCCGTAACCGCACCTTCACCTTCTCGGTGATCGGCTCCCTCGCCGTCGGCGTGGCAATGTTCGGCACCTCTGTGTTCCTGTCCCAGTACATGCAGCTGGCCCGCGGTGCTTCGGCAACCATGTCCGGCATCATGACCATTCCGATGATGGGCGGCCTGCTGATCGTCTCTACCCTCGTAGGCAAGATGATCACCAAGACCGGCAAGTGGAAGGCCTACGTCGTCTCCGGTGCGGTCATCCTCACGGTAGCCCTGGTGCTGATGGGCACCATCGAATACGACACCAACTTCTGGCTGGTTTCCCTCTACATGTTCCTGCTGGGTGCCGGCGTGGGCATGGTCATGCAGAACCTGGTGCTGGTGGTGCAGAACGATGTCCCCACCCGTGACCTGGGTGTGGCCAGCTCCGGCATCAACTTCTTCCGCACCATCGGCGGCACCATCGGCGTTTCGGCGCTGGGCGCCGTGCTTGCCACCCAGGTCACCGACCGGATGGCGGAAAAGCAGGGCGAATTGATGGGCGCCATCATGTCGCTGGGCGAACAGGGCAAGGAAGTTGCCGCTTCCCTGACTTCCGGGGCCATCCCAGCTGTGAGCGCCCTGCCGGAGCCGGTGCGGGTAATCGTGGAATCCGTCTACGGTTCCTCCGTTGCGCACATCTTCATGATCGCCGCTCCGCTGGGCCTCCTCACGCTGCTGGCCGTGCTGTTCCTGCCAAACCTGGAACTGGGCAGCATGACCCGGCACGAGAAGATGCAGGCGGAATCGAAGGGTGCCACCACCGCCGTCGACGGCGAAGCAGCCCTCGAAACCGCTGAGCACACCGCGGGAGACACCACAGATCGGATCACCGCGGATGCGCAGGCCGCTGCCGGCCAGAATCCGGATGTTCCTGCCGGAAAGCGCGAGAACTAGCGTGACGACGCCGGCGGCCGAGGAAGCCGCTGAGGCGACCATGGAATCCTCGATCGCGGCAGTCGAGCGGCAGTTTGCGCACATGCTGACCGCAACGCGGCGGACCTTCAAGGACGCAGCCCTGGCCGTCCACCCCTCGCTGCAGCCGCTCGGGTTCACGGTCATGATGACCCTGTACCAGGGCACGGAATGCCAGCAGGGGGCGGTGGCGGAAGCCCTGCAGGTGGACAAGGCGCTGTTGAGCAGGACCGTCTCACAGCTGGAGGCCCTGGGCCTGGTGTGCCGGCGCGCGGATCCTTCTGACGGGCGGGCCCAGCTCCTGGACCTGACCCCCGAGGGACGGGCCCGGTTCGAGTCCTCGCATTCAACGAAGCGATCCCGCCTGCGGGGCCGTTTGGAAACGTGGGATCCGGCCGAGGTACAGCAGCTCGCGGACCTGCTGACCAAGCTCAACGGGCGGCCCTGAGGTTTAGGGAATACAGTGCAGCAGTGGCCGGCCACCCGCGGGGTTGCGGCCCCAGCTGTTGACGAAGGCTGCGCCGCCCCGGGGCGG